>NZ_JBVIIE010000053.1:0-62129 GCF_055569945.1 Streptomyces sp. NPDC031340
GGAGGGGGGGGGGTTGGGGTGAGGGTGTTTGTTTTTTGGGTTTCGTGTGGGGGGGGGGGCGGGGTGTGGGTGGGGGGGGGGGGGAGGGGAGGGGGGGGGGGGGGGGGGCGCCCCCCCCCACCACACCACGCACCCCCCAGGAAACTGACACACCATGCCCACGTCAAGACATCGCGCAGCGCTCGGGCGCGGACTTCCGCGAAGCTCCGCGGACTTCAGCGGACTTCAGCGGCGCCGCACCAGCCGGCGCAGGCCGAACAGGGCCGCCGCCGCGATCAGCACGGCCAGGGTGCCGGTCTTGAAGGTGGAGCCGAGACCGCCGCCGCCGTCCCCCGCCGCACCCGAACCGGCGCTGCCCGAGGGCGACTTGGCCCCGTCGGCGCCGGGCGCGTCCTCCGCCTGCACGGAACTGCCGGCGCCCTCGCTGCCGTACAGCAGCTTCGAACCGTCGACGGAGTAGGTGACGGACTCGCCCTGGCCCTGCAGGGGCACGTCGAGGCGGCCCTCCCGCTTGATCCGGCCGGCGTCGAAGTCGTACCAGATCCCGCCGAAGTAGCCGCGCACGGCGAGACGTTTGCCGTCCGGGGAGAGCGCGGCGTCGGTGGCCCACAGGTCGACGGTGGCGACCGGGCGGAAGACGTTGGTGCCGGACGGCGACAGGGTGGCCGGGCCCTGGTAGAGGCGCCCGCCGTCCTCGTTCTTGTCGATGATGTACGCGCGGCCGGTCTTCGGGTCGACCACCAGCGACTCGGCGTCGCGGGCGCCGTCGGAGTACTTCACGACGTACTGCGTGGCCCGCACGGTCTGGTCGGTCAGCTTCTTCGGCTCGGGCAGCCGGTAGATCCACACGTACGGCCACTTGCCGCCGAGGTTGTCGCCGATGTCGCCGACGTAGATCTGGTTGCCGGGTCCGATGGAGATCGCCTCGACGTCGCGCGGCGAGCCGATGCCGGCCAGGGTGACCCGGGCGACGGTCCGGCCGGTGGCACTGTCCACCGCGTACAGGTAGGGGCCGTCGTCGCTGTCGTTGTGGGTCCAGTAGATCCCGGGGTGCAGGCGGGAGGCGGCGAGGCCGCTGGACTCCGTGATACGCGGGTCCTTGATGGTGAACGACCCGCCGCCGTCCGCGGCGGCGGCGGGCAGCGCGCAGGCACCCGTGAGCAGGATCCCGGCGAGGAGAGCGAACGATCGGCGCATGGCCCAAGACTGCCATCCTCACGGCCCGTTCAGGCAGGCGTGTCCGGCTTCACATCCCACCCGCCCCGCTGATCGTCCATCATGAGCGGATGCTCAGGCTCATGCCCGTCGGCGACTCCCAGACGATCGGAAGCGCCGGCGAACACACGTGGCGTTACCGGATGTGGCGGCACCTGTGCGAGACGTACGGGGGCCCGTTCGCGCTCGTCGGACCGCGCGAGACGCTGTACGACAAGGCGGCGGACGCGCCCGTGTCGTACGCCTACGCCGAACCCGACTTCCCGCGCGCCCACCTGGCCGGCTGGGGCGAGGGCTGGCTGCACATGGCGCCCCTGGTCGGCGAGGCGGTCCGCGCGCACCGGGCCGACGTCCTGCTGGTCGCCCTGGGCCTGATAGACCTGGGCTTCTACACCAACGCGGACCAGACGGCGGACAACGTGCGCCGGTTCGTCGCCGAGGCCCGCACCGCGAACCCGCGCGTCCGCATGGCCGTGCTGCCCGTCATACCCAACGTCCGCGCCCGGTCCGACGCCCCCTTCGGCGCGCAAGTCGCGCTCTTCAACGAACTGCTCGCCAAGGCCGTGGCCGACCTGGACGAGCCCCGCTCCCCCCTCCTGCTGGCCTCGCCCCCGCCCTCGTACGACATCGACCGCGACACCTACGACGGCACGCACCCCAACGCGAGCGGCGAACACAAGATCGCGGCGGCCTTCGCGAACGCCATGCACCAGGCCTGGGGCCTGGGCCGCCCCTACGGCGACTGAGGCCACCATGAGGGTCGCGACCCCGATGATTCCCGTACCGCGACACAAATCATGGGCCAGGCCAACACTTCACGCATAGGCGAGCGCCTCCATCAGTGATATCGGAGGCGCTCGCCCTGTAATTGCCTGAAACGCGTCTACTCAGACTGGCTTGAGCCGGCGGGCGATTCCTCTTGCGCGGGCGCGCCTCGGCCGACGGTCAGCGACCAACGAACAGTTGAGGGGGCCTCGACGGAGACAGTTCCGCTGCGGTCCACTCCTCTCACTGCCACCTGGTTGTAGGTGGTGCTGACTTCACCGGCGAGGCACTCCAGCGGGAATGAGACATGCACGGGCTTCAGGGCAACGTTGATTTTCCCCTTGCCCTGACAGCGCACTGCGACGATCAGCGCATCGCCCTTCTTCCCCGCTTCGAACTCGATGCTGGCGTTTCCTGTGGTCGCGTTCTGGCGCCCCGCAAGCGTCTCGTCATCGTCCAGCTCCGGGGGCGTTCGCACCGAGGGCTGGGAGGCTTCGGAGGACGCGGTCACCGTACTGGAACCGTGTTCGGAGGAAGTCGTGGTGGGTTGCTTCGCCTGCTGGGCACCCTCATCGCTCGATGAGCAAGCGGTTAGCGACAGGAGCAGTGCAGCACACGCGACACTCGATCCCGTTCGGATCAGGCCGGACATGGTCAGTCCTCCTTTTCCCAGATGGCCCAGCCGACGCGGTGAGGCGTGTAGGTCGTGACGTTCTTCTTGCTGCCCTTGCTGCAGTTGACGTACACGTACTGGTTGTATCCGTAGGACTTGAGCCGGTACACGCCGTACCGACCGAAGGTGGTCGTGTGCGCCGGTGTGTCCACAGTGATGCTGTTACCGATCTTCGCGGTGAGGGAGGTCGAGACATTCACACCGAACTTCTCCTCGATCTCGGCGACCACGAGAGAGCCGCTGACCTTCAGCTCGCCGCTGTAAGCGATGCCGACGGTACCGGAGACCTCTGAGGTGAATGTGCTCTTGGCAGTGCGTGAGGTGCCGTTATGATTGGCCTGCTCGGCGCCGACCCCCTTGTGGTAGTCCTTGTCCTTGCTGGAAGCGTGGTAGTACCAACCCTGCTCACAGCCTTGTGCGTCGGGTGTCGCGCTGGGCTTGGACGTCGGCGCCGTCGGGTCGGTGTCCGGCTCCGTTTCAGCATTCTGGAACAGCTGCGCGCCAGGTATCCGATCAAGCGGCTCGCCTCCGACGTCCGGATCGACTTCCCGGGGCGCCTGAACGGTTTCGCGTGTGACGTGGCCGCCCTGGCCGAGCGTTCCGTGAAGGACGACAACGGCCGCTGGCGCTACCAGGACGTCGAGTTCGTGGCCGAGGTCATCTCCGAGGACGCGGCGGCGAACGACTACGGCCCCAAGAAGCTCACCTACGCGGTCGCCGAGGTCCCCGTCTACCTCATCGTCGATCCCTACCAGGGCAAATGCCGCCTCTACACCCAGCCGAAGGAAGGCGAGTACGTCAGCGAGCTGTCCATCGCCTTCGGCACGGACGTAGACATGACCACCACCCACCTCGGCCTCGTCCTCAGGACCGACGGCTTCCCCCGCGACTGACCGGTGGCCCGCACAGGGCGCACTCCAAGCGGCCGGCTCGGAGCATGGAGCACACGCTGCCAGGCGGTGACCGCCGCCCTGTGAAGGGGCGGCGGTCCCGGGCGCGGTGGCCCGGTTGATCACCAGGCGAATGCCTCCGGGGAGGGCCCCGGGCCGGGAAAGATCTCATCGAGAGCCGCCAGCAGCTCCTCCGGCAGCTCCAGTTCGACCGCGCGCAGCGCGGAGTCGAGCTGCTCGGCGGTGCGCGGGCCGACGATAGGGCCGGTCACGCCCGGCCGGGTGAGCAGCCAGGCGAGGGCGACCTCACCGGGTTCGAGACCGTGCTTGTCGAGCAGCTCCTCGTACGCCTGGATCTGGGTGCGTACGGCGGGGTCGGCGAGGGTGTCGGGGGCCCGCCCGGAGCCGCGGCGCCCGCCCTCGACCTGCTTCCTGATGACGCCGCCGAGCAGCCCGCCGTGCAGCGGCGACCACGGGATGACGCCGAGCCCGTAGTCCTGCGCGGCCGGGATGACCTCCATCTCGGCGCGGCGCTCGAAGAGGTTGTAGAGGCACTGCTCGCTGACGAGCCCGTAGGAGCCGCGCCGCGCGGCGGTCTCGTTGGCCTGGGCGATCTTGTATCCGGGGAAGTTGCTGGACCCCACGTAGAGGATCTTCCCCTGCTGCACCAGCACGTCCATGGCCTGCCAGATCTCCTCGAAGGGAGTGCTGCGGTCGATGTGGTGGAACTGGTACAGGTCGATG
Organism: Streptomyces sp. NPDC031340; assembly: GCF_055569945.1. Taxonomy (NCBI): domain Bacteria; kingdom Bacillati; phylum Actinomycetota; class Actinomycetes; order Kitasatosporales; family Streptomycetaceae; genus Streptomyces; species Streptomyces sp. NPDC031340. The sequence continues at coordinate 4,288 of NZ_JBVIIE010000053.1, forward strand.
TAGTCGGTCCGCAGCCGCTTGAGGCTGGCGTCGACCGCCCGGCGGATGTTGACGGCGGAGAGCTTGTCGTGGTTGGGCCAGGCCTCGCCGTCCGGGCCCATGTTCCCGTACACCTTGGTGGCGAGCACGACCTTGTCGCGCCGTTCCCCGCCCTTGGCGAACCAGTTCCCGATGATCGATTCCGTGCGGCCCTTGTTCTCCCCCCAGCCGTACACATTCGCCGTGTCCACGAAATTCAGCCCCGCGTCGAGCGCCGCGTCCATGATCGCGTGGCTGGTGACCTCGTCCGTCTGGGGACCGAAGTTCATGGTGCCGAGGACCAGTCGGCTGACCTTGAGTCCGGTGCGTCCAAGCTGCGTGTACTTCATGGGACCCCAGCCAACGCCTTCGAGTCCGCTCAAGGCAAGCATGACCGCGCCTCGTCCTGTCGCGGGGGACGGCGGCCGCGCGCGCCTCCGCGCGTCCGCACGGAGGTGGCCGGTTTCGCAGAGGCGCCCTGGCGCGGTCGATCGCCGGACGACAGACTGCGCGCTGACTCGCCGTGAGCACGTCATCACTCTATGAGGGGAAGAGACATGAGCATGCTGTCGGCTGATCCGCGGACCTTGGCCCGTGAGGCGTACACCTACCTCTATCCGCTGGTCATGATGGACGTCACGCGCCGCCAGGGCACCTCGCCGCTGGCCGCGCAGAGGCCGGGCTACGGCCCGCCGAACGAGTTCCAGCACATGCGCGAGTTCCCTTCGGCCGACTTCCGCGCGGTGGTGCGGCCGAACTTCGACACGCTGTACTCCAACGCCTGGCTGGACCTGACCGGCGGCCCGGTGGAACTGCACGTGACCGACACCGCCGACCGGTACTTCATGCTCCCGCTGATGGACATGTGGAGCGACGTGTTCGCCACCATCGGCAAGCGCACCACCGGGACCGGAGACCAGGACTACCTCATCGTCGGACCGGACTACGACGACACCCCCCAGGCCGGGCTGACGGTGCTGCGGGCACCCACGCCCTACGTGTGGGTCATCGGCCGGACGCAGACCAACGGCCCGGCCGACTACGAAGCCGTCTGGCAGGTCCAGGACGGCTACACCCTGAACGCGGTGCCTCCGCGCGACTACGAGCTCGACGACAAGATCGACGTCGACGCCGACGCGCTCGACCTGGTGAACGGGTACGGCGCGGTCGACTTCTTCACCAAGGCCGCCGAGGCACTGGCGGTGAACCCGCCGCACGCCGCGGACTTCTCCGCGCTGGCCCGGATGGCGCACGTGGGCATCGTGCCGGGCCAGAAGTTCGATCCCAGCCGGTTCACCGACGCCGAACTCGCCGAGATCGAGGCCGGCGTGCAGGATGCCCGCACGGAGATCATGGGGTCGAACACGGGCTTCGGAGCCGAGGCCAACGGCTGGCGTACCTCCCTCGACACCATGGGCGTCTACGGAAACAGCTACTTCAAGCGTGCCGTGGTCGCCGCGGGCGGGCTCGGCGCCAATCCGCCCGAGGACGCCGTCTACCCCGTCCTGACCGCGGATGCCGACAACGAGCCGGTCGACGGCGTCCACGACTACGTCCTGCGGTTCGAGGCCGACGCGATGCCGCCCGCCGACGCCTTCTGGTCGGTCACCATGTACGACGCCGAGGGCTTCCAGGTCGCGAACGAGATCGACCGCTTCGCCCTGGGCGACCGCGACCAGATGGTCTACGACGAGCAGGACGGCTCGCTCACCATCTACATATCGCAGCACAACCCCGGCCCGGACCGGGAGGCCAACTGGCTGCCCGCCCCGGCCGGCCCGCTGGGAATCACCATGCGCCTCTACGCGCCGAAGCCCGAAGTGCTCGACGGGACATGGAACCCGCCGGCGGTCACCAAGGCGTGAGGGAGGGCCGCGGGGAGCCGCAGGGCTCCCCGCGGCTACCTGACGGCCGCCGCGACGGCCACCACGACGAGCAGGAGAACGAGCGCACCGGCCATGATCCGGTTCCGGGTCTTCGGGTCCACGCGTCGAGCCTAACCGGCCCCGGCGAGCGGCCAGCAGGCGACCGCCTCGTACCGCGGCTGCTCGCCCGGCACGCCGGACCGGGGCAGGTTGCTGCGCACCAGCGCCAGCTCCGCCACCGTCCAGGTGCGGCTGGTGAACCCGCGCAGGGCCGCCACGTACGGCCGTACGTCGACCGTCTCCCGGCCGCGGGCCACGGTCAGGTGGGCTTTGTAGTGGCGGTGCTCCTCCATCGGCAGGCCCGCCTTGCGGGCCGCGGCCTGGGTGCGGCCGGCCAGCACGCGCAGCGTGTCCAGGTCGCCCGCGGCGCCGGTCCACAGGGCGCGCCCGCGCCCGAACTGGCCGCCGCCGTGCAGCGCCAGCGGGAACGGGCCGGTGTGGTGGGCGGCACGCTCCAGGCGCGCCGACAGGACGGGGACGAGGTCCTCGCCGACCTCCCCGTAGAACGCGAGGGTGAAGTGCCAGGCGGGCCGGCCGGTCCAGCGCAGGGCGTCCGCGCCGGGCAGGTCCCGCAGGGCGGCGACCTGCGAGGCGAGTTCACCGGCGATGTCGTCCGGGGGCACTACGGCGGTGAAAAGTCTCATGCCTTCCAGCCTGACACCGCGCCCGGCGTTGCCCCATGTCCCCGGCCCGGCACCGCCTCGAAGGATCTCGCGCGGCCAGTGCCGGTTCCTCACGCGGCGGCCCGCGCCGACTCCTCGCAGGGCTCGGGCCGGCTCCTCGCACGGTCAGTGCCGGTTCCTCACGCGGCCCGCGCCAGCTCCTCGTGCCGCTCGCGGGGCACCAGGCCCAGGCGCGGGTGGCCGTGGTTCCAGCCCATGGACAGCCGCAGGTTGCCGACGCGGGCCAGCACCAGGCCGATCGCGGCCGCCGCGGCCGCGGCGATCACGCCGCCGGTGGCGAGGCCCGCCCGGACGCCGTACGTGTCGGTGATCCAGCCGGCGATCGGCGCGCCCACCGGCGTGCCGCCCAGGAAGACCATCATGTACAGCGCCATGACGCGGCCGCGCATGGCCGGGTCGGTGGCGAGCTGGATGCTGGAGTTGGCGGTGACATTGACCGTCATGCCGAACATTCCGATCGGGGCCATGAGCAGGGCGAACAGCCACAGCGACGGCGCCGTCGCGGCGACCAGCTCCATCGTGCCGAAGGCCACCGCCGCCGCGATCAGCACCCGCATCCGGACGGTGCCCCGGCGGGCCGCGAGCAGGGCGCCGGCCAGCGAGCCGACCGCCATCAGCGTGTTGAACAGGCTGTAGGAGCCCGCGCCGGCGTGGAAGACGTCGCCGGCGAAGGCGGAGAGGTAGACGGGGAAGTTGAAGCCGAAGGTGCCGACGAACCCGACCAGGACGATGGTCCAGATCAGGTCGGGGCGGCCGGCGACGTAGTGCAGGCCCTCCCGCAGCTGGCCCTTGCCGCGCGGGGCGCGCTCGACGACGTGCAGCTCACGCGCGCGCATCAGCAGCAGGCCGGCGATGGGGGCCACGAAGGACAGGCCGTTGAACAGGAACGCCCAGCCGGTGCCCACGCCGGTGATCATCAGTCCGGCGACGGCGGGGCCGACGAGGCGGGCGGACTGGAAGTTCGCGGAGTTGAGGCTGACCGCGTTCTGCAGCTGGTCCGGGCCGACCATCTCGGAGACGAAGGACTGGCGGGCCGGGTTGTCGACGACCGTGGCGAGGCCGACGGCGAAGGCGGCCACGTACACGTGCCACACCTGGACCTGACCGGTCAGGGTCAGCAGCGCCAGCACGACGCCGGTGACGGCCATCGCGGACTGCGTGACGAGCAGGGCGCGGCGCTTGGGCAGCCGGTCGACGAGGACGCCGCCGTACAGACCGAACAGCAGCATCGGCAGGAACTGCAGGGCCGTGGTGACGCCGACGGCGGTCGCGGAGCCGGTGAGGCTGAGGACCAGCCAGTCCTGGGCGATGCGCTGCATCCAGGTGCCGATGTTCGAGACGACCTGTCCGATGAAGAACAGGCGGTAGTTCCGGATCTTCAGGGAGCTGAACATCGTGGAGCGGCGCTCGGGGGCGGGCGGGGTCTCGGGGGTGGTCGGTGCGGGGACGGAATCTGCTCCGGGTCCCGTACTCAAAAGGGTTCGCCTCCTCAGGACTGCTGCTTACAGGTGCGCGAGCTTCTCCAGCACGGGCGCGGCGGCGCGCAGTGCGGCCCACTCGTCCTCGTCGAGACCCTCGACCAGGTCGGCCAGGAACGCGTTGCGCTTGCGGCGGCTCTCCTCGAGCATCGCCTCGGCCTGCTCGGTCTTCGTCACGACCTTCTGGCGCCGGTCCTCGGGGTGCGGCTCCAGGCTGACCAGCCCCTTGGCCTCGAGCAGCGCGACGATGCGGGTCATCGACGGCGGCTGCACGTGCTCCTTGCGGGCGAGCTCGCCCGGCGTGGCGCTGCCGCAGGTGGACAGGGTGCCCAGCACCGACATCTCGGTGGGGCTCAGCGACTCGTCGACGCGCTGGTGCTTGAGCCGACGGGACAGCCGCATGACGGCTGAGCGGAGGGAGTTCACGGCGGCAGCGTCGTCGCCATGGTTGAGGTCCGGCATGTTCTTTAGCCTAACTCATTACTCTGGCTAAGGACCACTGGGGGCGGAGGAGTGACCGTGATTCCGGCCACTGTCGCCACTGTTGGCTGCCGCTGTTGGCTGCCGCTGTTGACGCGAACGCCACTCGTTCGGGTGGCGGGACGCCGAACGCGGCACATGGCGCCGGTCCCTGCCGCGATCATCTGTGCATGGAGACCAGCGTGCTCAGCCTGCGCATCGACGCAGAGCTGCTCGAGCGGCTCCGGCAGCATGCCGCCAGAAGAGGAATGAGCGTCCAGGACTACGTGGTCCGGACGCTCATTCGCGACGACTTCGACGAGCGGTTCCAGACCGCCGTCGAGGAGACGGAGAAGTTCTACGACGTCAGCTGAGCGCGGCTCAGGTGAGGCCGAGGGCGGGCATCAGGTAGTAGAAGCCGAACACCGCCGCGACGACGTACATCGGCGCCGGCACCTCACGGCCCCGCCCGGCCACCAGGCGCAGCAGCACGAAGGTGATGAAGCCCATGCCGATGCCGTTGGTGATCGAGTAGGTGAACGGCATCATCACCATGGTCACGAAGGCCGGGATGGCGATGGTGTGGTCGGCCCAGTCGATCTCCCGGACCGAGCCCGCCAGGATCAGGAAGCCGACCGCGAGCAGGGCCGGGGTGGCCGCCTGGGACGGCACCATCGTGGCGACCGGGGTGAGGAAGAGCGCCACGCCGAACAGGGCGCCCGTGACGACGTTCGCGAAGCCGGTGCGCGCGCCCTCGCCGACGCCGGCCGTGGACTCGACGAAGGCGGTGGTGGCGGAGGAGGAGCTGGCGCCGCCCGCGGCGACCGCGAGGCCGTCGACGAACAGGACCCTGTTGATGCCGGGCATCTCGCCCTGGGCGTTGGTCAGCTTCGCCTCGTCGCCGACGCCCATGATCGTGCCCATCGCGTCGAAGAAGCACGACAGCAGCACGGTGAAGACGAACAGCACACCGGTCAGCACGCCGACCTTGCCGAAGCCGCCGAACAGGCTGACCTGGCCGATCAGACCGAAGTCGGGCGTGGCGACCGGGTTGCCCGGCCACTTCGGCGTGGTCAGGCCCCAGCTGGGCACGGTGGCGACGGCGTCGACGACCATCGCCAGGACGGTCATCGTGACGATCGAGATCAGGATCGCGCCGGAGACCCGGCGGACGATGAGCGCCAGGGTGAGCAGCGCGCCCAGGATGAAGATCAGCACCGGCCAGCCGTTGAGGTGGCCGTCGGCGCCGAGCTGCACGGGGACGGTGGTCTGGGCGGCGTCCGGGATGCGGGACACGAAGCCGGAGTCGACCAGGCCGATCAGCATGATGAACAGACCGATGCCGATGGAGATCGCCTTGCGCAGCCCGTAGGGCACCGCGTTCATCACGCGCTCCCGCAGGCCGGTGGCGACCAGCAGCATCACCACGAAGCCCGCCAGCACGACCATGCCCATCGCGTCCGGCCACGACATCCGCGGAGCGAGCTGGAGTGCGACGACGGAGTTCACGCCGAGGCCGGCGGCCAGCGCGATCGGGACGTTGCCGATCACACCCATGAGCAGGGTGGTGAACGCCGCCGTCACGGCGGTCGCGGTGACCAGCTGGCCGTTGTCCAGGTGGTGCCCGTACATGTCCTTCGCGCTGCTGAGGATGATCGGGTTCAGCACGATGATGTACGCCATCGCGAAGAACGTGGCGAAGCCGCCGCGGACCTCACGGGCGAGCGTGCTGCCACGCTCGGTGATCTTGAAGTAGCGGTCGAGCGCTCCGGGTGCGGGCGACTGCCCCGGCTGTCCGGGGCTGGGGACCTTGGCGGGTGCCGAGGTGGACATTGGATGTTCCTACGAGCAGAAGTGGACAAGCGTAAACCGTTTCAGTATGAACATATGATTTCTGTGAACGCCATCTCCGCGCGTAGACCTGATCGTTTCCGAAGCCGCCCGGAGGCCGTCCGCAAGCGCCCGTAAGCTGTCCCCATGGCCGGACTTTTCTCGGGAACCTTCCAGCACGAGGCGCCGGAGCCCCTGGAGGGCCCCGTGGTCGCCACCGTCACCGGCGGCACGATCGTCTGGTTCGTCCTCTTCCTGGTCCAGCTCCCCTTCTACGGCTGGTTCGCCGACCACGGCCACACCTGGTGGCTGTGGACCTGCCTGGCCGGCGGCGGCCTGGGCCTGATCGGCATCTGGTACGTCCGCAAGCGGGACGCCGCGATCAAGCGGGCCGCGGCCGAGCGGGACGCCTCCGGGCAGGACACGTCCGGGCGGGCCGCGGCCGACGAGGGCACGACGACGGCGTAGGCCCTGCCGACCGGGCACCCCCGGCGCAGGCACGGACGACGGCACAGGCACGGACGACGGCGCAGGCCCTGTCGTCGGATTCGCCCGGGCGTGGGCCGACCGGCCGGCGCCCTACAACCAGGGCACTACGCCCGGTGCTCCCCGGTCCTCCCCAGGTCGGAACTTCCCCTCGCTCGGCGGGTGAAGCCGTACTCGCGCACGTACCGTCGGATACATGACGCACCTCGACGCGGGCGCCGGGTTCGGCCCGGCCCGTCCCCCCGCGGCCGGCCCGCCGGCGGTCCGCGGACTGAGCGCGGCGGAGGTCGCCGAACGGGTCGCGCGGGGGCAGGTCAACGACGTCCCGGTGCGCAGCAGCCGGTCGCCGGGGGAGATCGTCCGGGCCAACGTCTTCACCCGGTTCAACGCGATCATCGGCCTGCTGTGGCTGGTCATGCTGTTCGTCGCGCCGTTCCAGGACAGCCTCTTCGGATACGTCATCCTCGCCAACACCGGCATCGGCATCGTGCAGGAGTGGCGGGCGAAGAAGACGCTGGACTCGCTCGCCGTGATCGGGGAGGCCCGGCCCACGGTACGGCGGGACGGCGCCGCCGCCGAGATCGCCACCTCGGAGATCGTGCTGGACGACGTGATCGAGATCGGGCCCGGCGACAAGGCCGTCGTCGACGGGGTGTGCGTGGAGGCCGACGGGCTGGAGATCGACGAGTCGCTGCTCACCGGCGAGGCCGACCCGGTGCCGAAGAAACCCGGCGACCGGGTCATGTCCGGCAGTTTCGTGGTCGCCGGCGGCGGCGCCTTCCAGGCGACCAAGGTGGGCCGCGAGGCCTACGCCGTCCAGCTCGCCGAGGAGGCCTCCCGCTTCACCCTGGTCCACTCCGAGCTGCGCTCCGGCATCTCCACGATCCTCAAGTACGTGACCTGGATGATGATCCCGACCGCGGTCGGCCTGGTCGTCAGCCAGCTCGTCGTGAAGCAGCACGGCTTCAAGGACTCGGTCGCGCGGACGGTCGGCGGCATCGTGCCCATGGTCCCGGAGGGGCTGGTGCTGCTGACCTCGATAGCCTTCGCGATCGGCGTGATCCGGCTCGGCCGCAGACAGTGCCTGGTGCAGGAACTGCCCGCCATCGAGGGCCTGGCCCGCGTCGACACCGTCTGCCTCGACAAGACCGGCACCCTCACCGAGGGCGGCATGGACCTCACCGAGGTCCGGCCGTTGCAGGGCGCCGACGAGACGTACGTACGCAAGGTGCTCGGCGCGCTCGGGGAGGCCGACCCGCGCCCGAACGCGTCCCTCCAGGCGATCATCGACGCCTTCCCCGACGTGGAGGACTGGCGCTGCACCCAGGCCCTCCCCTTCTCCTCCGCCCGCAAGTACAGCGGCGCCGCCTTCAGCGAGGGGGACGGACAGAGCAGCACCTGGCTCCTCGGCGCGCCGGACGTGCTGCTGGACGACGACGACGACCCCGCCCTCGCCGAGACCGGGCGGCTCAACGAGCAGGGGCTGCGGGTGCTGCTGCTCGCCCGCACCGACGGCGACCTGGAGGATCCCGGGTCCGTGCGGGGCGCCCGCCCCACCGCCCTGGTCGTCCTGGAGCAGCGGCTGCGGCCGGACGCGGCGGACACCCTGCGCTACTTCGCCGAGGAGGACGTGCGCGCCAAGGTCATCTCCGGCGACAACGCGGTGTCGGTGGGCGCGGTGGCCGCGAAGCTGGGCCTGACCGGCACCGCCGTGGACGCGCGCAGGCTGCCCGCCGAGCGGGAGGCGATGGCGCGGGTCCTGGACGAGGCCACGGTGTTCGGGCGGGTCACCCCGCGGCAGAAGCGGGACATGGTGGGCGCCCTGCAGTCCCGCGGGCACACGGTGGCGATGACCGGCGACGGCGTCAACGACGTACTGGCGCTGAAGGACGCCGACATCGGCGTCGCCATGGGCTCCGGGTCGGAGGCCAGCCGGGCGGTGGCGCAGATCGTGCTGCTCGACAACAGCTTCGCGGCCCTGCCGTCGGTGGTCGCCGAGGGCCGGCGGGTCATCGGCAACATCACCCGGGTCGCCACGCTGTTCCTGGTGAAGACGGTCTACTCGGTGCTGCTGGCCCTGCTGGTGGTGTGCTGGCAGGTCGAGTACCCCTTCCTGCCCCGGCACCTGACCCTGCTGTCCACGCTGACCATCGGGATCCCGGCGTTCTTCCTCGCCCTGGCCCCCAACCGGGAACGGGCCCGCCCCCGCTTCGTGCGCCGGGTCATGCGGTACGCGATCCCCGGCGGGGTGGTGGCCGCGGCGGCGACCTTCGCGACGTACCTGATCGCCCGGCACCACTACACGGGTCCGGGCTCGCTGGAGGCCGAGACCAGCGTCGCGACCCTCACCCTGTTCCTGATCTCCATGTGGGTGCTGGCGATCGTCGCCCGCCCCTGGACCTGGTGGCGGCTGACCCTGGTGGTCTCGATGGCCGCCGCGTTCCTGCTGGTGCTGGCGGTGCCGTCGTTGCAGGACTTCTTCGCGCTGAAACTGGTCGGCATGCAGCTGCCGTGGATCGCGGTCGCCATCTCGGTGGTGGCGGCGGCCGCCCTGGAGGCACTGTGGAAATGGGCCGGCCGCCGCTTCCCCGCCTGAGGGAGCCGGACGCTACTTCACGTCGACGTAGTCGGCGGTGGCCGAGACGGCCGACGTCGTGGTGGTGCCCGCGAAACTGAAGCGCCAGTAGCCGTCGTACTGCGCGGTGGCGGTGGCCTTCACGTTGCCGTACGAGTCCGAGTAGACCGTCTTGAGCGTGGTGTACGTGGTCGTGCCGGCCCGGCGGAACTGGAGCTTCACCGGCTGCTTGGTGTAGCCGTGGTACTTGTTGTCCTCCCAGTTGGCCCGGGACAGCTTGCCCGTGGAGGTCACCGTCTTGCCCTTGGCGACGGGCTCCGGGCCGGCGTTCACGGTCAACGTGGCCGCGCGTCGGACGAGGGTGGTGCCGAGGCCGCCCTGCCTGGAGGTGTCATGGGTGCTGTACTGGAGGGCGATCGCACCGGCCGACCAGGTGCCCGCGTCGGAGTTCAGCAGGGTGCCGTCGGACGGGTAGATGTCGATCTTGCCCGAGCAGTTGGCGGTGGTGGCGGTGACGGGCGTGCAGGTGGCGGGCGCGTCGCCGCCGAGCATGATGTCGGGGGCGTCGACCGAGCCCCTGTAGATCATCGGGCCGTTGTCGAAGTCGGCCGACGAGAGGTCGTAGTTCGCGCCGTGGGTCATCGTGTAGGTGACCGTGGTGGAGACGTGGTTGGCGGCGCCGACCTTGACCGACTTGGCGATCTTCAGGTTGGAGAAGGTGACACCCAGGTCCGTGGCGGTGCTGCCGGCGGCGGTGCTGAACGCGGTGTTGCCGGAGTGCGCGGCGAAGATCTTCGCGGCTTCCGTCCGGTAGCTGACGGAGTCGGCGGCGTGCGAGGCCGGCGCGGCGAAGGCGGTGAGGGCCAGGGCGCCGGAGACGGCGGCCACGGTGGCACGTATGCGCATTGCGTTCCCCAAGTGGGAGATGTGATCTGGAGTCTCTTGACTCGCATGATCAGATTCGCGGCGCACGGGGCGGGTTGTAGCCCGCACGCGGATTTGGGGTGAGCATGACGAAGCCGTTGCCGGGCCCTTGCGCGCCCCTTGCGAACTGCGGATCTGTTGCCCTTGTAGATCATCGGGACGCTGGCGAAGTCGTCCGACGAAGGGTCGTAGTACGCCCCGTGGGTCATCGAAGAAGTGTCGGCGGGTCGGCACCTGGGCCGCGGCGAACAATGTCGAGATCGCCTGGCCACCGTGCTCAGCATCGAACGTGCCTGCTCCATTGACGTCGATCTCCTGCCCAACGACGTCGAAGAAGCGGAGTGAGCGGCACGCGGTGAGAACACGCTGATCGCCGCGAGGTGAGCACGACGAAAAGGCTGCGGTGGGTCCGAGTGCTCGGACCCACCGCAGCCGCATGAACGAACGGGACTCCCGCAGCGTCACAGTCGCGGCGGCCCGAAACGAGGGCGCCACCGCGACCGTTTAACCGAACAAGGAGGGGTCTCGTGGCCCTGACCACGCGTACGAAGATCACGGGGGCTGTGCTGGCCGCGGCCCTCGCCGGATCCGTCGCCCTGGTGTCGTCGCACGACGACGACCGGACCGGCGCCGACGGGGCCGCCGATGCGGAGCGCACCACCGGGCAGGTCCGCTTCACCGAGACGAAGGAGGGTGTCCCCTCCCGCTCCGCGACCGACTGGGTGTCGTACGGCGACCAGGTCGCCGTCGTGCGCGTGTTGGCGGAACGCGAGCAGCCCGACCCCGTGACGGACGACGAGGACGCCGGCGGCGAGACATACATGCCGCGGACGGTCGACCTGCGCGTCACCGACCGAGTGTGGGGCCGGCCCGCAGCTCCGACTCTTCCCGGCGCCCTTTCGGTCACCGTCGACGGATGGCAGCTCAAGGACGGCGCCCGGGTCCGCGTGGCCTCACAGGACGCGTCGCGATTGGAGGTCGGCCACACTTACGTGATCACGTTCGCCCGTTACGCGGACGGCGTGTGGGCGCCGCTGGGATCGGGCGCTGCCCTGCCGTACGACCAGGGGCGCGTCGGCGAGGGCGAGTTCGAGGGCGGCGACATCACGGTCGACGCCTACCGTTCGGCGCTTGAGCGGCAGCGCGTGTCCGGTGAGGAGGATCCCGTGGCCCTGCGGACCGCCGGGAAGACTGCCGCCGAGGTCGAGCAGGTCCTGCGCAGCGCGAAACCCGATCCCGAAGCCACACGACCCGCGCAGGCGAGGGAGCCCGCGTAGTTCTTCTGCTCGGTGGCCTCGCCGCTCGCGGTGTCCGAGGACAGCCGTTACACGCCCGACGAGCTGGCGTCCGTCCTCACCGACCTCGCCGCGATGGCCTCGAAGCCGGCGGATGCCTCCGCCCTGCGGACGTACGCGCACTCCCTCGACGCCGAAACGGGCGCCGGCGCGCCGGACGTCACCGCCCGCCAGGCTTCGGTCGTCGCGATAGAGCATGCGTGTGCCATCGAGGTGGGGGCGCTGCAGCCGACCGACAGCTGACAGATGACCTGCGGGGCAGGGCCTGCCCCTCCACGCGTGCCCGCACTACGTCCGCCACGACGGCCACCGCAGTGTCCGCAGCCCTCCGCGCCCTATTGGCCGCGCTCTGTACCTGCCGCCGACAGGTGCTTGTGCGGCAACGTCTGCGACCAGTGCGGCGAATCGGTCCGCTCGGCCAGCAACCGGCTCTGCCGGGACTGTCGCCGCAATGCCGAGCAACTCGCCGCCCAGCAGCCCTGCCCTCGCTGCGACAAGCCCGGCTGTCTGCGCGAGGAAACCGGCTGGTGCGGGTCGTGCCCCCGCCCAGGCCCGCCCAAGCAGCCCTGCGGATCTTGTCGGCGACGGGTGAATCGTGGTTCTGGCTCACTTTCCGTGCCGGCACCACGGACGGTCACCGAAACCACGATCATGAACGGCCGACCACCGCTTCGAGGAGGACTCGTTTGCGGAGGAGGTCGAAGTTGGCGCGGCCGAACATCTGTCGCTTGAGCATCTTGATCTTGTTGTTGTGCCCCTCAACGACTCCCGAGCTGTAAGGCAGCGTGAGCCCAGCGGTGACAGCGTCGAGGTCCTGGCCGAGGCCGTTGACGAAAGTGTGCAGGTCAGGGAGGTCGTCGCTTCGGACATCGGCGATCGCCCGGTGGAGGAGTCGGCCCTGCCGGTTGTTCATGAGTTCGGCGAAAGCGCGAACGTGCTCGGCGGTGCGGGCGAGGGCCGGGCAGCGGGCCAGCAGTTCCTTCACCTGCGTCGACTCATCCTCGTCAAGGCTGTCGGGGTGGCGGGTGAGCCAACTGGTGACGTCCCGGACCGTGGGATAACGACGGGGTGGGCCGGCCGGGGGGAAGGCTTCGCGAAGCCGGCTGACGTAGTGACGGACCACGGTGGTGCCGCCCTCATAGCCGCGTTCCTTCAGTTGAGTCCGCCAGCTTGGTCAGACTCCAGGTGGAGAACGGCAGGTCGTGCTCGGTCGGATGGTCGACGACATCAGCCACGAGGGCCTGCGCATCCTGCTCCGCGAGGAAGGCGTCTCCTTTCAACGCCTGAAGACCTGGATGACCTCCCGCGACCCCGACTACGCAGCCAAGAACGCCCGTGTCGAACACCTCTACGCAATCGCTGACGGCGAGGTCGTACCCGAGGACGGCGAGCCCGAAGTGGTCTTCTGCATGGACGAGTTCGGACCGCTCAACCTGATGCCCCACCCAGGCCGGCAATGGGCCGAGCGCGGCGGCAAGCACAAGGACCCCGGCCGTGAACCACGCCGCAGGCGGCGGGCGACCTACAACCGCTACGGCGGAGTACGGCACCTGTTCGCCGCCCTGGACCTGGCCAAGGACAAGCTCTACGGCCACATCAAGCCGGTCAAGAGGCGCACCCAGTTTGTGGAGTTCTGCCGCTACCTGCGCAGCCTCTACCCGCCCGAAGTCCGCATCGCGATCATCTGTGACAACTACTCCCCGCACCTGACCACGGAGAAGTGCCGGCGGGTCGGCACCTGGGCCGCGGCGAACAATGTCGAGATCGCCTACACCCCGACCAACAGCTCCTGGCTCAACCGCATCGAGGCCCAGTTGACCGCCCTGCGCTACTTCACCCTCGACGGCACCGACCACGCCGACCACAAGGAGCAGGGCAGCATGATCCGCCGCTACATCATCTGGCGAAACCGCCATGCCGGCGACCGGCGCCTACGCGCCGTCACCGACATGGCGAACATCGCCTGATGCGGCAGTAGCGCCCGGACGGATTTGGGGCGCGGATGGTCAAGCTCGCGCCCCGCACTTGCCGTGACCTTGCGAAGTCGTTGCGAAACGCGAAAAACGGCGGCCGCCCCCGGGGTCCCCAGCCGGGTGCGGCCGCCGCTCGTCATGCCGGCGCGTGCTTACTGCACGTCGACGTAGTCACCCGCGGCGCTGACCGCCGGGGTGGTCGTGGTGCCCGCGAAGCTGTAGCGGTAGTAGCCGTCGACCGTCGCCGTGGTCGTCGTCTTCAGGGTGCCCGTGGAGCTGGACTTGATGGTCTTCAGCGTGGTGTAGGTGCTGGAGCTCTTCTTGCGGAACTGCAGCTTCACCGACTGGTTGGCGTAGCCGTGGTACTTGCCGTCGTCCCAGCTGGCACGGGTCAGGTTGCCGGTGACGGTGACGGTCTTGCCCTTCTTCACCGGCTCCGGGGCGGCGTTGACCGTCAGCTTGGAGAAGCGCTGCAGCTTGAAGGCCGCGACCTGGTCGGTGACGGCGACGCCGACGTTGTCCAGGTTCGGGTTGTTCGGGTCCTCGCCGTTGAACGCGACGGCGAAGCCGGCCGCCTTCCAGGAGCCGGCGTCCTCGTTCAGCAGCTCCGCCGGGTCGATCTCGACCGTGGCGGTGCAGGAGGCGACGGTGGTGGAGGTGTCCGTGCAGTTCGCCACGTCGCTGTCGAACCACCAGATCTCGTCCTCGAAGGACGTGCCCCGGTACAGCTCGATGGCGGAGACGAAGTCGTCGGCGTGGATGTCGACGTCCACGGCGTGGGTCAGGGTGAAGGACACCGGCGCCTTGACGACGTTGGTGGTGCCGACGGCGATGTTTTTGCCCTTGTTGACCTTGACGTTCGAGAAGGACGCGTCGAGGACGTACGGGGTGCCGGTCGCGGCGGTGCTGAAGGCGCTCTTGCCGGAGGTGGAGTGGGCGGCCTTGGCGGCGCCCGCGACGCCCGCGGGAACCGTCGGGGCGTCGGCGGCCAGGGCGGCCGGCGCGGCGAGGGCGGACAGGGCCAGGGCGCCGGATACGGCGGCCACGGTGGCGCGAATACGCATGTATTTCCTCGGGTGGGAAAGTGGGACGCCGGGACCCTGCGCGTGCGGGGCGTCCGGCGAAGGGAAAAGGGGAGTGACCGCCGCTGCTATCGCACGTCGGAGCGGCCGCCGCCGTCCACGACGACCTCGGTGACCGTGGTGTCGCCGGACCCGCCGTCGGTGTGCGCGGCGGGCGCGGCGTCGGCGGAGCGGGCAAGGGCGCCCAAGGCGCCGGCTCCGATGGCTCGAATGCGCATGAGATCCCCGTTGGTGAAGAAAAGGGCCCCGACGGTGGTCGTCCCCCACGGCGCGTCGTCCCGCCGGGGCCCAAGCGATCGTCGAGCCTGTTGGCTCACACGATCAGACCGGGGATCGAGGAGAAAGGTTGTACGGCAAGAGTAGAAATTACTCAGAAAGTTTGGAGACGGTCACGTCATGGCTCCCCGCGGTCAGTCGAACCACCGGTCCCGGGCCAGTTCCTGAGTGCGTGACGGGTCCTCCAGCAGGGCCGCGACCTCGAAGCGGCGCGGCCACTGTCCGGCGGCCCAGGCGAGTCCGGCGGCGACGCCCTCCAGCGTCGCGGCGTGCAGGACGCCGTCGTTCGTCAGCCGCCAGTCCAACTCCACTCCGTCCACGACGAGTTCGTCGTGCTCGACGTACGTCTCGGGGGTCCGCGCCCCGAGCAGCACCCGCACCGGCTCCGGTACGTCGTGCTCGGCGCCCTCGGAGTCGACCTCGCCGGTGACCGACTCGCTCAGCCGCCGCACCTGGAACAGCTCGGCCAGTTCGGCCGCCCGGGCCGGCCGTACCGGCAGCAGCGGGACGCCCTGGGTGAAGGGCAGCAGGTCGGGCGAGTCGCAGACCACGGCGTCGGCGGCGTCCACCACCTCGACCCGCCCGTCGACGACGGCCCGCACCTCGTCCGGCAGGGTGACCTGTTCCGGATCGAGCTCGGCCAGCTCACCGTAGAGGGCGTGCAGTTGGGCGCCGGTGACCTCGCGGTCGGGGTCGGCGAGCCGGTCGAGCAGTTCGGCGGCGCCGCCCGGCTCGGCCAGCAGCGCGGCCACCGAGGTCCGTACGCCGAGCGCCCGCAGCACCTGCTCGTCGTCGAAGCCGGTCGCGTCGGCCTCGTCGTACAGCCCGCGCAGCAGCGGGTCGCCGCCGGCCGCGAGGAGGCCGGCGGGCCGCCGCCCGTCGATCACCGGATGCCCGCGCAGCCACCAGGCCGTGTACGGCCGTACCACCTCGTGCGTGCCGTCCGGCAGCAGGACGCGCACCGGCTGGACGATCGCGTCGCGCAGCGGCGGCCGGGACAGCAGGGCGAGCGCCTGCGGCCACCGGTCGTCGTCCACCAGGTCCAGGTCGCGCACGGCGACCAGTTCCGTGGCGACCGGCGGCACCGGCGAGTCGGGGAAGCGGTCGAGGACGTCCTCGCACCACACGTCGACGGCGTCCAGCAGCCCGGCGTCGTCGGGTTCGGCGAAGTCCCCTTCGCGGGGCTCCAGCTCGTCCGGGTCGAGGACCACGTCCGTCGCGCGGACCAGCGCGAAGTCGGCGAGCACCCCGCAGGCGGCGAGCGGCTGTTCGCCCCACTTGCGGGCCAGTTCGGCGTCGACGGCGGCGAGTTCGCCCTCGCGGACGACCTGGGCGAAGGGGCTGCCGGGGAGCACTAGTTCGCCGGCGGGGGCGAGTTCGCCGTCCTCGTCGGGCAGCGCGAGGGCGCCGAGCCAGGGCTCGTCGCCGGGGAGCAGGCCGGCGTCCCGGACGAGCGCCAGGACCAGGTCGGCCAGCTCCTCCGCGTCCGGCGCGTCCCGCTCCCAGTCCAGCGCGCCCTCGTCGTCGAGGGAGGCGGCGACGGCGGCCCGCACCTGCGGGGTGGTGAGGACGGCGCGCGGCGTCGCGGGCAGCGCGCCGAGCTTCTCCAGCAGGGGGTGCGCGGCATCCGGGTGGGCGACCTTCAGGCCGAGCCGGGCCAGCACCTCCGGGTCGATGCCGGCGGCGTCCGGGACGGGCAGCAGGACCTGCCGGGGCCCGATGGTGGTCCGCCCGTCGGCGAGCGGCACGGGCAGGCCGGAGAGCCGGTCCGGGTCGACGCCGGCCAGGCTGTCGTACAGCCGCCACCACCAGCCGGGCTCCTTCTCCAGGCCCGCCAGCCGGTCGACGGCGTCGGTCAGGGGCACCCTCGCCACGCCCAGCGTGCGGAGCTCCACGCGCCGCTCAAGGCCGGCGGGCAGCAGCATCGGCAGCACCTCGGCGAGCACCCGCACGGTGTCGCCGCCGGCGCCCTCGACGACCTCGGCGTCCCGCGGGCGCAGCGCCTCGGGAAGCTCGGGTTCGTGGTCCTCGGCGGGCGGGGCCGCCGGGTGGGCGGGCGGCAGGAAGGCGGTGCGCGGGAGGCGTTCGAGGATCGCCGCGCGCAGCGACCCGTCCAGCTCCCCCTTGCCCAGCGGGCCGGGCACCAGCCCGATGACGCCCTCGCCGACCGGGCGCCACTCGGCGAGCAGCCCGGCGTAGGCGTCCGCCGCGCGCTGCACCAGGAAGTCGGTCAGCGGGCCGGGGGCCGCGTGCCGGCGGGTGCTGTCCAGCGGGAAGGAGGCGATGAGCAGGGCCGGGACGCCGAGCGGCTCGTCGCTGGGGGTGGGCGCGTGCACCACTGGCGCGGTGCGCGGGCGGGCCGGGCCGCCGTCGGGCTCCGCCGGGACGGCCCAGGTGACCGACCAGTGCGGGCGCAGGCGCTCCTCGACGGGGCGGTCGACGAGCAGGTCGGGGGTGAGCGGGCCGTGCGCCACGGCGGTACGCCAGCGGGTCGTGCCGTGCACGGAGTCCTCGACGACCGTGAAGGGGCCGTCGTCGGTCCGGCTCAGGGTGCGCACGGTGTCGTCCGTCTCGACGACGACCTCCGCCAGACCGGGCAGGGCGAGCAGCAGGGCGTCGTCCACGGCCTCCAGCAGGCGCTCGGCGAGGGCGGCGGCGGCCGCGTCGCGCAGCGGCAGGACGACGACGGTGTCGTACGGGCCGGGTGCGCTGCCCTCGGCGGCGAACGGCAGCCGCAGCAGCGGAACGTGGCCGTCCCGGCGCCGGATCTCGTCGCCGAGCCCGGGGCTGTGCCGCGCGACGTCCTGGGCCAGGTCGCGGGCCTCGGCGAGGGACCAGCGCACCCCGCCGTGGCGGCCGAGGACCGCGGGCTCGTCGGTGACGGCGAGGACGGCCGCGAAGCCGACGCCGAACCGGCCGACCGACGGGGTGTCCCGCTTGGCGGAGGCGCGCAGGGTGGCCAGCGACTCGACGCCGGCCGCGTCGAGGGGGGCGCCGGTGTTGGCGGCGGCGAGGACGCCGTCGCGGAGGGTGAGGCGCAGCCGGCCGGGCACGCCGGCCCGGGCGGCGGCGTCGGCGGCGTTCTGGGCCAGCTCGACCACGAGCCGGTCCCGGTAGCCGCCGAGGACGAGCTCCTCCTCGGCGTTGGCGTCCTCACGGAACCGGGCGGGACTGGTGGCCCAGGCGTCGAGTACACCGCGGCGCAGACGGGCCGTACCGAACGGATCGGCCCCCTCGGCCGCCGGCCGCACGAACTTGCTCACGTTCATTCTCCATCGTCGGCGTGACCACGAAGGTACCGCCCACGGAGCGCGGACGCGCCGCCCGCCCGAAGCGCGGGCGGACGGGGCCGAATCAGCCCCTGGACTCACCGGAACCGGCAGTCGCCGCCCGGGGCTCGCTCCCTGCCGGAGTCACTGGCCAGGGGTACCGAGCAACCGGGACGCCGTCACTGGCTGCAAAGAGCCCTTGCCTGTCCGTAACCAGAGCACCGAAGATGTAGGGCGACTGTGCACTCGCCAGGGGGATGAAGCGCATGACAACCACCACACAGCCACGCCGGGACCTCAGTGCGCGTGTGGCGGAGGCATTGTCGTCCCAGGTGCTGAACGCACTGGTGGGCCTCGCCGGTATCGCTATTCCCGTCGCGGCCTGGGTCGCCGAGAAGAGCATGCTCAAGGACCTCCTGCTGGCGGCGGAGACCGTACTGCTGCTGCTCATGGTCGCCAACCACATGTGGTTGCGCCGCATCTACATCCAGCTCCGCCGGGCCAACGACCGGCACATGGCGGACGCCCGGTACTTCGCGCTGGTCCGTGAACAGCTGGAACGGGAACTCATCGCGGGGTTCGGTGAGATCGCCGACGGACATCTCCAGGTGTACGCGTCCGAGGTGCCCCGGCTGTCCGTACTGCTCTTCCAGGCCCTCATCGACTCCCGGACCGAACCCAAGCGGGTCCTGGCGGCAGACCTCACCACCAGCCCCGACTTGCTGACGCAGCGGCGGGAGTATCTGGCCGCCAACCGGCGGCTGATCGAGGCGGGAGGGACCGTCCAACGCCTGTTCATCTGTCGGCAGGACGACCTCACCAGGGAGGACTTCGCCCGCTCCTTCCTCCAGCTCGTCGATCACCACCGCTCATTGGGCGTGCAGTGTGCGCTTGCCGTGCGGGACCGGTTGCGGGCCGACCAGGCCGTGGACTTCGTCGTGGTGTCGAAGGCGGCGGTCCTCCTGGAGGAGGAGCAGGGAGACGCCGACTACCGGCGGGGCCGCAGCTCCGTGTACTTCAAGCACGTCGAGCGCTGGGCGGGCCGTTTCGAGTCCGTCTGGGGGCATGGCCCGGACTCGGCACCGTTCGCCCTCCAGTCCTACGAGTCGACCGTCCGGCCCATGCTGGACGCCGGGACGTGGGACGCCGCTGCCGTCCGTGGAACGGCGGCCCGTCTCTGAGATCCGCTCGGCTCGTCGCACACCTCCCCCGTCCGTCACGTTCCGTGACATCGAACGGTTTTCGCTAGCATGGGACCACGGCCGGTCCGGACCTCGCGGGACGGCGCGAAGTCACAGCGCGACGGAAAGTACGTGATGTCCACTCTCTCGCTCACCAAGGCCCACGGTTCCCGGAACGACATCTTCGTGGTGGACGGTGCCCCGCTCGACCACTTCTCGGCGGACGAGCTGACCCGGGCCGTAGGGCTGCTGTGCGACCGCAGGCGAGGGCTGGGCGGTGACGGCGTGTACTTCGTCGCCGATCACGGCGACGGTACGGCGAGGGCCTGGTTCTACAACCCGGACGGGTCCGAGGCGCTGCTGTGCGGCAACGGGATGCGGTGCGCGGGCCGGATACTGCTGGACCGGCACCAGGCGGATTCCGTCGTCGTGGAGCAGGGGCCGTACTCCTTCACGGTGCGCGACCGGGGGCGTACGTCCCACGGCGTGCGGCAGGTGTCGGTGGAGCTGCCCGCCGTCGATTTCGCTCCGGGCGAGCCGATCGTGGCGGAGGCGGGACCGCACGGCGAGTACGTGGACCGGCTGCTTCCGGCCTTCCACCCGTCGCGCCACGTGACAGCGGTCGCGGTGCCGAACTCGCACCTGATCACGGTGATCGACGCGTACGACGAGGCCGAGCTGATCGAGACCGGGCGGCGCGTCGCCGGATCACCGGAGGTGTTCCCGATCGGTGCCAATCTCTCCTTCGTGCTGCCGCTGGCGGACGACGAGGTGTTCATCCACACCTACGAGCGGGGGGCCGGGCTGACGCCGTCGTGCGGCTCGGGCATCGCGGCCTCCCGTGCCACCCTGTCCCGGCTCGGGCTGGTCGATCCGGAGCTGCCGGTGACCGTGCGCAACCCCGGAGGTGTCGCCCGGAGCTTCCTCCAGACGACCGGGGGCGTGTGGCAGCCGGTACTGGAGGGCAACGCCACCGTCGTGTACGAGGCGGAACTCGACCCCGCGGTGCTGCTGGGTGACGGCCCGGTGGAGTACGCGGGTGCCGCACACATGGCGGAAATCAGCGCGTTCGCGGAGCTGAGCCGGGAAAACCTGAAGGTGCTGCACGAGGCGGGCATCCACCCGACCGAGGTCTGACCGCCGGCCGGGCACTGTCCCGACGGCAGTCCCCGCCCCCGTGCCGCTCCCAGTGAGGGACGAGGGGAAGGGGACGACGTT
Organism: Streptomyces sp. NPDC031340; assembly: GCF_055569945.1. Taxonomy (NCBI): domain Bacteria; kingdom Bacillati; phylum Actinomycetota; class Actinomycetes; order Kitasatosporales; family Streptomycetaceae; genus Streptomyces; species Streptomyces sp. NPDC031340. The sequence continues at coordinate 24,960 of NZ_JBVIIE010000053.1, forward strand.
GGGGGCGCTGTCGGCCGGTCTGTTGGCTGTCACGGTGGGGATCGCTCTGCGGCAGGCGGACCGGTGGTGGTTCAGCCCGGCGCGGGGACGGCACACACCCGACTCGCTCCGTTCGGTGATGCGGCTCCAGCGTGAGCGGCTGAACGACGTCACGCCCGTACTTCTGCTGCTGGGGCACTGGCTGGAGCTCGCCGGATGGTGCGGGGTGGCCGCGCGCGGTGGCCCCTGGGGCTGCGCGGCCGCCGCGCTCGCGGGTGCGGTGAAATTCCGTCACCTGCAAGAGGTCAGCCACTTCGCGGTGCACGGCGTACTGGCACGGAGCGGCCGGCTGAACACGCTGCTCGCCGAGACGGCCGTCCACATCCCTCTGGGCTACGTCCCCGTGTCCGTACGCCGGCGTCGGCACGTACGCGAGCACCATCCGAACGCGACAGTCGCCGGAGCCGATCCCAACCTGGCCGAACTCCACGCGGCCGGCCTGCGGCCCGGGGTCACGACGGCGCGGTGCCTGCTCGGCATAGTCCACCCGCTCACCCCGTCCGGCGCCTACGGCACCCTGCGCGGCCTGGCCGCCCTCCGGCGGGAGCCCGGCGCCGGACGTCTGCGAGCGGCCGGGCCGGTGGCGGTGACGGCGGCTGCGGTCCTCGCCTTCGGCTGGGAGGCGGCCGTGTTCGCCCTGGTGCTGCCCCGGCTGCTGCTGTACCCGCAGCTCGCGTGGATGTCCCTGCTCGTCGAGCACCGCTGGTTCGACCCGGAGCCGGTGACCGGACCGCCCGTCGCCGTGGAGGCGGGCCGCTGCCTGCGGCTGTACCCGCGCAACGCGCTCCTCGCCCTGCTGGCCCGCGGCACCTGGCTGCCGTACGGCGACTTGTACCACTTCGCGCACTCCGCGCACCCGGCGGTGCGCTGGAACTACCTCCCCGCGCTGGAGCGCTCCCTGCACGGCCCCGCCTACCAGCCGCGCTCCCTGCTGCTGGGCGAGTCCGCGGTGCTCCGCCGTCACCGCCGGGCGCTGGCATCGGCCGCAGGCGCCACCGCCGTCCCGACGGCCCTCGTACCGCTCGACAGCGCCCCCGGACACAGGTGAGGCGGTCTCCCCGCTTCCCCGCCCCCGTCCTCCAGCGGCTTCCCGGGAACGCCCGGCACACCGGGCCGAGGATCAATTGGTTCGCCTGCTGGTGGAGTAGCAGGCGAACCGAGCGGTGTGGTCAGGCTCCGGACGCGTACGGGACGAATTTCTCCCACGCGTCCGGGGCGAAGGCGAGCCGGGGACCCGCGACGTTCTTGGAGTCGCGAACGTGGACGGTGCCGGGAACAGTGGCGATCTCGACACAGGACTCGCCGTTGGTACCACCGCTGTAGCTGCTCTTGAACCAGGCCAGTTCGGAGGTTCCCCCGGCGGAGGCCTTGCGCATCATGTCTCTCCCAGCAGTTTCTCGATGAAGGCGAACGACTCCCTCGGCGGGAGGGCTTGTGCCCGGATGGTGCCATATTGCAGCTCCAAGATACGGAGCTGCCTGGGGTCGGAGACTGGGCGACTGTTGAACAGGCCGTCGGCACGCCCCACAGCCGTGCCATCCGGGAACTTCAGCAGCTCGATCCTGCCGTCCAAGCCCGGGTGGGCTTCGGTGTTCGTCGGCATGACCTGAAGCGTGACGTGGTTCAACCGCCCCACCTCCAGCAGATGTTCGAGTTGCTGCCGCCACGCCATTGTGCCCGCAATCTGTCGTCGCAGGGGCGCCTCTTCCACCACGAAGTGGATGGAGGGAGCGGGATCGCGTTCGAAGACCGATCGCCGGGCCAATCGCGCGGCCACCATGCGTTCCACGTCATCGGGCGAGTACGGCGGCTGTGCTGCCGTGATCAGAGCCCGCACATGCTCCGGGGTCTGCAACAGACCCGGGATGATGTTGCACTCGTACAGGCCAATCTCAACCGCTTGCGCTTCCAACTTGCCCAGTGCCCGCACCTTCTTCGGGTACCGGACCTTTTTCACGTCCTCCCACGTCGCCGCGATCAGCCCGCCCGCCTCCAGGACCTCGTCCGCCTTGTCCAGGAACTCCTGCCGGGGGATCCGCTTGCCGCCCTCGATCTTGTAGACCATGTCCTCGCCGTAGCCGACCGCCCTCCCGAACTCGGCGGCCCTCATCCCCACCGCCTCGCGCCGCAGCTTCACCTGCCGCCCCACCGTGGTGATGACCGCGACGCCCCACTCGTCGTCCGGGTCGACCTCCCAGCCCGGCTCGTCCGCCTCGTCCTTGAGCCGCCCCGCCTCCGCCTCGACTGCCGTCATGCCGCACCTCTCCCTCGGAACCGTCCGTGACGCGCACCCGGCGCCCTACCCGTACCAACCGTCGGCAAAGCCCCGACAGCACCGGACAAGCTCCGGACAGTGACCGTACGTACTCATTGAGTCACTATCCACGATAAGCAGACACCGCCACGCTGAGTGACGTGAATCAGCAAACCGCCGAACCCGCCGCCCCCATGCGCAACTTCAGCCTGCAGCTCTCCCCGACGCCACGCGGCGCCCGCCTCGCCCGGCTGCTCGGGGTGGAACAACTCCGTTCTTGGGGCCTGCCGCTGGACCCCGCCCGCCAGATCATCGCGGAGCTGGCCGTCAACGCGGCGACCCACGGCCGCGTACCGGGACGGGACTTCCGGCTCACGCTCCACGTCGTGGCCGACACGCTCCGCATCGAGGTCACCGACACCCGGGGCGACGAACTGCCCCGGCCCCGCCCCGCCTCCGCCGGCACCGACGCCGAATCCGGCCGGGGCCTGTTGCTGGTCGAGGCGCTCGCCGACCGCTGGGGCGTATCCGAGGGCTGCGTCCCGCGCAAGACCGTCTGGGCCGAGGTACGCCTCCCGGCGCCGGAACCCACCTTCTGAATCTGAGGAGACCCCATGGTCGGCTCGTCCCACGAGGCGATGCACCGCATCTTCCAGGACCACCCGCGGCTGTTCTCCCGGGTGTCCGACGTGCTGGGCATCGACTTCACCCCACCCACATCGGTCACCATCCTGCCCACCGACGTCACCGAGGCGGCCCACCCGTTGGAAGGCCGGGCCGACATTCTGCTCAGGCTGGAGACGGAGCACGACGAGCCGCTGCTCCTGGCGGTCGAGGCCCAGGGCTCGAAGGACCCGGACAAGCCCGCGAGCTGGGCGCACTACGCGTCCTACCTGCTCATGAAGTACCGGTTGCAGCCGATGCTGCTGGTCCTCTGCCAGGATCCCGCCATCGTGGCATGGGCGGCGCGCCCGGTGGTCATCGGTCCTCCCCAGTCGCCCCTGCTCACCCTGCATCCGCTGGTCACGGGACCACGCAGCATGCCGGTGCTCACCGACCCGGCCGAGATCCGCGAGGACCTCGCACTCGCCGCGCTGTCCGCCATCACCCACGCCGCGAATCCGGCCATCGAGACCATGCTCAAAGCGATGACCGCAGCTCTGCGGGACGAGCCTGCGGCGCTCGCCAACCCGATCGTCGGACTCGTTGCACAAGGGCTTGGCAAAAACCCCGCCGCAGATATCTGGAGGAAGCTGGTGGCCGTGGACCTCTCCTTCCACAAATTGCCCCTATCCCAAGAAATCCGGGAGGAAGGCCGCGTCGAGGGGCAGGCTCAGCGGGCCGCCTGGGACGTCCTGGAGGTGCTGGAGGTGCGGGGCATCGAGGTCCCCGAAGCCGTTCGCGAGCGGGTCATCGGGGGTGACGACCTCGAGACCCTGAGCCGCTGGCACCGACGCGCCGTGACCGCCCCCACCGCCGAGGAGATCTTCACGGAGCGGTGAGCCGTGCCCGGGCCCGGGTGTGCGCGGGCCCGCCGGGTCCCGGCGGGCCGCCCGGGGGCTACGAGTGGCCCAGTTCCGCCGCGGCCTCGTCCGTGACGGACGGGACCGAGCCGGAGTCCGGGGCCGGGCGGAGGGGGAAGACGTCGACCTTGGTCTCGTCGATCACCGGCGGGGCCGGCTGGGGCGTCTTCGGCATGACCGCGGCCTCGGAGTGGCCGCCGCAGCCGTAGGCCAGGGAGACCACGCGGCCGTCGGCCGGGGAGAACTCGTTGGCGCACACGCCGAAGGCCTGCCCGAGGGAGCCGCCGATGCGGACCAGGAAGCCGCAGCTGACGCAGGACGCCGGTGCCGCCTGGGCCATCGGGGTCTTGGAGCCGTAGGCGTCCTCCCAGCGGTCCGCGGCGGTGTGCAGGCCGTACCGGGACAGGACGCGGGCGCGGCGCATGCCCAGTTCCTCGGCGACGGCCGCGATGGAGCCGCGGGACGGGACGACGGGCAGGGTGGCCGGGGCGCCCGCCGTGACCTCCGCGTCCTCCGCCTCGGCCAGCTCGGCCATGTCCTCGGAGACGGCGGCGTTCGGCGCCGGCTCGTCCTCGCCGGTGAAGCCGGGCTCCAGGCGCAGGTCCTCGGCGTCGGTGGGCAGCAGGTCGCCGGGCCCCATGTCGCCGGGGCGCAGCCGCTCGCTCCACGGCACCCACTCCGGCGCGAGCACGGCGTCCGGGCCGGGCAGCAGCACCACCTCGTCGACCGTGACGACCTTGGCGCGGGAGGCGCGGGCCACGGTCACCGCCCAGCGCCAGCCGCGGTAGCCGAGTTCCTTGCAGGCGAAGAAGTGCGTGACGACGCGGTCGCCCTCGGACACGAGCCCCTCGTGCTCGCCGACGATCCCCGGCGCGGCGGCCTCCTCGGCTGTGGCGCGGGCGAGGTCGACTGCCTCGGCGCACAGGCGGTCGGGGGTGCGGCTTCGCGTGGTCGCTGCGCTCACAGGTATCGCTTCTCTCCTACGCCGTCTCACAGGTGCGGCTGCCTGGCGGCGGCGGGGCGGACGGAGCGGACCCGGGGACCGCGTCGACGTCCGCGCCCGATCGCGCTCGGGCGCACCTCTGCCATCCATTCTGCGGGATGGCTGAGATAGGCACGCTACCTTCTCGCGTGCGCGCGGCCTACACCGACGGGTCGGAAAAGGTCCCTCTCCACGAGACCGGTCGGCTCCATACGCGCGGTAACCGCACTACGCACACCGTTGTCGGGGCACTATTGCGTCGTGGCAGCCGCAAGGACGCCCCAGGGGACCGCCGGTGCGGGCGGGGTCAGGGGGAAGGGCCGGAGTGGCGGTTCGGGCCGGTTCGGCGGGTCCGTCCGCGCGGTCGGCCGTGCCCTGCACTTCCCGTTCACCGGGACCGTGCGCGGGATCAGGAAGGCCACCCACGCGCACGGCGCGGGCGAGTCCGGCCTGGGCAAGCTGATCGAACTGCACGGCGTGAACGGCGCCGGCGACGTGATGATCACGATCGCCCTGGCCTCCACCGTCTTCTTCTCCGTGCCGACCGACGAGGCGCGCGGACGGGTCGCGCTCTACCTGGCCATAACCATGGCGCCCTTCACCGTCCTCGCGCCGGTGATCGGGCCGCTGCTCGACCGTCTGCCGCACGGCCGCCGCGCCGCGATGGCGGGCGCGATGCTGGCCCGGGCGCTGCTCGCGCTGATCATCGCCGGCGCCGTCGCCACCGGCAGCCTCCAGCTGTATCCGGCGGCGCTGGGCGTGCTGGTCGCCTCGAAGGCGTACGGCGTCGTCAGGAGCGCCGTGGTGCCGCGTCTGCTGCCGCCGAAGTTCTCGCTGGTGAAGGCGAACTCGCGGGTCACCCTCGGCGGGCTGCTGGCCACCGCGGTGGCCGCCCCCATCGGCGCCGGGCTGCACGCCATCGGTCCGCGCTGGCCGCTCTACGGCGCCTTCGTGATCTTCGTCGCGGGCACGTTCCTGTCCTTCTCGCTGCCGCCGAAGGTCGACTCCGCCAAGGGCGAGGACGTGGCGCTGCTCGCCGCGGACGAGGCGCATCTGCACGGGCCGCACCTCAAGCCGGTCAAGCGCCCTGGCCTCAGGACGGTCGGTCTCGCGGTCACCCACGCGCTCGGCGCGAACGCCGCCCTGCGCTGGCTGTCGGGCTTCCTGACGTTCTTCCTCGCCTTTCTGCTGCGCGAGCACCCGCTGACCGGCTCCAGCGCGGCCGTGTCGCTGGGCATGGTGGCCGTCGCGGCGGGCGCGGGCAACGCGCTCGGCACGGCGGTCGGGGCGTGGCTGCGCGCCCGGGCGCCGGAGATCATCATCGTGACGGTGCTGGCGGTCGTGCTGGGTGCGGCGATCACGGCGGCGGTGTTCTTCAGCGCGTTCCTGGTGGCGTGCCTGGCCGCGGTCGCCGGGTTCTCGCAGGCGCTGGCGAAGCTGTCGCTGGACGCGCTGATCCAGCGGGACGTGCCCGAGCTGGTGCGCACCTCGGCGTTCGCCCGCTCGGAGACGCTGATGCAGGTGTCGTGGGTGCTGGGCGGCGCGATAGGCATAGTGATGCCGCTGAACGGCACGGCGGGCCTGTGCGTGGCCGCCGCGGTCCTCGCCCTGGGGTGGGTCACCACCTTCCGCGGGCTGATCGGGTCGGCCCGGCGCGGCGGCTCCGCACGGCCCCGCGTGGCGTAACGGGCGGGCACGTCGTACCCCGCGTGGTCGTGGCGCCGGGGCCGCCCGATAGCCTTCGGCCATGACCTCGATGCAATCCGCTGTGCGACGCCGCCGCGCCGTCGCCGCCGCCGGCGCCGTTTGTGCCGGACTGCTCGTCCTGTCGGCCTGTGACAAGCCGACGCCGCTGTCCACGATCACGGTCGGCTCCTCCTCGGTCAGCGAGGAGGCCACGTGCGGTGGCGAGGGCGAGGGCCTGAGCGTCGCGGACCTGACGAAGTGCCTGAAGGACAAGGACATCAAGTCCATCAAGGTCGACCCCGACGAGACCGTCCGCTTCGGCGTCGACCCCGACATCGCCGACAAGCGGTGGACGATCCTGATGAACGGCCAGCCGCTCACCGAGGACAGCACCAAGACCTACCGCACCATCCCCGGCAGCGTCTTCTTCAACGCCCAGTACGGCGCCCAGGGCAACTCGACCCTGGTCTCCATCAAGGCGGGCGACGGCAAGAAGGGCAGCAACAAGGTCACCGGGCTGTGGTCGTTCAAGCTGAAGAAGGACGCCTGATCGCTGCCGCTGCCGCCGGGCTCCGCGTGCTGGTGGCCACCGCAGTCCCCGCCGAGCGGGACGCGGTGGCGCGGGCGTTCGCGGGGCCCTTCCGGGAGCTGCGGCTCCCGGGCGCGGTCCTGCACCGGCTGTCACCGACGGCCGGTGAGCCGGCAGTCGATCCGACGGCGGCCGGTGAGCCGGTGGCCCCGGCGGCCGGTGAGCCGGCGGCTGACGGCGTCGCGGCCGGTGAGCCGACGGCCGGCATGACGGCGGTCGATCTGACGGCGGTCGGCGTGGGTCCGGCCGTCGCGGGGGCCCGCACCGCCGCCGCCCTGACCGCCGCGGCCCTCGACGGCGCCCCCTACGACCTGGTCGTCTCCGCCGGGATCGCCGGCGGCTTCCAGCCCGCCGCGCCCGTCGGCTCGCTCGTCGTCGCCGACGAGATCACCGCGGCCGACCTGGGCGCCGAGACCGCGCAGGGGTTCCTGCCGGTCACCGAGCTGGGCTTCGGGACCGTCACCCACCGTCCACCCGATTCACTCGTACGAGACCTCGCGCGCGTGACCGGAGCCCGCACCGGAGAGGTACTCACCGTCTCCACGGTGACCGGCACCGCCGAGCGCGCCGAGCGGCTGCGCGCCCGCCACCCACGTGCCCTCGCCGAGGCGATGGAGGGCTTCGGGGTCGCCGAGGCGGCCGCGGCGCACGGCGTGCCGGTCGTGGAGATCCGCGCGGTGTCCAACCCGGTGGGCCCGCGCGACCGGGCCGCCTGGCGCATCGCCGACGCCCTCGCCGCACTGACCGACGGATTCGGGAAGCTCGTGCCCGCACTGGAGAGTTGGAACCGGCATGACCACTGAGCAGCAGCCCCTGCGGATCGCCTACTCGCCCTGCCCCAACGACACCTTCGTCTTCGACGCCCTGGCCCACGGCCGCATCCCCGGCGCGCCCGCGCTGGACGTGACGTTCGCGGACATCGACATCACCAACGGCATGGCCGAGCGCGGCGAGTTCGACGTGCTGAAGGTGTCGTACGCCGTCCTGCCGTACGTCCTCGGCGAGTACGCGCTGCTGCCGTGCGGGGGCGCGCTGGGCCGGGGCTGCGGGCCGCTGGTGCTCACCCGGGACCACGGCGTCGACCTGACGGGCCGTACGGTCGCCGTGCCCAGCGAGAAGTCGACGGCGTACCTGCTGTTCCGGCTGTGGGCCGCGGACACCGTCCCGGGGAAGGTCGGTGAGATCGTGGTGATGCCGTTCCACGAGATCATGCCGGCCGTGCGGGACGGGAAGGTCGACGCCGGGCTCGTCATCCACGAGGCGCGCTTCACGTACCACCAGTACGGCCTGCACAAGCTCGCGGACATGGGCGAGCACTGGGAGCGGACCACCGGCCTGCCCATCCCGCTGGGCGCGATCGTCGCCAAGCGGTCCCTGGGCGCCAAGGCGCTGGCGCTGCTCGCCGACTCCGTCCGCGCGTCCGTCCGCGCGGCCTGGGCCGACCCGGCGGCCTCCCGCCCGTACGTCATGGAACACGCGCAGGAGATGGACCCGTCCGTCGCCGACCAGCACATCGGCCTGTACGTCAACGACTTCACGGCCGACCTGGGCGACGACGGCTACGCGGCCGTCCGCGGCCTGCTCACCCGCGCGGCGGCCGAGGGGCTGGTGCCGCCCCTCGGCGCTGACGCGCTGGCGTTCCCGTAGCGGACGGACCGCCCGCGGCGGGGACCCGGACGGGCTCCCCGCGGCGGACGGGCCGCCGTGGTGGGCGGGTCAGACGTCGAGCTGGTCGGCGACCGCGCGGAGCAGGCCGGCGATCTTCTTCCCGGACGCCTTGTCGGGGTAGCGGCCCTTCTCGAGCATCGGGGTGATGTTCTCGAGGAGGGTCGTCAGGTCCTGGACGATGGAGGCCAGTTCGTCCGGCTTCTTGCGCGTGGCGGCCGCGACCGACGGGGTGGGATCGAGGACGACCACCGAAAGGGCCTGGTCGCCACGCTGCCCGGCGACGACGCCGAACTCCACGCGCTGGCCCGGCTTGAGCGTCTCGACTCCGGCGGGGAGGACCGAGGAATGCACGAAGACGTCACCGCCGTCGTCGCGGGAGAGAAAGCCGAAGCCTTTCTCGCTGTTGAACCACTTGACCTTGCCAGTCGGCAAAGCACACGCTCCCTCGATCGGTCCCGGACGCTTCCAGACGCCGGTTTCACCTTGTTGATCTGCCGTTGGTCCAGCCTACCGGGGCCTACCCCAACCAAACACGCCCTTAACCACGCCGGAAACGAGGCTGAGCCCCTGCCCGTGTCGACAGAGGCTCAAAGTGATGGGGGAAGCGTGAGCGGCTACCCGATGTGCCGGTACAGGGCGGCTCGGGAGACTCCAAGTGCCTTGGCAATGGCAGTGATACTCTCACCCTTGGCCTTACGAGCCCGGGCCGGTGAGCAGATGTTGAGCCCCGCCGCACCTCAAAGCGGTGTATAAAAATTCCCTGAATTCAATAGACCCCAGCCGGTCGGGGTGCATGAATTCCTTCATTGAACAGCCAGATAGGCCACTGCAGCCGACGGCTGGACGCCGACCGGTACCCGCCCGGCGAGAGGTTCCCCGCCGTGGTGGAGCTTGCTACTGAACTGGACGTGTCTCCCTCCACCCTTCAGAAAACCGTAGCGGCTCCCAGGGAGCAGGGGCGGCTCTGTACGGTGCTCGGGCAGGGGTCATTCGCCTCCAAGCCGTAGAGAGCCGTACGGGGCTTTTGGCGGACGGCTACCGCCTAACCCCCGGAAATCCCTACGCACTCGAAAGGCCGGGCTGGCCCTGAATTTTTACCAACTTTTCAAGCCCCTTCAGGAATGCGGGCACATCGTCCGCACCGAATTCCCTAGATGCAGGGTTAGTCCAGTGCGCCGGAACGTTATGGCCGGTCAAAAGTCGCTCTGACCCCTCTTCTTTATTCAGCTTCAGTTCTTGCACCATCGCCTGAATGTCCCCAAGGCTCATGACGATACCCAATCCCGCATTCGGAATCGCGTCATTCCAGGCCCAGACTTTGACCTGATAAGCGCGAAGGAATTCCCTACGGTCTTCCTGGTCCTTGGCCACCCAGACTTCCCCGTACTTCTTACCCGTAGCCCAGAGGGCGGATCTCATCCGTTCCGTCTCTTGCTTTTCCAGGAAAGCCACCTTTACGGACAGACTCTTGTGCATCCGCTTGTACGACTCCTCCTGCCCCTCTCCGTCGTACTCACCTGCCAGGAAGTCAGCTTCCAGCTTTTCCAGACGTGCCTTTGCCGACTGGAGTTCCCTTGCCTGGCTCGGTCCCGTACCGGCACGCTCATACATGTCCCACTGCCCGATGGTGCTCTGGATTGCCTGGTCAACCCACGTGTCCAGCACGTCAGCACGGACGTAAGGACCGCTCTCGCATGAGCCACCCTTGAACTTATTGGAGCAGCGGTAATACCTGTGTCCTGGAATCCTCGTACCGTCTTTCCTCGTGTGCCCTGAGTTCAGGAGAGAAGAGAAGGGAGCGCCACAGTGACCGCAGCGAGCAATACCGGAAAGCAGACTCTTAGCCCCCGTACGGCTTTCCGTTCCCTCAGCCTTTGGAGCGGGTTTGATCCGGTCCACCAGGTATTCCCACTGCTCCATTGATGCCAGTGGCTTTTCAGGGAGAATTACCGGCTCTCCCTGGTCATCCAAGACAGCCTCACCCTTGTACGTGTAGATGCCGGGAACCCAAGAGGAGCGAATGAATTTGTTGATGATGGTGGACTGCCACTGAGTCCCCTTCGTTTCCTGCCCCTTGAGCTTCCGGAGATGGTCTCCCCACGTGAGTACGCCACGGCCGTTGAAGTCCCGTGCAATCCGGTGTGTGGACTGCCCCTCACTGATACGACGGAAGATCTCTTCCACGATGGGGTGGAATTCCTGGTCAATCTCCAGAACCTTCCTCCTGCCTCCCTCAACGGCTTTGATGCTGTAACCGGTAGGCGGAGCGCCCGTGAGCCATGAACGGTTCTCCAGGCGGCTCTGTACGCCGTTCAAGATGCGTGCCTGGATGGTGTCCCACTCAGCCTCAGCAAAGACGGCAGTCATGCGAGCCATCATCTTGCCTTGAGGAGTCGAGAGGTCGAACCCCTCTTCCACGCAGACGATGAACTTGCCGTGTTCCTGTGCCCACTCAAGTAGTTCGTTGAAGTGCATCGAGCGACGGGTGAGCCTGTCCATCTTCGCTGCAATGATCACATCGAACTCATCGGCTCGGTTCGTGAGCCACTTCCCCAGCTTGGGCCGTTTGAAGGGGGACATGGAGCCTGAGACGTCGGTGTCCTCAGCCTCGCCCACCAGGATGCCGGACAGGTGAGGGGAACTGACGTGGTGTCGGATCACGCCACGCTGCCACTCGATGGACGTGGAGCCGTCCGAGTCGGCAGACAGACGGAGACAGGACAGGTAGCGCAGACCAGGAGTCATGAGGGGAGCGTAGCGCTCCCTGTGTGCCCAGATGACCGGCTTGACTTTGCCGATAGGCACATCATCTGGTGAAGACGCCTCCTGGTTGTTCCTTGGCGCTGGGAACTACCCTGGTGGGGTGCGTGACAAAACCCAAACGAATTCCGCCGCGCCCGGTGACCGACTGATCCGTGCCGGTGCCATCGTGTTCTTCGCCGGTGCCGTGGCCACACTCGTCACAGTTGCTCCGCTGTTCCTCCACGCGAAGCCTTTTCCGCCGTTCATGTTCGGCCTGAGCATGCTCATGGGCGTCGGCTTCCTCATCGCCGCCGCCGGGGTGCTCCGGTCGATCGCCGTGGCGCGCCGTCAGGCGCGGGCGGGGCGGTAGTCCGCCAGCCACCCGGGGAACTCCGTGAGGTCCCCGAGCACGACGTCCGCACCGGCCGTCGTCAGCTCCTCGGCGCTGCACGGCCCGGTCGCCACGGCGACGGACACGGCGGCGGCCGTGCGCGCGCCCCGCACGTCGCCCGTGTGGTCGCCGACGTAGACGGCGGCGCCGTGCTCGCGCAGCGCCAGCGCCTTCTGCTCGGCCCACAGGTCGCCGATGACCGCGTCGGGCTCCATGCCGAGGTGCTCCAGGTGCAGCTTGGCGTTCGGCTCGTACTTGGCGGTGACGACGATCGCCCGCCCGCCGGCGGCCCGCACCGCGTCGATCGCCTCCCGCGCGCCGGGCAGCGCGTGCGTGGCGGCCACCGCGATCGTCGGGTACATCGACCGGTACAGCTCGCCCATGGCCGCTATCTCGTCCTCGGGGAACCAGTGGACGAGTTCGTCGGCGAGCGGCGGCCCGAGCCGCGTGACCGCGAGATCGGCGTCGATGTACGTGCCCGTCCGCTCCGACAGCGCCTGGTAGCAGGCACGGATGCCGGGGCGTGAGTCGATCAGGGTCATGTCCAGGTCGAAGCCGACGGTGAGCGCGGAAGAGGCGGAAGAGGTCGCGAAGGCCATACCGCCCATTGTGCCCACCCACCCGTCCGGACAGGCGTGCCCGCCCCTGGCCGCGGGCCGCGCCTTTCGTGCGGGCCGCGGCCTACGACTCGCGTTGGGAGCGCCAGGTCAGGTACAGGGCCGACAGGAGTGCCGCGGCCCGTACCACCCAGGGCCAGGTCTGGGCTATCGCGTCATTGAGGTGGCCTTCGGTGATCGGGGCGCCCCAGCGGCCGTTCGCCCGGCCCCACAGCCACCCGGCGCCGGCCGCCAGGGCCAGGCCCGGCATGCCCATGACGGCCATCTTGGACTCGTTCTGGGTCAGGCGGCGGGAGGCGTAGGCGATGGCCCAGCCGAGCAGCAGGGCGACCCAGTTGCCGAGGACCGCGCCGACGACGAGCAGCCCGGCGGCGACCAGCAGCAGCGGGTTGCGCCGGCCGGCCAGCGGCAGGGCGAGGCGGCGGCGGGCGGCCGGGGCGTCGGTGGCATCGGTGGCGGCTTCCCCGGCGGGGCCGGCCTTCGGGGGATCGGTCTTCGCGGGATCGGTCTTAGCGGAGGCGTCCTTCTCGGCGGCCGGGCCCGGCTCGCCCTCCGGTTCCCTCGGCCTCAGGGGCCTGAGCAGCTCCGGGATCTCGATGCCTCCGGTGAACCCCGGCACCTCGCTCTCCACGAACGGCCTGCCCTCCACCCGCCACCAGTCGGGCGGCGCCGCCCCGTCGCCGGGTGCCCGCGCGCTCGCCCGGGGCTGCGCGTCGGGGGCGGCGGGCGGCTCGGGCCGCGGGCGGGGCACGACGCGCCGCAGCCCCTTGCGCCGGCCGCCGTTCCCCGAGTCCCCCGCCTCCCCGGCGGTCTCGCCGTCCCGCTGCACGGGCACCTGCGCCGGCGTCGCGGCCGGGGCCCGCTCCGGCCCGGCGGCGCCGCCCGCGGCGGCGACCACCTCGTCGGGGCTGCCGATCCGGTCGATGATGCGGCGGACGGCGGCCGGGGAGTCGGCGGTGGCCTTGGCCCGGCGCCGGTCGATCTCGTTGCGCAGTTCGGACACCAGCCGCATGCGCGTGGCGGACGGCAACTGCTGCTGCTGAGCCACGTCGCCGACGCGGCTCAGATACTCGTAGACGACCTGGTCGCTCTCGATCCCCAACGAAGTCCCCTCCGGGGCAGGCGTGTTGGATACCACGTGGGCACGAAGTTAGCGCAGATCGGCACAGACCGGCCCCGCGACGGGCCCCGCGCGGCTCCGCGCCGCGGCCGGCGCGGGCACGTCCGGGCCGGTCGGCGTGGGCCCGGGGGCCCGGGTCAGCGCGCCCGGCACCCGCTACCGTGGGTCGGATGAGCACCCCGGCCGCCCCGCGTTCACTCGCAGAGGCCCTCCGTGTCAGGGACGACGCCTCCCTGGCCGCGCTCCTGCGCGCCCGCCCCGACCTCGTCACCCCCGTCCCCACCGACCTCACCCAGCTCGCCACCCGGGCCGGCACCCGGGCCTCCGTGGTCCGGGCCCTGGAGCGGCTGGACCGCTTCGCCCAGCAGACGGCGCAGGCGCTGGCGGTGGCCGCCGACCCGGCGACGTACCAGGAGCTGCTCGGGCTGATGGCCGGCGACGCGGGCGACCCGGCGGTCACCGCCGCGCTGCCCCGCGCCCTCGGCACGCTGCGCGAACAGGCGCTGGTGTGGGGCGGCGACGACCGGCTGCGGCTGGTGCGCACGGCCCGCGAGCTGCTCTCGCCGTCGCCGCAGCACCCGTCCCCGACGGGGCTCGGCCCCACCGTGCGGGAGGCGACGTCCGGGATGTCGCCGGGGCGCGTCCAGGAGATCGTGACGGCGGCCGGGCTGGCCTCGACGCACGACTCCGTCTCCGCCGTGGCCTCGCTGACCGGGCTGTTCACCGACCGCACCCGGATGGCGGCGCTGCTCGACGCGGCCCCGCCCCCGGCGCTGGAGGTGCTGGACCGCCTGGTCTGGGGGCCGCCGTACGGCCAGGTCACCGCGGACCCGGCGGCCCACCTGCGCTGGCTGCTCGACCGGGGCCTGCTGCTGCCGACGGCGCCCGGCACGGTCGTACTGCCCCGCGAGGTGGCCCTGCGCCTGCGCGGCGGCCGGGCGCACCGCGCCGTCGAGCCGCTGCCGCCCGCGCTGGAGCCCACCGCCGCGCACCCTCCGCAGGTGGTGGACGCGACGGCGGCCGGGCAGGCGTACACGGCGCTGGCGACGGTGGAGGAGCTGCTGAAGGAGTGGGACGAGGGCGGGCCCGCGGTGCTGCGGGCGGGCGGGCTGAGCGTGCGCGACCTCAAGCGCACCGCGGTCGCCCTGGACGTGCCCGAGCCGGTCGCCGCCTTCTGGCTCGAACTCGCCTATGCGGCGGGCCTGGTCGCCTCCGACGGGGAGGCCGACGAGCGGTACGCGGCGACCCCCGCCTACGACGAGTGGCTGCGGCGCCCGCCCGCCGAGCGCTGGGCGCACCTCGCCCAGGCGTGGCTGACGGCTACCCGGACGCCGGGGCTGGTCGGCGGGCGGGACGCGAAGGACCGCACGCTGTCGGCGCTCGGGCCGGGGCTGGACCGGTCCGCGGCGCCCGAGGTGCGGCACCGGGTGCTGACCCTGCTGGCCGGGCTGCCGGAGGGCACCTCGCCGTCGGCCGATTCGGTGCTGGCCCGCCTGCGCTGGGAGCGCCCCCAGCGCCGGGACGACGACCTGCGCGCCCGGCTGGCCCGCTGGGCGCTGTCGGAGGCGGAGACGCTGGGCGTCACCGGTCGGGGCGCCCTCTCCGCGCACGGGCGGGCACTGCTGGGCGCGCCCGCGCCGAGAAAACCCGGGCCCGAGCCGGAGCCGGCGGGCCCCGGCGACAAGCTGCCCGTGCACCACGTCCCCCACCCGCCGGCCCCCGTCGAGCCCCTCTCCCCCGCCGAGCAGGCCACCGCATCGGCGGCCGCCGCCCGGCTGCTCGCCCCGCTGCTGCCGGAGCCGCTGGACCACGTGCTGTTGCAGGCCGACCTGACGGCGGTGGCGCCCGGCCCGCTCCAGCGGCCGCTCGCCGACCTGCTCGGCGTGCTCGCGGACATCGAGTCCAAGGGCGGGGCGACGGTCTACCGCTTCACCCCGGCCTCGGTACGGCGCGCCCTGGACGCCGGCCAGACCGCCTCCGACCTGCACGCCTTCCTCGCCGCGCGCTCCCGCACGCCGGTGCCGCAGCCGCTGACGTACCTGATCGACGACGTGGCCCGCAGGCACGGCCACCTGCGCGTCGGCGCGGCCTCGGCGTACGTGCGCTGCGACGACGACGCGCTGCTGAACGAGATCCTCGCCGACCGGCGCGCGGCCGCCCTGCGCCTGCGCCGCCTCGCGCCGACCGTGCTGGCCGCCCAGGCCGACCCGGCGACCCTGCTGGAGGGGCTGCGGGCGATGGGCTTCGCGCCGGCCGCCGAGTCGGCCGAGGGCGACGTGGTGATCACCCGCGCCGACGCCCACCGCACTCCGCCGCGCACCGCGCCGGAACCGGTCCCGGAGGGCCCGCCGACGCCGGACGCCACGCTGCTGGCGGCCGCGGTCCGCGCCGTCCGGGCCGGCGACCTGGCGTCCACCGCCCCGCGCAAGCAGGCCCCCGCGGCCGACGGCGAACTGCCCCGCACCGGTTCGGCGGAGACCCTGGCCACCGTGCAGGCGGCCGTCCTGACCGGCGAGGCGCTGTGGATCGGGTACGTGAACGCCGAGGGCGCCGCGAGTCAGCGCGTCATCGCCCCGATCCGCGTCGAGGGCGGTTTCGTGACGGCGTACGACCACACGGCGGACGAGGTCCGCACCTACCCGCTGCACCGGATCACGGGGGTCGCCGAACTCGCGGACGACTGACGCGGATCGACTGACGGTGACGGACGACCAGCGGTGATCACCGGCCGATGAGGCACACTGGACGTTTGGCCGCTCGGAAGGGGTCTCGCAGGTGAACGGTCCACTCATCGTCCAGTCCGACAAGACGCTGCTGCTCGAGGTCGACCACGAGCAGGCCGACGCGTGCCGTCGGGCCATCGCGCCGTTCGCGGAACTGGAGCGCGCGCCGGAGCACATCCACACCTACCGGGTGACGCCGCTCGGCCTGTGGAACGCGCGCGCGGCCGGGCACGACGCCGAGCAGGTCGTGAACGCGCTCGTGCAGTACAGCCGTTACCCGGTGCCGCACGCGCTGCTGGTGGACGTCGCCGAGACGATGGACCGTTACGGCCGGCTGACCCTCAGCAAGCACCCGGCGCACGGACTGGTGCTGACCACCACCGACCGGCCGGTGCTGGAGGAGGTGCTGCGCTCGAAGCGGATCGCGCCGCTGGTCGGGACGCGCATCGACCCGGACACCGTCGCCGTGCACCCCTCCGAGCGCGGGCAGATCAAGCAGACGCTGCTCAAGCTGGGCTGGCCGGCCGAGGACCTCGCCGGTTACGTGGACGGCGAGGCGCACCCGATCGAGCTGAACGAGGACGGCTGGGCACTCAGGGCGTACCAGAAGCAGGCCGTGGAGAACTTCTGGCACGGCGGCTCCGGCGTCGTCGTGCTGCCCTGCGGTGCGGGCAAGACGCTGGTCGGCGCGGGGTCGATGGCGCAGGCCAAGTCGACCACCCTGATCCTGGTCACGAACACCGTCTCCGCCCGGCAGTGGAAGCACGAGCTGGTGAAGCGCACCTCGCTGACCGAGGACGAGATCGGCGAGTACAGCGGGACGCGGAAGGAGATCCGGCCCGTCACCATCGCCACCTACCAGGTGCTGACGACGCGGCGGAAGGGCGTCTACCCGCACCTGGAGCTGTTCGACTCCCGCGACTGGGGCCTGATCGTCTACGACGAGGTGCACCTGCTGCCCGCGCCCGTGTTCAAGTTCACCGCCGACCTCCAGGCGCGGCGGCGGCTGGGGCTGACCGCGACCCTGGTGCGGGAGGACGGCCGCGAGTCGGACGTGTTCTCGCTGATCGGCCCGAAGCGGTTCGACGCCCCGTGGAAGGAGATCGAGGCGCAGGGCTACATCGCGCCCGCCGACTGCGTGGAGGTCCGGGTCAACCTCACGGACTCCGAGCGGCTCGCGTACGCCACGGCCGAGACGGAGGAGAAGTACCGCTTCTGCGCGACCACCGCGACCAAGCGGAAGGTGACGGAGGCTCTGGTGCGGCGGTTCGCCGGGCAGCAGATCCTGGTCATCGGGCAGTACATCGACCAGCTCGACGAGCTGGGCGAGCACCTGGACGCGCCCGTCATCAAGGGCGAGACGTCCAACGCGCAGCGGGAGAAGCTGTTCGACGCCTTCCGGGAGGGCGAGATCAGCGTGCTGGTGGTGTCCAAGGTCGCGAACTTCTCCATCGACCTGCCGGAGGCGACGGTCGCGATCCAGGTGTCGGGGACCTTCGGGTCGCGGCAGGAGGAGGCACAGCGGCTGGGACGGGTGCTGCGGCCCAAGGCCGACGGCCACCAGGCCCACTTCTACTCCGTGGTCGCCCGCGACACGATCGACCAGGACTTCGCCGCCCACCGGCAGCGCTTCCTGGCCGAGCAGGGGTACGCCTACCGGATCGTGGACGCGGACGAGATCCTCGCGGAGAGCTGAGCGGTCCGAGCGGTGGCCGCCCGGAACGTCTGGGCGGTCCGGCCGCCCGGAGCGTCGGCGCGGTCCGGCCGCCCGGAACCTACGGAGCGGTCCGGGCCTTTCACGGCGCCGGGAGCGTGAACACCAGCACCAGGACGAACAGCGGCGGGAGCACGGTGACGACGGCCGCGATCACGCGGGCGGTCGACCAGCGGCGCTTCCAGGGCATCACCCACGCGGCGATGCAGGCGAGGACGGCCAGCGGTCCTCCGTAGGTGAGGATGCCGTAGACCACGTCGAGTTGGGACACGAGTGCCGAGCAGTCGTCGTTGCCGCAGCCGTCGGTCGCCATGGCGGACATGCCGCCGATGAGCAGCGCGGCCGGGCCGAGGAACACGAACAGGACCGTGGCGATGAGCGGCGCCACCCAAGCCCGGCGGTCCCGCGCATCCGCGTCCGCGTCCGGTCTGGGCATGGGTTGTGCCGGGTTGTGCTGTGTTGTCATGCGCGCAGTAAAGCAGGCCTGTTCGCAAGGGTCGCCGGTACCCCTGCTCGTCCCGCGGGTGGTGCCGTACCCGGTTGTGCGCGAGGATCACTTCGCGGGGATCACTTGCGGAGGACGCCCGGGTCCTCGCCGTACTCGCCGAGCACGGCGACGCTGAAGGCGGCGCCGACGAAGACCTTTATCGCGTGCAGGATTTCGGCGATGCGGTGGAGGCGTGGGTGGTGGCTGTGCGAGGGAGCTGGGTGGAAGGTCGCTGCACTCATGTCTCCATGGTGGCTTTCCGGACATAAGGACCGCATCGGTCCAAGGGGCGAACCGCCTACGATCCCGCGTAGTACCGCGGTCGGACCCGCCCCCCTCCCCGGGACCGCCGCGTCCCCTAAGGGACCGGGGCCGGGGACCTGGGGACCCGGGGCCGGGCACCTGGGGACCGGAGGCCGGTAAATCGGTTGGCGGCCGCCCGCGGGCCTGACCTAGAATCTCCGCTCTTGCCCGCCTCCCGAACACGGAGCGCCGCCGTCCGGACGGAAACCGGCCGGCATCACGCAGCCAGTCACACCGGTCACGCCGCAGGCCTTCGGAGGCACCCCCTTGTCCACGCCCGTCGACGATCCCCTCTCCCGTGAGCGCTCCCACCTCGCCGCCTCCCGGGCCGCCCTGCGGGCCATGCGCGAGGACGTCGAGTCGCTCGACATCAGCGACGTCACCGCGAACTGGGTCAACGCCGAGGTGCTGGCCCGTCAGATCGACGAACGCATCAAGGCGCTGGCCGACCTCAGCGACACCCCGCTGTTCTTCGGCCGCCTCGACTACCTGCACGCCCCCGGCGCCGATCGGGCCGAGGGCGCCGAAGGGGAGCGCTTCTACATCGGGCGGCGGCACGTGCACGACGCCGACGGGGACCCGATGGTGATCGACTGGCGCGCCCCGGTCTCGCAGCCGTTCTACCGGGCGTCGAAGAAGGACCCGATGGACGTCGCACTGCGCCGCCGCTTCGGCTACACCGGCGGCGACCTCACCGCGTACGAGGACGAGCACCTGTCCGACCCGGCCGAGGCGGCCCGCACCAGCAAGCTGCTCCAGCGGGAGATCGAGCGCCCGCGCGTCGGCCCGATGCGCGACATCGTGGCGACGATCCAGCCCGAGCAGGACGAGATCGTCCGCAGCGGGCTGGGCGGGACCGTGTGCGTGCAGGGCGGCCCGGGCACCGGGAAGACGGCCGTCGGCCTGCACCGGGTCGCCTACCTGCTCTACGCCCACCGCGAGCGGCTGGCCCGCACCGGCACCCTGGTCATCGGGCCGAACCGGTCCTTCCTGCACTACATCGAGCAGGTGCTGCCGGCGCTGGGCGAGCTGACCGTCCGGCAGGCCACGGTCGACGACCTGGTCGCGCGGGAGGTGGAGGTGCGCGGCACGGACGACGCGGCGGCCGCGGTCGTCAAGGGCGACGCGCGGATGGCCCAGGTGCTGCGGCGGGCCGTGTACGCGCACGTGACCATGCCGACGGAGCCGGTCGTCGTGGTGCGCGGCTCGCGCCGCTGGCGGGTGCCGGCCTACGAACTGGAGAACATCGTCCGCGAGTTGCTCGCGCGCGACATCCGGTACGGCGCCGCCCGCGAGGCCCTGCCGCAGCGCGTCGCGCACGCCGTGCTGGTGCAGATGGAGCGCTCCGGGGAGGCCCCGGACGACCGGGTGCAGGACGCGGTGGCCCGCAACAGTGCGGTGAAGGCGGCCGTGAAGGCGGTCTGGCCGCCGGTGGACCCGGCGAAACTCGTGCTGCGGCTGCTCACGGACGCGGACTTCCTCGCGGAGCACGCCGAGGGCCTGCTGAGCGAGGACGAGCGGAAGACGATCCTGTGGGCGAAGCCGGTACGGTCGGTGAAGTCGGCCAGGTGGTCACCGGCCGACGCGGTGCTGATCGACGAGGCGCGGGACATCGTGGAGCGCACGCCCTCCCTCGGCCATGTCGTCCTGGACGAGGCGCAGGACCTGTCCCCCATGCAGTACCGGGCGGTCGGGCGGCGCTGCAGCACCGGTTCGGCGACCGTCCTCGGCGACCTCGCCCAGGGCACCACGCCGTGGGCGACGCGGAGCTGGGACGAGGCGCTGGCCCACCTCGGCAAGACGGACGGCGTGATCGAGGAGCTGACGGCCGGTTTCCGCGTCCCGACGGACGTCATCACGTACGCCTCCCGGCTCCTGCCGCACATCGCGCCCGGCCTGACGCCGGTGGCGTCGGTCCGTGAGAACCCGGGCTTCTTCGAGGTGCGCCGGGTCACGGACACCGCCGAAGTGGTCGCGGCGTGCGAGGAGTCGCTGCGCAACGAGGGTTCGACCGGCCTGATCGCCGCCGACGCCCGCGTCCCGGCGCTGGCCCAGGCGCTGGCGGAGGCGGGCATCGCCCACCTGGCCCCCGGCGAGGAGACGACCGCCGAGACCCGCCTGACCCTGGTCCCGGCCTCGCTCGCCAAGGGCCTGGAGTACGACTACGTCGTCCTCGACGAGCCGCAGGCCGTGGTCGACGGCGAACCGGACGAACGCACCGGCCTGCGCCGCCTGTACGTGGCCCTGACCCGAGCCGTCTCCGGCCTGACCGTGACCCACACGGCCCCGCTCCCGCCCCAGCTGACGTGACCACGGACGGGCGCGTCGGCCCGCGGGCGCGCGACGGGTGATGTGCCCCTCTTTCGAGTGATGGCGCGGGCAAAAGTTTCGAAGTACTTTCAAAGTCATGAGTGCCGAGAACGCAGCCGTGAACTTCTCCGAGCTGGTGAACAAGAACAAGCAGACGCTTGCCCGGCTGCGGGAATCCCCGCGATTGCTCCTGCACCGCAGAGACGGCGAGGACCTGGTCCTCACCACCGCGGCGCGGGCCGAGCAGGTGCAGACGGTGGTGTCGGCGGCCACCCGGATGCTGGCGGCGATGGCTCGCCGGGAGCCCGGCAGCATGGAGTTGGTACTCGACATACTGCCGGACGCCTTCCCGTGGGTCCGTTTCCTGCCCGAGCCCGATCTGCACGCATTCGCCGTCGAACTGGTCGACACCATGCGCGCCGCGGACTCGATCGGCAACAGCGCCTCCGTCGCCCAGATGCTCATCGCCTGGCAGCACACCGCCGAGGTCTACTCCGACCCCGAACTGCTGGCCGCGCTGACCAGGGACCACGGTGAGGACTACGACTTGGTACCGGACCCGCGGGACGTCGCATGAGCGCGGGCCGCGGTGACCGCGCCGCGCCCCCGGCACCGGACGGCCACTGGGAAGTCCGCTTCGCCGATGCCGCCTCGGCCAAGGGCTGGGAGTGTCTCGCCCAGCAGGCCCCCCTTCGCGGGTACGGGGCACCCGCGAGCCACAGACCGGCGCTGACACCGGGGGCCGGCGTCCGCCCGCTCAGGTGGCGTCCAGGGCCGTGCGCCAGTCGGCCACGGCCGTCGCCGACACCGGTGCGGTCCAGCCGCCGGGGCGGGCGGCGCTGCCGATGTGGAAGGCGTCGATCCCGGCGGAGCGCAGGCGGGGCACGTGGTCCAGGCGGAGCCCGCCGCCGACGAGGATCCGCTGCTCGTACCCGGGTTCCCCGCCCCGTTCCGCCTCGGCGAGCAGGGTGGGGAGCCCGTCGTCGACGCCCGCCGCCGACCCGGCCGTCAGGTAGGCGTCCAGCCCGGGCAGGCCGTCCAGCCGCCGGCGCAGGGCGTCCCGGTCGGCGGCGCGGTCGATCGCCCGGTGGAAGGTCCACGCGCAGCCGTCCAGCCCGGCGACGACCCGTTCCAGGGCCGCCAGGTCGGCCTCCCCGGCGGCGTCGAGGAAGCCGAGGACGAACTCGTCGGCCCCGGCGTCCCGCAGCCGCCCGGCCGTCTCGACGAGCCGTTCGACGTCCCCGGCGGCGAAGCCGTCGCAGAGCCGCAGCATCACGCGCACCGGGATGTCGACGGCGGCGCGGACGGCGGCGACGGTCGTGGTCGACGGGGTGAGCCCGTCCGCCGCCATGTCGGTGACCAGTTCCAGACGGTCCGCGCCTCCGGCCTGGGCGGCGACGGCGTCCTCGGCGTCGAGGGCGATCACCTCCAGGACTGCACGCATGCCCATGGGACCCCATTCGTCGGCGTTCATCGATCGGCTATAGGTCTAGTCCAATTGCCGAGTGAAGACTACGCCCCGTTCCCGTCCCGTCGCACCGCCCGGCCCCGCCCCGCCGCTCACCCGAAGATGTTCAGCTCCCCCTCCGCGGCCCCGGCCAGCTCGTACGACGCCCCGGCCGCCGAGCGCCCCGCGTACAGCCGTACGAGGGTGGGGGCGGCGCCGATGAAGCGGGCGGGCGGACGCTCCCCGGTCACGTCGCCCAGCCGCAGCGGCTCGTCCAGGTCGTCGAGGTCGGCGTGCAGCGGCGGCCGCCCCTCCTTCCGGGTGACGTAGGCCAGCAGCGCCAGCGCGTCCGGCAGCGGCCGCCCGCCGTATGCCCCCGGCTCCCCCAGCGCCTCACGCACGTCGCCGCCGTGCACCCACTCGCCCAGCGCGATCTTGTCGAGCACCCCGCCGGACGCGGCGATCACCGCGCCGGCCTCGGTCATCCCGCGCTCCAGCTCGTCGACGACCTGCTGGTGCGTCCAGTCGGCCCGCTCGGCGATGTCACGGTCGTTGGCCGCGGGCGAGAACACGCCCTTCTCGTACCGGCTCTCCACCACCCGCATCAGCGCGGAGGAACAGTGCGCCAGCACGTCCCGCACGCTCCAGCCGGGACACGCGACGGCCGGACGCGTGAAGTCCGCGTCCGGCCGGGCCCGCAGCAGCGGGATCAGTGCGTCACGCTCGGCGGCCAGCAGCCGTCCGGGCAGTTCGGGGTCTCGTACGTCGAAAACATCCGCAGGAGTCGTCATGGGGTCACGCTAGGGGCTGTCCCGTGCGTGTTTCCAAGCCTCCGGACGGAGTTCGGCCCCGATCGCGTCGAGTCAGAGGGCGATGAGCGTCCTGACTCCGGTGGGTTCGAAGTCGTAGACCGAATGGTTGATCCGCAGGCCGTCGACGGCGCCGATCCACATGACGGCCCTTGCTCACTCCGGCGGTGTCGATCGTCGGCTGCTCGCCGCCGTCGTTGAGCTTGGTCTTCAGCTGCTGGAAGCTGCACTGGGAGGACAGCTCGCAGCCGGTCACGTTCCCCGCGTTGCCGGTGGATCCCCAGGGCGGAGCGAGGTGGAGCGGGGTCCCCCGGGCGGAGCGACGGCTCGTCCGGCCGCGGGGGTGCGAGTGCACCGGCCGGCCGGTGCGCCGCGGCGGCGGGGCCGGGAGGAGGCACGTGCCGGAGGCAGAATGGCCGCATGGCCGATCTCGACGTCCTGCGTGCCCGTTTCGCCCGCGCCCTGGAGGGCGCCCGGGCGGGGGCCGGCGGCCCCGACCCGTCGCCGTACGCCGCCAACCTCCTCGCCCGCTGGCAGGAACCACAGCGCCACTACCACACGCTGACCCACCTCACCGCGGTCCTGGACCACGTCGACACGCTGGCGGAGTACGCCGCCGACGCGGATGTCGTCCGCCTCGCCGCGTGGTTCCATGACGCCGTCTACCTGCCCGACCGCTCCGAGAACGAGGAGCGCTCCGCCCGTCTCGCCGAACGCGCCCTGCCCGAGGCCGGGGTGGCGCAGGACAGGACCGCCGAGGTGGCCCGGCTGGTCCGGCTCACCGTCACGCACGCCCCCGAGCCCGGCGACGCGAACGGAGCGGTCCTGTGCGACGCCGACCTGGCGGTCCTCGCCGCCCCTCCCTCCGCGTACGCCGCGTACACCGCCGCCGTCCGCGAGGAGTACCACTTCGTGCCGAACGACGCCTTCAGGGAAGGCCGTTCGGCGATCCTGCGCCAACTGCTGGCTCTGCCACGCCTGTTCCACACCCCGCACGGGGAGCGCGCGTGGGAGGCGACGGCGCGCTACAACCTCACCGCCGAGCTGGAGATGCTGTCGCTCTGACTCCCCGGCTCAACCGGCTGGTTTCACCTCGACGGAGAGGTCGTTGTCGACCGTGTAGTAGGGGCGCACCACCACGTCCCCGACGGTTGCCGCGGGATAGACGAAGATCTCCTTCCGGTCGGCCAGGTCGTCCAGCAACCGGCCGATCCGGACGGGCGGGATCCCGTCGGCGGAGCGGACCTCGACGGAGAGGTCCCAGACCTGGCTGCCGGTGCCGCCGACCGCCAACTCCCCGTAGTCCACGGTGAAGGAGAAGCCCCGGCCGTCGCTCTCGGCCCGGGGTTCCACGGTCCGTACGACGCCGTCCCCGCCCCGCCGGCGCAGTCGTACGGTGGCTGTCCCGGGCAGCGGGCCCGCGCCGTGCAGCCGGGCCCTGACCGTCATCTGCCGGTCCGTGACCTCGATGCCCTCCACCTCCGCATGAGCGGCGCGCAGCCAGGTCCGTACGGCGAGACAGCCGCCCGTGGTGGCGTACGGAATCCGCGCGGCCACCGGCGCCGGCACCTCGCGGAGGGGTCCGCCGACCAGGGCCCGCAGGTCACGCAGGCCGGGGCGCACCCGCTGCGGCGACGCCCCCGGCCCGGGAACGAGATACACGTCCCACCGTCCCTCGGCGAGGGCGGGCCGCGGCTCCAGGACGGCGCACCGGCGGCCGCCGTCCCCCGGTTCCGGATCGAGGAGCCGCAGGATCACCTCGGGCTGCGTCTTCTCGGGCCGTCCCTTCCCCGGCTGTGCCTTCTTGGGGCGCAGGCGCAGCAGCAGATGCGGCGTCGGGGAGCCGGCGGTTGTACCCGGCTGGAGCCGGAAGGTGATGCGGCCGTCCGCGTCGGCCGTGCAGTCCGCGCGAGGCTGCGGACCGGGTGCGGTTCCGGGGTGCTCCGTCATCGGCGGGACCTCCTCAGTGTGCTCAGCGCGCTGCTGCCCAGTACGCGGGCGGCGTCCTGGGCGGCGAAGCCGCGGCCGGTCAGGGCGCGGCGGATGCGGGCCCGGTCCCGTGCGGCCGGCCTCCGTCCGCTGTCCTTCGCCGACAGCGCCTCCTCGATCAGGTCCTCGGCCTGCCGCACGACGGCGGTCGGCGCGAACCGCCGCGCGTTCTCCATGGCGGTACGCCCCATTCGGCGGCGTAGATCGTCGTCGCGGACGAGTTCCAGCAGCGCGGCTCCGAGCGCGTCGCGGTCCCCGACCGGCACCAGCCGGCCGTCGGCCCCGTCCGTGATGATCTCGCCGGGGCCGTGCGGGCAGTCGGTGCTCACCACCGGCAGCCCGCAGCGCATCGCCTCGACGATGGTCATGCCGAACGACTCGAAGTCGGACGCGGCCGCGCCGATCGAGCCCTTGACCCACTCCGCCTCCAGGGGGGCCGCCGCGCCCATCAGAAAAACGTTGTCGTACAGGCCGAGGCTCTCGATGAGCCGCCGCAGCCGGCCGTGTTCCACGCCGATGCCGTAGATGCGCAGCCGCCAGTCGGGGCGCTCGGCGGCGACCAGGGCGAACGCCTCGATGAGCAGGTCGTAGCGCTTCCCCGGGACCAGGCGGCCGGCCGCGACCACCACCTTCGCGGTGCCGTCGGAGACCGGCAGCACCGGATCGGGGACGCTGTTGGGCACGGCCTGCACCCGGACCCCGGGCAGCCACACCTTGCGCCGGTAGGCGGCCGCGTCCGCCTCCGTGACCGTGGTGAGCACGTCGAGCCCGCGGTAGGCCCGGCGCAGCGCGATGCGCAGCCGGGGCGAGTGGTTGTCGAGGGCGAGGTGTTCCTGCCCGACCCGGACGACCCGTCGCGGGGCCTGCAGCGCGAGATGGACGTTGAGCCCCGGCCGGGTCCCGACGACGGCGTCGGCGTCGACGGACTCGAGGTACCGGCCGATCCGCTCGTCGGTCAGCTCGCTGTACTGCCGGTAACGGTACTCGGCGGCGGGGAACACCCGCGCCGGTCTCAGATGCAGCGGATGTTCCTTCTCGTGCCGCAGATCCACCAGCGCCCGCAGGGACACCTTCGGGTCCAGGACGAGCTGCGGCTGCTCCCGGTGCCGCAGCACCGAGACGATCTCCACCTCGTGCCGCTCGGCCAGCGCCCGGGCCAGGTTGAAGGTGGTGGCGATCGTGCCTCCGATCCCGTAGGCGTTGTGAATGAGGAAAGAAATCTTCATGGCGGTCTAGATACCGGCAACTCCCTTGCCGGTTGCCGGTGTTACCGCTCCGTTGTACCGACGGGAGGGCCAGGGACAAATGCGCGTGCGCGCCGGACGCGTCCGCAATACCGTGCCCCCATGGACGACATGGGCGGGGAACGGGTGAAGCAGGCCGTGGCCGGCGCGGTGGCGCTGCTGCGGACGGCCGCGGACCGCGACTGGGACGGGGTGCGGGCGGGCACGCTGGAGTGGAGCTGCCGCCGCACCGCGGAGCACATCGCCGATGATCTCCTCGCCTACGCGGGGCAGTTGGCGGGGCGCGCGCAGGAGACCTACGTCCCCTTCGAGATCGTGCTCGACGAGGGCACCGACAACGCGGGCGCCCTGGACGTGATCGAGACGACCGGCGCCCTGTTCGCCGCCACGATCCGCACCACCCCGCGCGAGGTGCGCGCCTTCCACCCGTACCCGTTCCGCAGCGCCGGCCGCGAGGGCTTCGCGGCGATGGGCGTCGCCGAGGTGCTGCTGCACACGCACGACATCGCGCTCGGCCTGAGCCTGCCGTACGAACCCGCCCCCGGACTGGCGGAGTTCGTGCTCACCCGGATCTTCCCGCAGGTGCGTCCCGGCCCCGACCACTGGCGCACCCTGCTGTGGGCCACCGGCCGCGGCGAACTGCCCGGCCGCGCCCCGGTCACCGAGTGGCGCTGGCAGAACGACCTGGTCCTGCCCGCCGGCCGGGTCGTCCTCCAGGGCGTCACCCCGGCAGCCGCCGCCGACCTGGCCGCGGGCGGCGACGGCGGCTTCCGGTGGCTCACGGACGGCCCGTACGAGGGCACCCGGAACGCGGCCGGGATGATGCTCAAGGCGTATCAAACGGGTGTGCACCGGCCGGAGTTCGGCGTGTTCGTCCTGGTGCGCCGCGAGGACGGCCGCGCGATCGGCGGCATGGGCTTCCACGGCGTCCCGGACGAGGAGGGCCGCGTGGAGATCGGCTACGACCTGGTCGAGGCCGCCCGCGGCCACGGCTACGCCACCGAGGCCCTGCGCGCGCT
The DNA here is from genome assembly GCF_055569945.1 of Streptomyces sp. NPDC031340. Classification (NCBI taxonomy): domain Bacteria; kingdom Bacillati; phylum Actinomycetota; class Actinomycetes; order Kitasatosporales; family Streptomycetaceae; genus Streptomyces; species Streptomyces sp. NPDC031340. The sequence continues at coordinate 52,616 of NZ_JBVIIE010000053.1, forward strand.
GGCCTCCTGGGCGCTGGCCCGCGACGACGTGCGCGCGCTGCTCGCGGTCGTCGACCGGGACAACCTGCGCTCCCAGGCGGTGGTCACCCGCGCGGGCTTCCGCAAGGTGAGCGACGACGGCGAGAACAGCGGGAGCGGCGAGAACAGCGGGGCCGGCGGGGCCGGCGGGGACACGGGCCCTCTCGCCTACGAGCTGGCCTCCGTGCCGGAGCGCTGAGCCGCCCGCCGCTTGCGCCGCCGCAGGCCCGCCGCCGTGAGGAGCCGTACCACCTCGCGGCTGCTGACCTGCACCGCCCCGGCGGCCACCGCGTCCGCGTACCGGTGCGAGGGGACGTCGTAGTGGTCGCGTTCGAAGGCGCGGCGGGGCAGGGCGAGGCCGTCGGCGAAGGCGCGCAGTTCCTCGTAGGAGACGTCGCTGATCAGGTGGGACCACATGCGTCCGTGGCCGGGCCAGGCGGGCGGATCGATGTAGACGGTCACCGGGGCGGCGTCCCGCCCGCGACCGGTCCGAGGGAGCCCACCGCCGCCACCCGTACGCCCGCCTGGTGGCACACCCAGTGCGGGTCGGCCCCGAGTTCCGGCTCGACGTCGAGGGCGTGCGGGTCGCCGGAGCCGCAGACCGGGCACAGCGGCCAGCGGCCGTGGCGTTCGAGCAGGGCGTCCTGGACGTCCTGGGCGACCAGCCCGGCGACGAACTCCGCGCCGTCCGGCCACTGCTCGACCCACCAGCGCCGCTGGACGACGGAGTCCTCGACGAGGGACACCACGTCGGCCTCGGCGACCCCGCCCGCGACCAGGTCGGCGAGCACCAGGGCGCGTGCCGCGTGCAACGCCTGTTCCAGGGGGCTGATCGTGGGGTCCATGTCTCCCATTGTGCGCGGTCTTGACCACGACACCGAGCCGAAAATATCTTTCATGGTGTGACCCAGGACGCGAAGGAAATTTTCGCGACAGCCGCACCGGGCGGGGCGCCGGCACCCCCGACGCACCCCGCGCGCCCGGCCCGACCGGCACGCCCCGCACCCTCGGCGCAACCCGCGACCGCCGCGCATCCGGCGCACTCCGCGCCGCCCGCGCACCCCGCACCTCCCGCGCCCGCCGCCCTCGCGGCCAAGGTGCGCACGCTCGCGCCGTCCATGACCCGCTCCATGCAGCGCGTCGCCGAGGCCGTCGCCGGCGACCCGGCCGGCTGCGCGGCCCTCACGGTCACCGGTCTCGCGGAGCTCACCGGCACCAGCGAGGCGACGGTCGTCCGCACGGCCCGGCTGCTCGGCTACCCCGGCTACCGGGACCTGCGCCTCGCGCTCGCCGGGCTGGCCGCCCAGCAGCAGTCCGGCCGCGCCCCCGCCATCACCACCGACATAGCGGTCGACGACCCGATCGCCGACGTCGTGGCCAAGCTGGCCTACGACGAGCAGCAGACCCTCGCCGACACCGCGGCCGGTCTGGACACGGTGCAGCTGGGGGCCGCGGTCACCGCGGCGGCGGCCGCGCGGCGCATCGACGTGTACGGCGTCGGCGCGTCCGGGCTGGTCGCCCAGGACCTGGTGCAGAAGCTGCTGCGGATAGGGCTGATCGCCCACGCGCACAGCGACCCGCACCTCGCCGTCACCAACGCCGTGCAGCTGCGCGGCGGTGACGTCGCCATCGCCATCACGCACTCCGGGTCGACCGGCGACGTCATCGAGCCGCTGCGGGTCGCCTTCGAACGCGGGGCGACGACCGTGGCGATCACCGGACGCCCCGACGGCCCCGTCACCCAGTACGCCGACCACGTGCTGACCACGTCCACCGCCCGGGAGAGCGAACTGCGCCCGGCCGCCATGTCGTCCCGGACCAGTCAGCTGCTGGTGGTGGACTGCCTGTTCGTGGGGGTGGCGCAGCGGACGTACGAGACGGCGGCGCCGGCGCTGTCGGCGTCGTACGAGGCGCTGGCCCACCGGCACCGGCGATAGCTCCCGCGCGTTCTCCTCACCGAGCACCCGAGCACCCAGGCACCCGAGCACCCAAGCAGCCGACCAGTCGAGCAGCCGAGCAGCCGTACCCCCCACGAAAGAGCCGCCCGCCATGACCTCCACGTCCGATCCCCGTGCCCTCCGCGCCGAGCTGGAGACCCTGACCACCGAGGCGTTCCGCCCCGACCTCGCCGAGATCGACCGGCTCCCCACCCTCGACATCGCGCGGCTCATGAACGCCGAGGACGCCACCGTCCCGGCCGCCGTGGCCGAGCGGCTGCCGCAGATCGCCGCCGCCATCGACGCCGTCGCCGAGCGCATGGGACGCGGCGGCCGCCTGGTCTACGCCGGTGCCGGGACCGCCGGGCGGCTGGGCGTGCTGGACGCCTCCGAGTGCCCGCCGACCTTCGACACCGCCCCGGGACAGGTCGTCGGCCTGATCGCGGGCGGCCCGGAGGCCATGGTCACCTCCGTCGAGGGCGCGGAGGACTCCGCGCGGCTCGCCCGGGACGACCTGGACGGCCTCGCGCTCACCCCCGCCGACACCGTCGTCGGCGTCTCCGCCTCCGGCCGCACCCCGTACGCCGTCGCCGCCGTGCGGCACGCCCGCCGGCTGGGCGCGCTGACCGTCGGCCTGGCCTGCAACCCCGGCAGCCCGCTCGCGGCCGCCGCCGACCACGGCATCGAGATCGTCGTCGGCCCGGAACTGCTCACCGGTTCCACCCGCCTGAAGGCGGGCACCGCGCAGAAGCTCGTCCTGAACATGCTGTCGACGATCACGATGATCCGGCTGGGCAAGACGTACGGGAACCTGATGGTCGACGTGCGCGCCTCGAACGAGAAGCTGCGCGCCCGCTCGCGGCGGATCGTCGCCCTCGCCACCGGGGCGGGCGACGAGGAGATCGAGCGGGCGCTGACGGCGACCGGCGGCGAGGTGAAGAACGCGATCCTCGTTCTGCTGGCCGGCGTCGACGGCCCCACGGCCGCCCGTCTCCTGGAGGAGTCCGGCGGCCACCTGCGCGCCGCGCTGGCATCCGCGGACGGCTGACCGGCCCGGTCAGGAAAACACCGCCCGGCGTCACCCATGAAAATGGCGCAGAGACCCCGGATGGGCAATTCAATGACGCCCGCCTCATGCGGCGTCTGAAGACACACACCCTGGTAGAAACAGCCCTCCTGTGGATACCGCATGCCTGCGGAGCCGTAATTGAGTAAACATTACTCAATTGACCCAGGACGAAAAGACACGGGAACTGTCTCACCGGCCGTCGGCGTCTGAGGTCCCGAGCGCATACGGACGATCCTCGGGTCCAGACGGACGGGACCGATCAGAAAAGCCGATGGTCACGGCCATCGGGCGCGTCCGGTTCGCTTGATTCTCTTTTCGGGGCCGGGATTTCACGGGATCGGGCCCTTCAATGACTCACGGGGTGCAGTTGATGAACGAACACGAACCGATCGCCATCATCGGAATCGGTTGCCGCTTTCCCGGATCCAGCGGTCCGCGTGAACTGTGGGATCTGCTCACGGCGGGCGTGGACGCGATCTCCGAAGTTCCCGGCGACCGCTTCGACATCGAGGAGTTCTACGACCCCAGGCCGGCCACGCCGGGAAAGACCACGACCCGGTGGGGCGGCTTCGTCGACGGTGTCGACCGGTTCGACGCGGGATTCTTCGGGATAGCGCCGCGGGAGGCCGCGAAGATCGATCCGCAGCACCGCCTCCTGCTGGAGGTCGCCTGGGAGGCCGTGGAGGACGCCGGTCTCACCCTCGAATCGCTCAGTGGCAGCAGCGCCGGTGTCTTCATGGGGGTCGTGAACAACGACTTCGCGGACCGGCAGTTCGGCGGTGACACCGCCGCTCTGGACGTCTACAGCGCCGCCGGCAGCGCCCGCAGCGGCGCCGCGGGGCGTATCTCCTACGCGCTGGACCTCAAGGGCGTGAGCGTCGCTCTGGACGCCGCCTGCTCCTCCGGCCTGGTCGCCGTGCACATGGGCTGCCAGTCCATCCGCACCGGGTCGTGCGACGTCGCGCTGGCCGGCGGGGTCAATGTGATCCTGAACCCCGATCACAGCGTCAGTTTCTCGCAGGGCGGCATGATGGCCCCCGACGGGCGGTGCAAGGCGTTCGACGCCCGTGCCGACGGCTATGTGCGCAGCGAGGGTGCCGGTGTGGTCGTCCTCAAACGGCTCACGGCCGCGATCCGGGACGGGGATCCCGTCTACGCGGTGATCCGGGGCGGCGCCTCCAACAACGACGGACGCAGTGACCTGTTCATGAAGCCGAGCGTCGCGGGCCAGAGCGACGTGCTGCGCCTGGCCTACCAGGACGCGGGAGTCTCCCCCGGCGCCGTCGATTACGTGGAGGCGCACGGCACCGGCACGTCGGTGGGTGATCCGGTGGAGCTGGAAGCCCTGGGAACGGTGCTGGGGGAGGGACGTCCGCAGGACCGGCCGCTGCTCGTCGGGTCCGTGAAGACCAACATCGGGCACCTGGAGGCGGCGGCCGGTCTCGCCGGCATCATCAAGGTGGCTCTGGCACTCAAGCACGGCAGGATCCCCGGCAACCTCCACTTCGAGACCCCGAACCCCGACATCGCGTGGGACCGGCTGCCCGTTCGCGTTCCCACCGAGCTCCAGCCCTGGCCTTCGGCTGCCGCCTCCCGGTTCGCCGGCGTCAGCAGCTTCGGCATCGCCGGCACGAATGCCCATCTCGTGCTGCAAGGGCCTCCGGCGGTGGGTTCGGCCGAACCGGAAACGAATGAGGCAAGCGAGGCGGACGAAGAGACTGAGGCGACCGAAGTCCCTCGCGATCTCATCGTCACCGTGTCGGCGCGAAGCCGCGGTGCCCTGCGTGCCACCGCCGGACGATACGCGCAGGCCCTCGTCGACAGCGACCTGACCCTGGCCGACGTGTGCCACACCCTGGCCAGGCGACGTACCCACCACGACTATCGGCTGGCGGTGCCCTGCGACAGCCTCGAGCGGGCGCATGCCGTGCTGAGCGCCTTCAGCGAGGGACAGGTCACCGACGGCGCCGTCACCGGCACGGTCACCGAGACCGACAACCGCACGGTGTGGATTTTCCCCGGTCAGGGGGCGCAGTGGCCGGGAATGGGGACGGACCTGCTCGGGGAACCCGCCTTCCGCGAGTCGATGCTGGCCTGCGCGGAGGCGATGCGTCCCCACCTGGGCTGGTCGGTGGTCGACCGCCTCACCAGTGGCGAAGCGCTCGTCGACGTGGACGTCGTACAGCCGGTCTCCTTCGCTCTTCAGGTCTCGCTCGCCGCCCTGTGGCGTTCCTGGGGTGTCACTCCGGACGCGGTCATCGGGCACTCCCAGGGCGAGATCGCCGCGGCCCATGTGGCGGGCGCACTGACGCTGGAGGACGCCGCTCTCCTCGTGTGCGGCCGCAGCCGCCTGCTGAAGTCGGTGACCGGGCACGGCACCATGGCCGCGGCGGCGATGTCCCTGGCGGACGCCGAGAAGGCGTTGCTTCCCTACGACGGCCGGGTGGTCGTCGCTGCTGAGAACGGCCCCGAGTCGGTCGTCCTCGCCGGCGACACCGCAGCCGTGCGGGACCTGGTCTCCGCGCTTCAGGCTCAGGACGTGTTCGCCCAGAAGGTGCGGGTCGACTACGCCTCCCACAGTTCCCACATGGACGCCCTCCAGGCAGAACTCGGTGCCGTGCTCTCCCCCGTCGCGCCGAGGCCGGCGGCCGTCGCGATGTACTCCACCGTCACCGGAACGGTTCTCTCCGGTGAGGAGCTGACCTGCGACTACTGGATCAGAAACCTTCGGCAGCCGGTGTTGTTCCGGCAGGCGGTGGAGCGCGCGGCCGAGGACGGGCACACCGGCTTCCTCGAGATCAGCGCCCACCCTCTTCTCGTGCAGGCCACTCAGCAGACCGTCGAATCGCTGGGACATTCGCCGCTGGTCGCCGGCTCGCTACGGCGTGACGAGCCGGGCCGGCCCACCCTGTCCCGGACGCTGGCGGCCTGGCACACGGCGGGCCGGACCGTCGACTGGTCCGCTCAGTACCTTCCGCGGGGCGAGCACGTCGCGCTGCCCGGCTACCCGTGGGAGCACGAACGGCACTGGAACCCCGCGGCCGAACGGTCCGTCCCGGTGGCACAGCCCTCGGGCGGAAGCCCCCTGACGGAGGGCACCCCTCACCCGATCATGGGGCGTCCCTCGCCGCTGGCGGTCGAGCCGTCCACACTGACCTGGACGTTCCGTCTCGGCCTGCCCACAGTTCCCTACCTGGCCGAGCACCGGGTGCACGGTACGACGGTCTTTCCGGCCATGGGATACGTCGAACTCTTCCTGGCAGCCGCCGCCGAGGCCACCGGCGCCACGAAGAACGGGGACCCCGTCGAGGTCCGTGACGTCCGGTTCCTGGACACCCTCTTCCTCGACGAGGACAGCTCCCGTCTCGTGCAGGTGCTTGCCCGTCGACGCGACGACGTCCTGGAACTCACCTGCCACGTGGCCGCGGAAGAGGGCACGACCATAAGCGAGTGGGCGTGTCTGGCGACCGCGCGAACCGCCGCTGTCGCCGGTCCGCCTCCGGCGTCGGCGCCTTGCCCGAAGGCGCCCGAGGACGCTGTTGCGCTGCCGGTCGACGAGCACTACGCGGCAATGCGCCGTCGCGGTGTCGAGCATCACGGCCCGTTCCGGGCGATCAGCTCCGTGCGGCAGACCCCGTCGCACGTCGTGACGCAGCTGGACACCACGGTGTCGGGCGAATACCGCACCCCTCACTACCGGTTGCACCCCGCGCTCGCGGACAGCTTCATCCAGAGCATGATGCCGATGCTGCCGTCCCGGACGGGTGAGGACAGCTACCTGCCGACATCCATCGACCGCGTCGTCCACCGCACACCGGTCCCGCTCGGCGGCACGCTGCGGGCACACGCCGAGCGCCGCTCGGCCGTCGACGACGTGGACTTCCTCGTCGCCGACCTGATGCTCGCCGGTGCGGACGAAACCACCCTGCTGGAGGTCGAGGGTCTGCGCGTGCAGCGCCTGGAACGCGAACTTCCTCAGGTGACCGAGCGTCGCGCGGGCGATCTCGCCCGCGTCTCCCGGTGGGAGCGCCTGGCCCCGCTGTCCAAGCCCCGTGGTGCGAAGGCACAGCGCTGGATCGTCATCGGCGACGGAACGCCGGAAGCCACCGGCCTGTGCCGGCTCATGCACGAGCGCAGCGGCGGATGCGAACTCCTCGCGGCGGACGGCCGATCCCTGAGCGAGGAGTTGTCCGGCGCTCTGCGGGCGGGGCCCTGGGCCGGTGTCGTCTGTCTGGCATCGCCGACGACGAACGCTCAGGGGGACCTCGACCAGACCGACACGGCGCTGACCGTCCTCCAGGCGGTGGCGGAAGCCCAACCGACCGTTTCACCGAGGGTCTGGCTCGTCACCCGGGGGGCTCATGCGGTCGTTCCGGGTGACCGGTGGACGTCTCCCCAGCAGGCCGCCGTCTGGGGGCTGGGGCGCACGGCCATGTACGAGCTCCCGGACCTCAGGTGTTCGCTCGTCGATCTCCCGACCGATCCGGGCGGCGCCGACCTGCGGGGCCTGTGGAACGAGATCAGCGCGGACGCCGACGAGGACGAAATCGTGCTGCGCGGCACCTCCCGGTTCGCACACCGACTTGTGGCGCACCCGCTCACCCCGTCCGAGCCCGGCCCCCTGTTCCGCGACGACTCGACGTATCTCGTCGCCGGCGGCCTGGGCGGAGTGGGCCTGCGAGCCGCGCGGTGGATGGCCGAGCAGGGGGCACGACACCTCGTGCTCCTCGGACGCCGCGGCGAGGACGAGGCCCTGCTGCCGGAGCTGGAGGCGCTGCGCGCGAAGGGAGCGAGCGTGCACGCCGTGCGGGCCGACATCGCCGATCGCGCGAGGCTGAGCAAGGTACTCGACTGGGTGCGCCAGAACCTGCCGCCACTCGCCGGCGTCATCAACTCGGCCGTGGTGCTCGACGACCGCACCATCACCCAGCTCGACGGCGAGAGCCTGACCGCCACCTCGGCGCCGAAGATCGACGGCACCCGCAACCTCGACGAACTCACCGCCGACGACCCGATCGACTTCTTCGTGCTCTTCTCGTCCGCGGCCTCGCTCATGGGGTCCCCCGGGCAGGCCAACTACTCCGCGGCGAGCGCCTTCATGGACGCGATCGCCTGGAACCGGCGTCTGCGAGGACAGCCGGCGCTGACCGTCAACTGGGGCCGCTGGGACCAGATCGGCATCGCGGCGCGGGACACCGCGTCGAGCGAGCGCTTCGCGTCCCGCGGCCTCGAGGCCATGAGCCCGGACGTGGCGCTCAACGCGCTCGGCCGGCTCCTCGGAGAGTGGACCCCGCAGGCAGCGGTCATGTCCCTGGACCTCGAACAGTGGACCAAGTTCTTCCCGTCCCGCGCCAGGTCTTCCGTGTTCCGTCAATTCGCAGGAGCGGGCAGCTCGGCTGCCGAGGTGGCGGACGCGGAGGACGCGGAGGACGCGGAGGACGCAGCCGAGAAGAACGCGGGGTCGGGGCGGCTGGATCGGAGGGCGGTCCTCCGGGCGGACTCCGGGGTCCGGGAAGAGCTCCTCACCGCCTACTGCCAGGAACAGATCGCTTCTGTCCTCGGGCTCACCACGGACAGGGTGGACGATGCCGTCTCGATCAAGCGTCTGGGCGTGGACTCACTGATGTCGGTGGAGCTGCGGGCGCGTATCACCTCGGATCTGGCCGTCAGCGTCCCCGTGGCCAAGATCCTGCAGGGCCCGTCTCCCCGAAAGCTCGCTCAGCACATCGCGAGCGCGTTGGACGACAGCCCGTCGCCCTGACCGGCCGGTGCGGGTCCGGCGCCCGGCGCCCGTGATGCGTTCCACGGGCCAGGCGTCGGACGGGCCACGCCCGGGCGGCGGCGTCGTTGCCCGGGCGTGCCACCGAACGTGATCATTCGGTCGGCCGACGCCGTGGCGCAGACTGTTCCCATGAACCACGCCCAGCTCACCGCCCTCGGCCGGGCGCTGCGTCTGCTCGGGGAGCACGGCGACGCGCTCGGGGCCGACACTCCCGACGCCAAGCTGCACGAGGTCAAGGCCGATCTGCGCCGCGCCCTCGACCTGCTGGAGGACAGCGTCAGCGGCGCCGCGCCCAGCACCCGCTGCCCCGAGCACCCCACCGGTCCGGTCGACGAGAGCGCCCCCGACCTGTGCCTGCTGTGCGAGACCCGGCGCCGGGCCGCCCGCCGCGCCGAGTACAACGGCGGGCCCGTGCACCAGGCCCCCACCGAGCCCGTCCCGTCCCGCTACGGCGTGCGCGCCGACCGCCCGCAGCCCCAGCAGCGGTGGCTGCCGGAGCTGTGGAACGGGCAGGAGTGGCAGTTGTGCGGAACGCCTCGGCGGGACCGGCGCGAGGCCGAGCTGTACCTCGCCGCGCAGCGGGGGGGGGCCCCCCCCCCCCCCGCCCCCCCCCCCTCTTCCCCCCCCCCCCCCCCCCCACCCTCGCGGCGTTTTGGTAGGCCCCCCCTGACGTGCACCCCACCCCCCTCGCCCCTCTCCAGCCCCCCG
>NZ_JBVIIE010000054.1:0-59461 GCF_055569945.1 Streptomyces sp. NPDC031340
CTGCGGTGGCGGCTGTGACGACGCAGGAGTCGCCCCCCCCCCCTCCCCCCCCCCCCCCCCCCCCCCCCCCCTCTCCCCCCCCCCCCCCCCCCCCCCCCCCCCCCCCCCACGGCAGTTCATGAACAAGCTCAGAAACAAGTTCAGCGACCAGCACGGAAACGATCAGGAATCGGCAATCCTGGCGGCGAAATCCAGCTCAACCGTGCGCGAGTGATCGACGACGGTGTGTACTGTCCTGCGAGCGTCTCCGCGAGGGGCCGCGGACCGTGACCTTCCTGGAGATACGTCGTGACCGTGCCCGCCCGCGTCGCCCTCGATCCGTTCGGCGCCGACATCGCCGCCGAGACCGCCCGCCTGCGTGCCCTCGGCCCGATCGTTCCCGTCGAGCTGCCCGGCTCCATCCCCGCCTGGGCGCCCACCCGCTACGACACCCTCAAGGACCTGATCCTCGACCCCCGGGTCAGCAAGGACCCGCGACAGCACTGGAAGTTGTGGCCGGAGATCGGCGAACACCCCTCGTGGGGCTGGATCCTGGGCTGGGTGGGCGTGATCAACATGCTGTCCACCTACGGCGCCGACCACGCCCGGCTGCGCAAGCTGGTGGCCCCGAGCTTCACGCACCGGCGCACGGAGGTCATGCGTCCGCGCGTCGAGGCGATCACCACTCGGCTGCTCGACGCCATGGCGGCATCCGGCACGGACGTGGTCGACGTCAAGGCGGCGCTGGCCCATCCCCTGCCGATGCGGATCATCTGCGAACTGTTCGGCGTGCCGGACGAACTGGTCGACGACACCGCCCGCCTGATCGCCGCCATCATGGACACCTCCGACACCGGCCCGGAGCACGCGGCCTCGGTGCAGCGGCAGATCGGCACGGTGCTGCCCGCGCTGATCGCCCACCGCACCGAGCATCCCGGCGACGACCTCACCACCGAGCTGATCCGGGTGCGCGACGAGGACGGCGACCGGCTCAGCGACGAGGAACTGCTGTACACGCTGCTGCTGGTGATCGGCGCCGGCTTCGAGACCACCGTCAACCTCATAGGCAACGCGGTCGTCGCCCTGCTGACGCACCCGGAGCAGCTGGCGGCCGTACGGTCCGGGACGATCGGCTGGGACGCGGTCGTCGACGAGACGCTGCGGGTGCACCCGTCCATCGCCGCGCTGCCGTTGCGGTTCGCGGTCAGCGACATCGCCGTCGGCGACGTCACCGTCGCGGCGGGCGACGCGATCATCACCACGTACGCCGCCGCGGGGCTCGATCCGGCGCACTACGGGCCGGACGCGGACGACTTCGACGCGGCCCGCGGCGCCGACGACCATCTGGCGTTCGGGATCGGCGTGCACCGCTGCATCGGCGCCCCGCTCGCCCGCGTGGAGGCGCTGACCGCGCTGCCCGCCCTGTTCGACCGCTTCCCCGGTCTGCGACTGGCCGTCGACGAGGGCGAGTTGCGGCAGGTGCCGTCGTTCATCGCGTCCGGCTGGCAGGAGATCCCGGTGCGGCTGCGCGGGTGAACCCGCGGGGGGCCGACCGGTCCCCCGTTCCGGTCGCGCCCCCGCGGCCCGTCGAACCTACGTCGCCGGCCCGCGCCTTGTGAATCGTGCCGGTGCCCGCCCCGGCGTCCCGAGGACTCACCTGTGCACAACTGCGTCCGGATCGCCCGGCTATGCCCCATGGAGGGCGGGTGGTTCGAGGGCGCCGAGCGCCAGATGGGCGAGGACGACCTCGTAGAGGTCGCTGCCGGCGGCGAGGAGCTGGCGTTCCAGCACCGGTTCCGCGCTGCGGACGTGCTCGCGCACGGTCTGCGCGTGCACGCCCAGGGTCTGCGCGGCCCGCTCGGCGTTGCCCCCGGCGGCGATCCAGGTGCGCAGCGTGCGACGCAGGTCGCGGCTGTCCGCGGCCAGGCGCCCCAGCAGGTCGCCGGCCCAGGTGCGTAAGGCGGCACCGGTGAGGAGGTCGCCGAGCCGGATCCGCGCCGCGGCGTCGGCGTCGTCCTGCGGCGCCTCGGTGAGGCCGGCGTGCGCGTTCAGCGCCAGGTGGACGACGGCGCGGACCGCGAGGTCGGAGAAGTCCGTCCGCAGCAGGGCCTCCACGCGCTCCATGCGGGCGCGGACCGTGTTCCGGCTCACGCCGAGGACCTTCGCGGCGCTGACGGCGGTGAACTCCAGGCCGAGCCGCGTGGTGGCGAGGAGTTCGGCGCGGGTGTGGTGGGCGAGGCCGTCGAGGGGGCTCAGCACCCGGGCGGTCCAGCGGTGCAGCGCGGCCGGGTCCATCAGCCGCTCGGGGTGGGTGCGTTCGGCGTACACGGCCTGCCGGTCGGGCCGGAAGCGGGCGACGGCCAGGGCGCTGACGGCCTGACCGTAGGCGGCGGCGGTGCGGGCGAGGCTCTGCGGGGCGCTGCCGCCGAGGAAGGTGCCGGGCCGCCGGCCGATCAGGGAGCGCAGCTCGTCGGCGGCCGTGTCGCGCGGGGCGAGGACGATGACGTGCGCGTCCATGGCGGGGCAGCGCACCACGAGCACCCGCTCGCCGGTCGCCTCGATGCACTCCTCCGCGGTCCGGTCGCGGTCGTCGACGTGCCCCTCCAGCACGTACACGCACGCGGTGTCCGCGTCGAGCAGGCCGGGCCACAGACCCGCGGCCACCCGGCGCGCTCCAGCACGTACACGCACGCGGTGTCCGCGTCGAGCAGGCCGGGCCACAGACCCGCGGCCACCCGGCGCGCCGAGACGGTGTCCTCCACCATCAACAGTTGCAGGATCGCCAGGCGCAGATCGGCGGCGGCCCGCTCCAGCCGGCGTCCGGCGGCGGACGTCTCCCGCGCCCGGAGCAGCACCTCCAGCACCTGGGCGGTGTACGCCACGATGTCGGAGGCCCGCCGGTCGAAGGGGGTCTCGCGGGAGGCCACGAGCACGCCGGCCGGCGCGGGCCGGGGCCGCGCGACCCGTACGAGACGCAGGTGGCGCCCCTGACCGTCCCATGCGGCGGAGGCGATCCGGCCCGAGACGATGTCGGCGGTCAGGTCCTCCTCCAGCGGCGTCGGGGTGCCCGCGACGAGTGCGCCGGCGCCGTCCTGGAGGCAGGCGGTGCCCCGCACGGCGTCGGCCAGCCAGGCGACGACGTTGCCGACGTCCCGTCCGGTGGGCCGGAGGTGGTCGAGCAGTTGCCGCGCCCACGCCGGGCCGTCGTCCTCCGTCACCGCCGTGGCACGGGTCCCGTCCTTACGGCCAGCCATGTCGGGCTTCCCCTCGTCAAACGCGTCGGCCTCGGCACATCGCTCGGGGACGCTACCGCACACAACCCGGCCAACGCCCGACCTCGCGCCCACGCCCGCCCCCTGACAACGCGGCACCGGTCGTCCCCGAGCCCCACGGCCCAGTCAGGCGCCCGAGCCCCACGACCGGTCGGCGCCCACCGGCACAACCGCCCCTCGGCGCAGCCCAGCCGCTTCCCCCCGGCACAACCCCCACGCCCCCGACGGACAGCCCCACCGTCGCCCGGCGACACAACCCGGTCGGTGCCCGCCGGGCCCCCTCGGCTCCCGACAGCGTCGCCCCGCCGACGCCCGCCGGCACAACCGCCCACTCCCACCGACACAGCGACTTCGCCCCCGGCGCGCCGAGCCCCCTCGTTCCCGCCTGCACGCCACAGCCCCCACGACCCCACCTCGGCCCACCGCCCCCGGCGGCACGGCCCGCCGATCGCGCCGGCACGGTCCGCCCACTCCCCCAGCACAGCCCCGCCCACCCCCTACGACGCAACAGCCCTGTAGCCCACCCCCGACAACGCAGCCGTCCCATCCACACCGCCGGCGCAGCGCCTCCGCGGCCCGTCCCAGTGCGGTCCTCGTGCGGGGACGGCATAAGCTCGGCAGATGGCCAAGTACTTCGACGTGCACCCAGACAATCCCCAGCCGCGCACCATCGGCCAGATCGCCGCTCTCGTCCGCGCGGACGCGCTCATCGCGTACCCCACCGACTCCTGCTACGCGCTGGGCTGCCGGCTGGGCAGCCGTGACGGGGTGGAACGCATCCGTTCCATCCGCCACCTGGACCAACGGCACCACTTCACCCTCGTCTGCCAGGACTTCGCGCAGCTCGGTCAGTTCGTGCGGATCGACAACGACGTGTTCCGGGCGATCAAGGCGTCCACGCCCGGCAGCTACACGTTCATCCTGCCCGCGACGAGGGAGGTGCCGCGGATGCTGCAGCACCCCAAGAAGAAGACGGTGGGCGTGCGCATCCCCGACCACGTCGTCACCCAGGCACTGCTCGCCGAGCTGGGCGAGCCGCTGCTGTCCAGCACGCTGCTCCTGCCCGACGAGGAGGAGCCGATGACCCAGGGATGGGAGATCAAGGACCGGCTGGACCACGTGCTGGACGCGGTGGTCGACTCCGGCGAGTGCGGCACCGAGCCGACGACGGTGATCGACTTCTCGGGCGGCGAGGCGGAGATCGTGCGGCGCGGCGCGGGGGACGTGACACGGTTCGAGTGAGACCGGGGCCGGACGAAGCGGGCATCTCCCCCCGTGGAAACATGGGTGTTCGATCATCCGGCCCCGGTCGGGCCGGTGGTGTGCTCTTCCGCCGTCGACCGCAGAGAGGCAGCCCCTCATGACCTCCGTACAGGGAACAGCCGTCGGCATTCTTCGACTGGACCGGCAGAGCTGACCCCATCGGACCCGCTCGACAGCGCGTCCCCGGCCGTACGGGACCACGTCCGCTGGGTACGGGCCGACTGATCACCGACGTCCGATTGAGCGCCCGATTGACGGGGGCTCAGTGCCGTTCGGACTCAGGCAGAACCAGCCGAGCACGACCCGTGTCATTCTTTACACTCATCTCAATGTCAACGACGGCTTCCCCATGATTTCAGCTGCCAATTGAGCGGACCGATTACCGCAGTGGCGAGGTCACTTCAGGTGTGCTATGTGTGGAATCAGGAGGTCTTGGCTGATTGCGGGGCCGGGTGCAGAACTGGTCAATTGCTCAGCTATGGCTGACGTGACAGTCGCGGGCGGGAGCATCTGATGTCGGACCTTCTCGATGAGACGAAAGTGTTGGACTCGGTCCAGGGGGCCCGGGGGTACCAACAGCAACAACTCCTGACGCAGGTGGAGCGGGACAACGACAGGTTGTTGGAGGCTTGCAGGCTCCGGAAGGATGGTCCGGTCTACCAGAAAGAGGTCTCGAAGCAACTACGCAGGGCGGCGAACGCTGCGTACCAAGCGAGTCAGATCCGGTGGTGGCGCCGCGATGCCACCCTGGAGTTCGCGTGGGGTGAGGTCCATGAGGCTGAATCACAAATCGACCGCATCCTGAAGGATGGCGAGCTCGCTGCGACGGCTCGCGATCTCCTGGTCAAGGCAGGGAAATTGCTTCCGCCGGATGACGAACGTGTCACAGCCGTAAGGCGGGATCTGGAATGGCAGTGCAAGGCCCCGAAACGGTTCCTCGACCCCATCGCTGTCGGGCACTTGGCCCAAGCGGTTGAGGCCAAGGTTGACGAGAGCTACGTACAGACGCGAACCTTCCGCAATCGACTGCTGCTCCTATCCGCCGTAAGCTTCCTCGCGCTCGGCGTTCTCATGTGGGCCCTGTCCATCGGTTCCTACGCACTGACGGTGTCGAATCCTGCATCCCGGGCGGGTTTGGTCCTGCTGGTCGCCCTGTTCGGCGCGATCGGCGCACTGATCAGTACAGTGCCCACAGCAGCAAGGACTGGGGGGACGTGGAATCCCTTCTCGTTGCCGATGCAGCAACTGCTGCTGAAACTCGTGCTCGGACCGATATTCGCCCTGGTGGGCGCTGTCTTGATCACCAGCGACGCGATTCCTGGCATGCAATCTCCTATGTCACTGGGCGATCTGCTGGTCTGGGCAGCGGGTTTCGGCATAGCGCAGCAGGCGGTAACCCGTCTGGTCGACTCGCGAGTCCGTGGCCTGGTGTCGTCGAACCCGGAAGACAAGGCTCCGGAGGACGTCGGCAGCAAGGCCCGGCCTGCGAGCCCCGCCAGCTGACCTCCGGGGTCAGGCGGCGATGTGTTGCCCAGAGCTGCATCATGATCCATAGCAGGTCTGACCGGCCATGCCGTCGAGCATGTACCGCGTCCGGCCGAGGCTCCTGTCGAGGAACATCCCCACGGACCGCGCGTCGAGCGGCTGGGGCAAGCCGAATCGATCAAGCGTAGGCTGCGGCCCCTCGCACACGGCGCGACCGCGGCCGAGCCCGGGGGTGTGCAGTGGCTTCGCGCGGCCCTGCTACGGGAGCGCGGTCGTACCGGCTCCACGGCTGCGCCGGAGAATGTCCGAAGCAGTGGAGGCTGAGCCAAGAAACTGACAGTCTGCCAGGAACAGATGATGCGGAAGCATCACCCGCCCCCGGCATGACCGAGGCGGACCGTGCGGTGGTCGAGACACGACCTGTCGAGTTGCGGGCACGGCTGAACCGGTCGGCCACAAGCGCATGATCGACAGGGCGCACGACGAGGACGCCAGGCGCTGGGACACGAGGGACGGTCCGCGCCGTCAGTCACCGTGGCGGTGAGTACGCCGCCACGAGCGGGTCCGCTCGCGCAGTCATTACGGTCAGCAAATCGGGCCTTGATCCGCATAAGTATCCGGCCGCTGACATGCGGGTATACCCTGCCCTTGGCCGTGTGGCCACGATTGAACTCGACTGCAAAGGTTGAAGAATGTCCATGTCCGTGGACGTCCCCACCGAGGACGGCGTCGCCGACGCCTATCTGGCCCATCCCGGCGACGGCCGCCCGCACCCGGGCGTCCTGCTGTTCATGGACGCCTTCGGCATCCGGCCGCACCTGCGGTCGATGGCCGACCGGCTGGCCGGCGCCGGCTACACGGTCCTGCTGCCCAACACCTTCTACCGTCACGGCCGCACGCCCGTCTTCGAGCTGCCCGAGTTCATCGATCCCGCCGCGCGGCCGGAGATCTGGCAGCGGATCGGTCCGGTGATGCGGTCCCTGACGTCCGACCTCGCCATGCGCGACGCGGGCGCCTTCCTGCGCTGGATGGCGGACTCCCCGCTGGTCGCCGACGGTCCGGTGGCGCTGACCGGTTACTGCATGGGCGCCCGGCTGGCACTGCGCACCGCCGGCGCGTACCCCGACCGGGTCGCGGCCGCGGCCGGCTTCCACGGCGGGCAGCTGGCCACGGACGCGCCGGACAGCCCGCACCTGGCCGCCGGGAACATCACCGCCGAGCTGTACTTCGGCCACGCCGACGACGACCCCTCGATGACGCCCGAGCAGATGAAGATCCTCGAAGACGCGCTGACCGCGGCGGGCGTACGGCACCGCTGCGAGGTGTACCCGGGCGCCCGCCACGGCTACACCCAGGCCGACACGGCCGCGTACCAGAAGGAGGGCGCCGAGCGGCACTGGGCGGTCCTGCTCGACCTGCTGGAGCGCACCTTCTGAGCGCGGGGGCGAGCGGCGCCACCGGCCGGCGCCGTCCGCCCCTCCCGTTCACCTTATTGACATGCACGCGCCCGGATGCCACTTTGAGAGCGCTCTCATGAAGGTACGGACCACCGTCGGCCCACGCCTCGTGAGATCCCCCCACAACTGGTGAACCCCCACGGAGGTGGAGCGTGTTCAAAAAGCCCCTGCGCCGGCTACTGGCACCGGCCGCGGCGGCAGCGCTGCTCGGCGCGGCCCTCGCGGTCCACTCGCCCTCGACCGCCGAGGCGGCGGTGCCCGACACCATCCCCCTGAAGGTGACGAACAACTCCGGCCGCGGCGAGCCGGTCTACATCTACGACCTCGGCACCCAGCTCAGCACCGGGCAGCAGGGCTGGGCGGACGCGAACGGCACCTTCCACGCCTGGCCCGCGGGCGGCAACCCGCCCACGCCCGCGCCCGACGCCGCCATCCCCGGCCCCGCGGCCGGGCAGTCGACGACGATCCGCATCCCCAAGTTCTCCGGCCGCATCTACTTCTCCTACGGCCAGAAGCTCGTCTTCAAGCTCACCACCGGCGGTCTGGTGCAGCCCGCCGTGCAGAATCCGAGCGATCCCAACCGCGACATCCTGTTCAACTGGTCCGAGTACACGCTGAACGACTCCGGGCTGTGGATCAACAGCACCCAGGTGGACATGTTCTCCGTGCCCTACGCGGTCGGCGTACAGCGCTCCGACGGGACCACGGCCAGTACCGGCCACCTCAAGTCCGGCGGCTACAACGGCTTCTTCACCGCCCTGCGCGGCCAGCCCGGCGGCTGGGCCGGCCTGATCCAGACCCGCTCCGACGGCACCGTGCTGCGGGCGCTGTCCCCCGGACACGGCCTGGAGACCGGCGCCCTCCCGGCGACCGTCATGGACGACTACGTGAACCGGGTCTGGCAGAAGTACGCGACCTCGACGCTGACGGTCACCCCGTTCGCCGACCGGCCGGACACCAGGTACTACGGCCGGGTGTCGGGCGGCGTCATGAACTTCACCGACGCCTCCGGCGCGGTGGTCACCAGCTTCCAGAAACCGGACGCCGACAGCGTCTTCGGCTGCCACAAGCTGCTCAACGCCCCCAACGACCAGGTGCGCGGCCCGATCTCCCGCACCCTGTGCGCGGGCTTCAACCGCTCGACTCTGCTGGTCAATCCCGACCAGCCGGACACCACCGCCGCGAGCTTCTACCAGGACCCGGTGACCAACCACTACGCCCGCGCGATCCACGCGCAGACGGCCGACGGCAAGGCGTACGCGTTCGCCTTCGACGACGTCGGCAACCAGGAGTCGCTGGTGCACGACGGCAGCCCGCAGCAGGCATATCTGACGCTCGACCCGCTGAGCTGACGGCCGCTCAGCCGACGCGAAGGACCTCACCCCGCGCCGCGGGGTGAGGTCCTTGTGCTCGTGCTTGTGCGTGTGCGGTGGATCAGCTGGTCGTCAGGGCGGTGTCGTCCACGACGAAGCTGGTCTGGAGCGAGGAGTCCTCGACGCCGCTGAACTTGATGGTGACGGTGGAGCCGGCGAAGGAGGACAGGTCGAACGACTTCTGGGTGTAGCCCGAGGCGGCGTTCAGGTTCGAGTACGTCGCCAGGGTCGTCGATCCGGCGGTGACCGTCAGCTTGTCGTACTGCGTGCTGGTGGTGGTCTCAGCGGTGTCGACGTGCAGGTAGAAGGTGAGCGTCGCCTTGCAGCCGCTCGGGACGGTCACCGACTGCGACAGCGTGTCGGTGTGGGTGGAGCCGTAGCCGTCCAGCCAGGCGTAGTACGAGCCGCCGTGGGCCGACTGGCTGGTGGAGTTGGTGATGACGCCGCTGGAGGCGGTCCAGGTGGTGTTGCCCGACTCGAAGCCCTGGTTGCCCAGGAGCTGGGCCGAGGTGCAGGTGCCGCCGCCGCTGGAGCTGACCGTCCAGGTGAAGGAGGCGGTGCCGGTCGCGCCGGTGGAGTCGGTCACCGTGACGGTGGTGCTGTAGGTGCCCGCAGCCGTCGGGGTGCCGGAGATGACGCCCGTGGAGCTGTTGATCGACAGGCCGGTGGGCAGGCCGCTCGCGGAGTAGCTCAGGGAGCCGCTGTTGGTGCTGCTCGCCGAGATCTGCAGGCTCACCGCGGTGCCGACGGTCGAGGACTGGCTGCCCGGATTGGTCACCGTGACGCCGTTGCTGGGCGGGGTGATGTGGCTGCCGACGTTGATGCCGGCGAAGGCGTTGCCGACTCCGGCGTACTGCGTGGAGCTGGTGCCGTACAGCGCGGCGGCGGCGTTCAGGGCGGCGGTGCGGGCGCCCGCGTAGTTGGTGCTGGACGTCATGTACGTCGTCAGCGCCTTGTACCAGATCTGCAGGGCCGCGGCCCGGCCGATCCCGGCGACCGCGACACCGTCGGAGGTCGGGCTGTTGTAGGTGACGCCGTTGATGGTCTTGCTGCCGCTGCCCTCGGACAACAGGTAGAACATGTGGTTCGCCGGGCCCGACGAGTAGTGCACGTCGAGGTTGCCGACACCGGAGTACCAGCTGTCGGCGGAGGAGCCGTCCTTGCTGGGCTTGTCCATGTAGCGCAGCGGGGAGCCGTCGCCGTTGATGTCGATCTTCTCGCCGATGAGGTAGTCACCGACGTCGGTGGAGTTGTTGGCGTAGAACTCCACGCCGGTGCCGAAGATGTCGGAGGTCGCCTCGTTCAGGCCGCCTGACTCGCCGGAGTAGTTCAGGCCCGCGGTGTTGGAGGTGACACCGTGGCTCATCTCGTGGCCGGCCACGTCCAGCGAGGTCAGCGCGTGGGTGCCGCCGGAGCCGTCGCCGTAGGTCATGCAGAAGCAGGTGTCGTCCCAGAACGCGTTGACGTAGGCGCTGCTGTAGTGGACGCGGGAGTAGGCGGCCACGCCGTCGTTCTTGATGCCGCTGCGCCCGAAGGTGTTCTTGTAGAAGTCCCAGGTCTCCTGGGCGCCGTAGGCGGCGTCCGCACCCGCGGTCTGGGTGTTGGAGCCGGCCCCGGTGCCCCAGACGTCGTCGGAGTCGGTCATCAGGGTGCCGGTCCCCGACGTGCCGTTGTTCAGGTTGTACGTCTTGTGGCCGCCGCGCGTGGTGTCGTACAGCTGGTACGTCGAACCGGACAGCGTGGTGTTCAGCGTCACGGTGCCGCTGTACTGGGTGTTGCCGGTACCGGTCTTGATGTCCTGGTAGCGGCCGAGCTCCTTGCCGGTGGTGGCGTCGGTGATGACGTGCAGCCGGCTCGGCGTGCCGTCGTCCTGCAGGCCGCCGACCACGGTCTCCCAGGCCAGCTTCGGGGTGCCGTTGCCCGCCCAGATCACCTTGCGGGCACTGTCGGCGGCGGGCTGCTTGGCGTCCAGCGCGCGGGCCGTCTTCAGCGCCTTGGTCTCGGCCGCCGCCTTGGTCAGGGTGGCGGCGGTGGAGGCGACCTTGATGGTGCGCTTGCTGTTGAAGGTCGTGCTGACCGTGCCGGACGCCTTGGAGGCGGGCGGGGTGTGCACGACGAGGTCGCCGCCGAGGACCGGGAGGCCGGCGTAGGTGCGCTCGTAACGGGTGTGGACGGTGCCGTCGTTGTCCTTGACGACGTCCTTGACGACGAGCTTCTCCTTGGCGCCCAGGCCGAGCGTGCGCGCGGTGGCGGCGGTCTTCTTCTCCGCGCTCTTGATCAGCGCGGTGCGCTGGGCCGGGGTCAGCTTGGCCTCGAGGCCACCGGTGCGCAGGGGGCTGGGGTGGGCGGCGGCAGGCGTGGCGGTCGCCGGGACCGACTGGATGCCGACGGCGAGCATGGCTGCGGTGGAGACCAGGGCTCCTACCGCGACGCGCTTGCGGGGAATGCGTCTCACTCGTTCTCCTACTGCGACGGCCGCGGGGGCGACCGGGAACAGACCGGGCAGACGGGTGTACTGACCGGGACGAGACAGCTGTGCGGGGCCGTGACGGTGCGACGGGCACGTGGGGGGTGCGCGGCAGTTGAGGATGGCAGGATTGACCAGGTCATGTCAGCCCTGCCCGGGGCATTCGAGGGTTATCCCTCTGTCCGCGCACCGGGAGGGCAGGGCAGCCCCCTGACCAGGGACGGCCCCGCCGCACACGGACGGCGGCCGCTACCGGGCGGGGCGTGGAAGGGCTTCCCGGCGGGGTGCGGAAGGGCGTCTACGCCGGGTGCGGGAGGGCTTCCCGGCGGGGCGCGGGCGGACGTCCCCGCCGGGTGTGGGCGGGCCGCCGGGCAGGGCACGGCCGACCCCTTCCCGCGAGGCACGGACGGGCTTCCCGGCGGGGCGCGGGCGGCGCGCCCGGGCCGGTTGTCAGTGGCGGCGCGTACGGTCTGCCCCATGACCGATCAGTGGTGGGCGGGCGTGCGTCAGCGCGTCGCGGCGGTGGGCGCGGGAGCCGCCGGCGGCAAGGTCTTCGGGGCGGCGGGACACGCGTGGGTGCTGGAGGAACCCCTCACACCCGACGAACTCGCCGGACTCGAGGCACAGACGGGCGTGCGGCTGCCCGAGGAGTACCGGGACTTCCTGCTGCACGTCGGCGCGGGCGGCGCGGGGCCGGCGTACGGCGTCTTCCCGGTCCGGCACGTCGAGGGCCGCTGGCGCTGGGAGGGCGACGGCGCGGACCTGGCCGACCTCGACAGGCTCGCGGAGCCGTTCCCGGAGCACGGCCCGGACCCCGAACTGCTGAAGAGCCTGCACGCGCAGTGCCCCGAGGAGGAGGACTTCGCCGACATCGAGGACTTCGACGAGGCCATGGAGGCGTGGGACGAGCGGTGGTCGGCGGTCCTGTTCGCCCCGGAGCGCACCGCCGGCGCCGTCGCGATCTGCCATCTGGGCTGCGCCCTGCGGGAGTGGCTGATCGTCAGCGGCGACCTGCGGGGCACGGTCTGGTCCGACTGCCGCGCGGACGACGGCGTCCTCGCCCCGCTCCTCGACGAGGACGGCACGCCGCTGACGTTCGCCCGCTGGTATCTGCGCTGGCTGGAGGAGGCCGAGCGGACGACCTCGACCACACCCGCCACCGGCACACGACCCCTGACCGGAACCTGACCGGCAGCAGCCGCTCCCGAGAAGCCGTCCGGTTCGTGGAGACCTAGGCTGGTTCATGTCTTTCGTCACGCGGGAAGGGCGCGGTCCATGCGGGTCTTCATCATCGGCACCGGCAAGATGGCGGGCGGGATCGGCACCCGGGCGCTGACCGGCGGGCACTCCGTGCGGCTGAGCGGCCGGGATCCGGACAGGGCGCGAGAGCTGGCCGAGGAGCTGGTCCGCCGGGTGCCCGGAGGGGACGCGGCGGCCGCCGACGCGGACGCGGTCGGGGAGGCCGACGTGGTGGTAGCGGCCGTGCCGTTCGAGGCCGCCAAGGAGGTCATGGCCTCCTACGGGCAGCGGCTGGCGGGGAAGACGGTGGTCGACATCTCCAATCCGGTGGACTTCTCGACCTTCGACTCCCTGACCGTGGCGGCGGGCTCGTCGGCGGCCGAGGAGATCGCCGCGGCGGCCGCGGCGGGAGTGCACGTGGTGAAGGCCTTCAACACCACGTTCGCCGGGACCCTGGTGGCGGGCGAGGTCGCCGGGATTCCGCTGGACGTGTTCATCGCCGGGGACGACGCGGGCGCCCGCGCGCGGGTCGCCGAACTCGTCTCCTCCGGGGGCCTGAACCCCGTGGACGTCGGCGGGCTGCACCATGCCCGCGAACTGGAGGGGATCCAGCTGCTGCACATGGCGCTGCAGACCCGGCCCGGGGGGCACGGCTGGATGAGCGGCATCAAGATCATCGCTCCCTCCTGACGGGCAGCCAATCTCCGGCGCGGGCAAACCAGTTGATACCTGACCGGCCTCGATCGCCGGCCGCGCTCGTTGTTACCGTGCACCGGTGTCTGACTCTTCACGCGATACCGCCGCGGGCGCAGGCTGGGGAACCGCGGAACCCGGCGAGTACGAGCGGCTGATGCCGCCCAAGGTCGAGAAGCTCTCCTGGCTCAGCCCGAAGACGCTGTGGGCCGCCCGCAACGGCGTACTGGCCTCCTGGTTCGGGGACCCCACGGGCCGTACCCGCAGCCGCTGGGTGGCGCAGCGCGCGGCGGCCGGCGCGCCCGCCGACAAGGTGATCCGGCGCGACGGTCCCGACCCTTTCTCCTTCATGGTCGTCGGCGACACCGGGGAGGGCGACGCCTCCCAATACGCCGCCGTGCCGGGCTTCCTGAAGACCGGCCGGGGAACCGACTTCGCGGTCATCGCGAGCGACGTGATCTACCCGGTGGGCAGCGCGGACGACTACGGCACCAAGTTCTTCCGCCCCTACCAGCACTACCGGGCGCCGATATACGCGATACCCGGCAACCACGACTGGTACGAGGACCTGGGCGCCTTCATGCGCGTCTTCTGCGACGACGCGCCGCCCCTGGCCCCCGAGCCGGCGCCGCGCCCGTTCACCCGCGCCTGGCTGCGCTCACTCCTGTGGCACCGGCCGCGCCCGGCGGACGGTCAGCACCTCGAGAAGGACAGGGAGTTGCGGTCGTCGGCCGACCAGCAGGCCGTACAGCCGGGCCCCTACTGGGCCATCGACGCCGGGCCGGTGCGGATCGTCGGCATCGACACGGGACTGCTCGGCACCCTCGACGCCGAGCAGGGCGCGTGGCTGCGCGAGGTGTCCAAGGGCCCCCGCCCGAAGATCCTGATCACCGGCTCGCCCCTGTACGTGGACGGCGAGCACCACCCCTGCCCCATCGAGGGCGGCGGCACCGTCGACGACGTGGTCCGCGCCCCCGAGCACCGCTATGTGGCAGCGATCGGCGGCGACATCCACAACTACCAGCGCTATCCGGTCCAGGTGGACGGCCGCACCGTGCAGTACGTCGTCTCGGGCGGCGGCGGTGCGTTCATGCACGCCACCCACACCATCCCCCGCGTCGGCGTCGCCGGCGTCACCGAGCGGGACTTCCGCTGCTATCCGCTGCGCGGCGACTCCCTCGCCTTCTACAGCGCGCTCTACGGCCGCCGGCTGCGGCTGCGCCGCTTCTTCGCCCTCACCGAGGCCGAGGCGACGGCGGTGGTCTCGGAGCGCCTGGGCATCCCGCCGACCCGCGCGCCGGGCGGCCCGGTGCGGGTGACGCGGCGGATGCGTCTGCTGGCGAGTCTGCTGGGTGCGGGCGGCCGTCCCGACCGCACCTCGCGGTTCCGGCTCCCGGTGCGCAAGCTCTACACGCGGCTGTTCTCGCCGGGCTCGGCGACGTACAGCCCGCCGTTCTTCAAGCAGTTCCTGCGCCTGGACGTCACCCCGGAGGCGATCCGGCTGCGCTGTCACGCCGCCACCGGCAACCGCGCGCAGGAGGTCGACCCGCCCGTGGAGGACGAGGTGATCATCCCGCTGATCTGATCACATTTCTGCAATGTTCGGCTGCCACAATCGGGACGAGCACTGACGTACGAACGCAGGAGAGTCCCGTGCCGCCCACTCCACGACCGTTGCGCAAGCTGGGCTTCCTCACGATCGGGCTGTTCGACGAGGCGGACCCGCGGCGCGGGCACGAGTCCACGCTGGAGGTCATCGAGCTGGGCGAGCGGCTCGGCTTCGACAGCGCGTGGGTGCGTCACCGGCACCTGCAGTACGGCATCTCCTCCCCGGTCGCCGTCCTCGCCGCGGCCTCGCAGCGCACCCGCCGTATCGAGCTGGGCACCGCCGTGATCCCGCTCGGCTGGGAGAACCCGCTGCGGCTGGCCGAGGACCTGGCGACGGTCGACCTGCTGTCCGGCGGACGCCTCAACCCGGGAGTGAGCACCGGTCCGCCGATGCACTACGAGCGGGTCAGGGAGGCGCTCCACCCGGACACCGGCGACGCCGAGGACTTCGGCTACGAGCGGGTACGGCGTCTGCTGGGCTTCGTGCGCGGCGAGCGGGTCACGGACTTCAGCGGCACCGAGGGATTCGAGGTGTTCTCCAGCCAGGTGCAGCCCCACTCGCCGGGGCTGGGCCGGCGGATGTGGTACGGCGGCGGGAGCCTGGCCTCCGCGCGGTGGGCCGGCGAGCACGGGATGAACTTCCTGACCAGCAGCGTCGTCAAGGCGGAGGGGCCGGAAGGGGCGGCGCCGGAAGGAGCGGGACCGGACGGGGCGGCGGAGTTCGATTTCGCCGGGATCCAGCTGTCGCACATCCGGGCCTTCCGCGCCGCCCACCCCGACGGCGAGGCCGCCCGTGTCTCGCAGGGCCTGGTCGTCGTCCCCACCGACTCCGCGTCGCCCGGACAGCGCGCGAAGTACGAGCGGTACGCGGCCGCCCGGCTGCCCCGCACCGCGTCTCCGCAGGGTCAGGGGCGGCTGCTGTTCGCGCCGGACCTGGTCGGCCCCGCGGACGAGATCGCCGGGCGGCTGTCCGCGCACGCCGCGTTCCGCGAGGTCGAGGAGGTCGCGTTCGCGCTGCCGTTCACCTTCGAGCACGAGGACTACGTGCAGATCCTCACCGACATCGCCACCAAACTCGGCCCGGCGCTGGGATGGCGCCCCGCCGGCTGAGTCACCACAGACCCGGCCGGGTGCCCACGACCGGCTCCGACGGCCGTCCGTCCACCCCGACGGGTACGTCGCCCGCGAGCATCACCCGGTGCATGATCCGCGGGAATCCGAGGTGGGCGCTGTCGGCGGGCGCGAGGTGGATGGTGGCCCGGTTGTCCCAGAAGGCCACGCTGCCCGGCTCCCACCGGAAGCGCACCGTGTACTCGGGCCGGGTCGCCTGCTCCAGCAGCATGTCGAGCACGGCCCGGCTCTCCGGGCGGGACAGGCCGGCGATCTGCTCGACGTAGTAGCCGTTGACGAACAGCACCCGCTCCCCCGTCTCCGGGTGCACCCGCACCAGGGGGTGCAGGGAGGCGACCTGGTGGTCGAGCAGGTGCCGCACGTACGCGTCGTCGCCCGGCCGGGGCTGGTAGCCGACGCCGAGGCGGTGCTCGGCCCTGAGCCCGTCGGCGAACTCCCTGACCGGCGCGGACAGTCCGGCGTAGGCGGCCGCCAGGTTCGACCAGGTGGTGTCGCCGCCGTACGGCGGCACCGTCTCGGCGCGCAGGATCGTCGCCGCGGGCGGGTCGACCCGGGCGCCGTGGTCGCAGTGCCAGCCGCGCAGCAGGGTGGGCCGGCGGCGGTGCAGCCATTCGTCGTGGTCCATGCCGAACCGGCCGCCGAGCTCCAGCCGGTCGGCGGTCGTCTCGACCTCGGGGAAGTCCGGCGGGGAGGCGCTGCCGCGCCTGGGCAGCACCACCGGTTCGCCGAAGCGCCGGGCGAACGCGATGTGCCCGGCGTGGTCGAGGCGCTGCCCGCGGAAGAACACCACCTTCCAGCGCAGTACCGCCGCCCGGACGGCGGCGACCACGGCGTCGCCGAGGTCGCCGGTCAGGTCGACGCCCGTGATCTCGGCCCCGATGTGCCCGGTGACGGGCCTCACTCCGATCCCCGGGGCCTCCGTCCTCGCGGCATCGAGCACCGTGGCGTCGAGCACCGTGTCATCGGTCGCCGTGGCGCCGGTCGCCGTGGCGCCGGTCGCCGTGGCGCCGGTCGCCGTGGCGCCGGTCCCTGCGACATCCATCCCCGCGGCCGCGTCGGGCTCGGTGACCGCGTCGACCGCTGCCGTGTCCCGCCCGGTGCCCCGCTCCGCCGTCATGCGCGCTCCACCGCTCGCTCGTCCGCTCCGGCTCCGGCTCCGGTCGATCCGGGCCCCTTCCCCTTTCTTCTCTCCCCCGGTCGATCACTCCTCACCCCGCCCGTGACGCCGGGAGGCACGACGCGGCCGGGCGCCGGGCGGATGGGACCGTTCCGCCCCCAACTCCCTTGCCGGGCCTCTATGTTCACGGCGGTACCCGTTCGCAGCCCCGCCTCCCGGAAGGTCTTCCGCATGCGCCACGCACTCCGCACCGCCGTCATCGGCACGGTCGTCGCCGGCACCGTCCTGACCTGCGGCACCGCCGACGCCACGCCTCCCGGACCGGGGGTGACCGGCCGGCTGATCAGCCAGACCACGATCGGGGACACCGACTACGTCCTGCGCGAGATCACCGTCCCGCCGGGGCAGAGCACGGGTTGGCACTACCACGACGGAACGCTCTACGGCTTCGTACGGCAGGGCACTCTCACCCACTACCACGCGGACTGCACGGTGGACGGCGTGTATCCGACCGGCACCACGGTCCGCGAGCCGAGCGGGCCGGACGAAGTCCACCTCGGCCGCAACCTGGGCGACACGCCGCTGGTCCTCGACGTGCTGTACGTCCTGCCGCACGGCGCGCCGCTGTCCGAGGACGCGCCGAACCCGGGCTGCGACGTGGAGTGACTCCGCGCGCAGGGGGCTGTCGGCGCGCCGGCGTGGATCTCGTTGCTGACCACCAGGAGGTCGTGGGACCGGACGGCTTCACCCACAAGCCGCCGGACAGGACCGGCGCCTGCCACGACGCCGGTGGGCGGATGTCACGTCCGGTGGGCGCGCAGGGCGGCGAGGGCCCGGTCGGCGTGGGTGTTCATGCGCAGTTCGCTGCGGACCACCTCCAGGACGGTGCGGTCCTGCGCGATGACGAAGGTGACCCGCTTGGTGGGTGCGAGGGTGAATCCCCGCTTCACGCCGAACGCCTCACGCACGGCCCCGTCAACGTCGGACAGCAGCGGCATGCCGAGGCCGTGACGGCCGGCGAACTCCTGCTGGCGTTCGACGGGGTCGCCGCTGACGCCCACGGGCCGGGCGCCGACGGCGGCGAACTCGGATGCCAGGTCGCGGAAGTGACAGGCCTCCGCGGTGCACCCGGCGGTGAGCGCGGCGGGGTAGAAGAACAGCACCACGGGCCCGTCGGCGAGCAGTTCGCCCAGGCTGCGGTCGGTGCCGGTCTCGTCCGGCAGCGTGAAGTCCCCGACCTTGTCGCCGATTTCCGGACGCCCCGTCATGACCGGCCCTCCGTCCCGCGCGCGACGCCACGGGCCCACAGCACGAGGGGCAGTTGCAGCGGCAGGCGTCCGAAGGCCGCGGCCTTCTGCGGTGCGGGGCGGTGGCGCCAGTCCACCGCCATCTTCACGTTCGCGGGGAACACGCCGACGAAGAACGCGGTCGCGGCGAGCGCGGCGGCCTTCCGGGTGCGCGGCACCGCGAGGCCCGCGGCCAGCGCCAGTTCGGCGGCGCCGCTGGCGTACGTCCAGGTGCGGGGGGTGCCCGGCAGGGCTCTCGGGACGATCGCGTCGAACTGGCGTGGCACGGCGAAGTGGGCGGCCCCCGCGGCGGCCAGCAGGCCGGCCAGGAGCAGGGGCGAACGTTCGGACCGGGACACGGTTCCTCCTATGATCGTCTGCGGCGCGATGTTACCGGACGGTAGAGGCCGGCCGGGCCGGCAACGACCCCTTCCGGCCGCGGACCCGGACGCGTCGCGGCTCGGTCCGCCCGGACCTGCCGCCGGCGGAACCCCGGAGCGCGGCCGGACGACCGGCGGAAGATCTCGGCGGTCGCGCCGGCGGAGGGCCCGTACGCGCCGGTGGGCGACGTTCGTCACGGGCGCGTCGTGGGCGGCGGACTTCACGGGCGCGTCGTGGGCGGCGGACTTCACGGGCGCGCCGTGGGCGGCGGACGTGCAGGCTGCCGGGGCGAGTCGCGCAGCCGCCGCGGGCGTCCGCGTCAGCTGCCCGGTGTCACCGGCGCCAGCCAGAGGCCGACGATGGCGTCGGCCAGGCCGGTGGCGGCGTCGTGCCAGGTGGAGCGGGGCGTCGGTCTGCCCTCGGCGAGCGCCCGTTCCCGTTCGGCGGGCATCTGCACGATCAGGAGGCGGGCCATCTCGCCGCGTTCGGCGCGGACCTCGGCGGGCAGATCGGGCAGGCACCGGTTCAGGCCGTCGATGATCTCGCGCAGGGACGGGGAGGCGAGGGACTCCTCCACGACGATCTCGCGCAGCGCCGGGTCGGTCATCAACTGCGCGCAGAACCGCGCGTACCAGGTGGGGCCGCCCAGCTCGCCGAGGTGTTCCGACATGGGGCGCACCAGGCAGTCCACCCAGTCGCGCACGTCGGTGGAATCGCCGATCCCGGCCAGCAGCCGGGCCCGGATCTCCTCGATACGGGTGGCGTGCTTGCGGACGATCGCGCGCACGAGGTCGGCCTTGGTACCGAAGTGGTAGCCGACGACGGTGTTGTTGCCCTGCCCGGCGGCCTCGCCGACCTGACGGTTGGACACCGCGTTCACACCGCGCTCGGCGAACAGCCGCTCGGCGGCGGTCAGGATCAGCTCCCGGGTCGCGCTCACCTGCCGCGCCCGCACCGTCCTGCCGGCCATGATCACCACCGCACCGGGACTTCGCTCCGCCCGCCGGCGGCCAGTCCCTGGAGCCGCCGCGGGTGCGCCGCCGACGCGGCGGCCTCCCGCGCGAAAGCCTACGCAACGGCACGTCACAGGGGTAACGGCCCGCCACGCAGGTCCGCCGTACAGGCACCCGGCACCGCCCGGATACCTACGGCCGTAGCGGCCGTAGCGGCCGTAGGTATCCGCGGCTGTCGCGCGGCCCGGCAAGGACAGCCGCTACAGTAAGTCAATCACCTGCCTTAAATCATGCAGGCGCGCACGGCTCCCCACCACCCCTGATCCGGAGGCACCTCCATGCCCGATGCCCTCGCCGAACCCGCCGACGCCACGGCTTCGGCCCCGCCGCGGCCGAACGCCGTGGTGCCCGTGCTGGCCTTCGCCGGCATCGTCGTATCGCTGATGCAGACGCTGGTCATCCCCATCGTTCCCGAACTGCCCAGATTGCTGGACGCACCCGCGTCGGACACCGCGTGGGCCGTGACCGCCACGCTGCTCGCCGCCGCCGTGGCGACTCCGGTGGTGGGCCGGCTCGGTGACATGTTCGGCAAGCGGCGCATGCTGCTGGTCAGCGTGGTCCTGCTGGTGACCGGCTCCGTGCTGTGCGCGCTCAGCGAGTCGCTGGTGCCGATGATCGTCGGACGGGCCGTGCAGGGCCTGTCGGCCGCGGTGGTGCCGCTGGGCATCAGCATCATGCGGGACGAGCTGCCGCCCGAGCGGCTCGCCGGATCGACCGCGCTGATGAGCGCCTCCCTCGGCGTCGGCGGCGCCCTCGGCCTGCCGACGGCGGCGCTGATCGCCGACCACTTCGACTGGCACGTGCTGTTCTGGAGCTCGGCCGCCATGGGCGCGGTCGCCCTGGTCCTGGTGCTGCTGTTCGTGCCCGAGTCCGCGGTGCGCAGCGGCGGCCGCTTCGACGTGGTGGGCGGCCTGGGCATGGCGACCGGGCTGGTCTGTCTGCTGCTGGCGATCTCCAAGGGCGCCGACTGGGGCTGGTCCAGCGGCCTGACCCTCGGGCTGTTCTCCGCCGCCGTCCTGGTGCTGCTCGCCTGGGGCCGGTTCGAACTGCGCGCCTCCGAGCCACTGGTGGACCTGCGTGCCACCGCCCGCCGCCAGGTGCTGGTCACCAACCTGGCCTCCGTCGCGATCGGGTTCGCGATGTTCGCGATGTCTCTGGTCCTGCCGCAGTTGCTGCAGATGCCGGAGCAGACCGGCTACGGCCTCGGCAGGTCGCTGCTGACCGCCGGCCTGGTGATGGCGCCGTCCGGCCTGGTGATGATGGCGTTCGCCCCGGTGTCGGCCGCGGTCTCCCGGGCGAAGGGACCGAAGGTGACGCTGATGATCGGCGCGCTCGTCGTGGCCGCCGGTTACGGCCTGAACATCGTCCTGATGAGCCAGGTCTGGCACCTCGTCGTGGTGTCCTGCGTCATCGGCGCCGGCATCGGTTTCACGTACGGGGCCATGCCCGCTCTGATCATGGGCGCGGTGGACCTGTCGGAGACGGCCGCCGCGAACAGCCTCAACACGCTGATGCGCTCGATCGGCACGTCGGTCGCCAGCGCGATCGCCGGGGTCGTGCTGTCGCAGATGACGATCAGCCTGGGCGGTTACGAACTGCCGTCGGAGGACGGCTTCAAGGCGGTCATGGGCCTCGGGGCGGGCGCCGCCCTGCTCGCCTTCGTCGTGGCGTCCTTCATCCCCCGCAGCCGGCCCCTGGCCTCGGCCGAGGCCGTGCCCCAGGCGGCAGAGGCATCGGCCGGCGCCTCCTAGGAACCGGCGCGCCGCTGCCCGGCTGCGTCGAGGCGCTCGGACTCGCTTACGCTGCGGCCGAGTTGAGCGGGACCGTGACCGGCCCGTCCTGTCCCGGCCCGTCCCGGCCCGCCCCCTCCCCGGCGGGCCGGCGGTTGCGCCGTCCAGGGGAAACCGGTGGGCGGGACGCGTGGCGGTGGGCGGGGGCGTCGAGATCTTCTGCCGTGACCCTGCCGCTGATCCCGCCCATGCTCGCCACCCCGGGCAGCCTGCCGCCCGCCGCGCAGGACGCGCGCTGGGCCTACGAGACCAAGCAGGACGGCCAGCGGGTGGTCGTCTACCTCGAAGGCGACGGCAGTGTGCTGCTGCGCGCCCGGTCCGGGGAGGACATCACCGCGGCGTATCCCGAACTGGCCGCGCTGGGGCGGGCGTTGGGCAGTACGTCGGCGGTACTGGACGGGGAGGTGCTCGCGCTGGACGAACAGGGGCGGGCGGACTTCCAGTTGCTGCAGTCCCGCATGGGTCTGGCGCACGCTCCGGGGCGCGCCGCGCGCCGGGCCGCACAGGCGCCCGTCCATCTCGTGCTCTTCGACGTCATGCATCTGGCGGGCCGCCCGCTGCTCGGGCTCCCGTACACCCGACGGCGCGGGCGCCTGGAGAACCTCGCCCTCGACGGGCCCTTCTGGTCGACGCCCGCCGCCCTCGTCGGGCACGGCGAGCAGGCGCTGCGCGCCACCCGCGAGCACGGCCTGGAGGGACTGGTCTGCAAGCGTCTGGACTCGGTGTACGAGCCGGGTGTGCGCTCCCGGTCCTGGATCAAGATCCGCAACATGCGCAGCGAGGACGTCATCGTGGGCGGCTGGCTGCCCGGCAAGGGACGTCTGGCGGGTCTGCCCGGCGCCGTCCTGGTCGGCCAGCGCGCCGCGGGACGCCTGCGCTACGTCGGCAGCGTGGGGACCGGATGGAGCGAGGCCGAGCGGTCGCAGTTGGCGGCACTGTTGCGGGCCGCCGCGTCGGAGGTGTGCCCCTTCGATCCCGTGCCTTCGGTGGCGGGGGCGCGCTGGGTGCTGCCCCGGCTGGCCGGCGAGGTCCGCTACAGCGTGCGCACCCGGGCGGGGATGCTGCGCCAGCCGTCCTGGCTGCGGCTCAGGCCCGACCTCGCGCCCGAGGACGCGGCGGCCGACCTGCCGACCGGTCTTCCCGACAGCCTTCCGGACGACCCGCCAGGCGGCCTCGCGGACGACCCGCCCGACAGCCTCGCGAACGATCCATCCGGCGGCCTCACGGGCGACCTCCCCGGCACCCTTCCGGACCTCTCCGACGACATTCCGGACGATCCCGCCTGACACCGGCGCGACACTCACCTGGCGGCACGCCATGACTCAAGTTTTGGGCAACGGTTCACCGCTGGTACGTGCGTGACCCCTTGGCTCGGAAGTGAAAAGCGGGGAAGCTGAACTCCCTTTTCCCCCACAGCCGTTGGGCTGCGCCCAAGAGGAGGACGCAGTGTCGTCAACGAAGTTCAAGGCGCACCGCAGGAGATGGCTGACCGGCCTGGCCGGCGCCGCCGCTCTGGTCGTCGCCTTCCCCGCCATCGCCTTCGCCGCCCCGCCCCAGGCGCTGCCCGCCAACGCGGAGGCCGCCGAGTTCACGTACCAGCCGGCGTTCGACTACGACACCGACGGCTGCTACTCGACCCCCGCCATCGGCCCCGACGGCACGATCAACGGGGGCCTGAAGCCGACCGGCGCCCTCAACGGCAGTTGCCGGGACGCCTCGGACCTGGACAACACCAACAGCTACTCGCGCTACAAGTGCAACAACGGCTGGTGCGCGTACATGTACGGGCTGTACTTCGAGAAGGACCAGGCCCTGGCCGGCAGCAGCATCGGCGGGCACCGCCACGACTGGGAGCACGTCGTGGTCTGGGTGCAGGACGGCCAGGTCAAGTACGTCTCGACGTCGAACCACGGCTCGTTCACCGTCCACGCGGCGTCCGACGTCCGCTTCGAGGGCACCCACGCGAAGATCGTCTACCACAAGGACGGCATCAGCACCCACTGCTTCCGGCTGGCCAACTCGGGCGACGAGCCGCCGGAGAACCACAAGGGCACCTGGCAGTACCCGCCGCTGGTCGGCTGGAACGGCTACCCCGCGGGCCTGCGCGACAAGCTGAGCGCGTACGACTTCGGCAGCGCCCAC
The DNA here is from genome assembly GCF_055569945.1 of Streptomyces sp. NPDC031340. Classification (NCBI taxonomy): domain Bacteria; kingdom Bacillati; phylum Actinomycetota; class Actinomycetes; order Kitasatosporales; family Streptomycetaceae; genus Streptomyces; species Streptomyces sp. NPDC031340. Next base: position 23,697 of record NZ_JBVIIE010000054.1, read on the forward strand.
TTCGGACTGAAGGACGACAGCTTCGCCTCGCACCTGTCCAAGGCGCTGCCGTCCGGCATCACCTTCGACCCCAACGCCTGACGCGACAATCCCGACCGGGCGGCCGATCCGTCGGCCCGCCCCCTCCCTCCGGGCTCCCGGAGCCACCCCGGCTCCGGGAGCCCTGCTGTGCGCGGCACGGTGTAACGAGGGTCCGGCCCGTCCGGCCCGTTTGTTAAACCTGTGTGTCGGCTTGCCCCGCGCGGGCCCGGGCGCCGCTCCGGACCGCCCGCCGCCGACGCGTGCGCCCGCATCACGGATTTCCCTGCACAGTCGCGGAGTTGACCGCTCCGGCGGGGACGGACGCGGATCACGCGGCCTGCCAAGCCCGTTTCCGGGGCTCTCGCCTGCGAGCCGGCTCACAGATTCCGCTGGTGGCGGACCCGCGATCCCCGGGTGTTTACTAAGCCAACCCAATCGACCCATTCCAGTAGACACCCTGGACGGTACCCAGCATGCCCTTGACCCCAGGACCGGCTTTCTCCGGCCGACGCACCGTAATCAAGACCGCCCTCGCCGGGGCCGGCATGCTGTCGGCCTCGGCACTCCTGGGCGCGTGTGGTGCCCAGCCGTCGAAGAAGACGTCCCCCGACGCGGCCGCCACCATCGGCAAGGACACCGGCAAGCAGATCGGCCTCCTGCGGGTGGCCCTGCCCGGCTCCCTCTCCAACCTTTATCCGGGCCAGGAGTCCGGCATCCTCAACTACGTCGTGGCCGGCATCTTCCTGGAGGGCCTGTTCGGCGTCGATCCGTCCGGGCAGCTGGTGCCCGGCCTGGCGACCAAGGTGCGCCGGTCCGGCGCCAAGCGGTACGTCTACACGATCCGGTCCGACGCGAAGTTCCACGACGGCAGCCCGGTCACCGTGGCGGACATCCTCTACTCCATAGAGCGGGCCCGGGACACCGCGGCCTCCCCGAGCACCGCCGCCTACTGGGCGGACCTGGACACCGCCGAGCAGACCGGCGACCACCAGATCACCCTCACCAGCAAGAGCGGCAACGAGTCCTTCGCCTGGCTCCCCTCCAACGCCGACGCCCTGTGGATCCTCCCGAAGGCCACCTGGCAGAAGGCCAAGGGCAAGATCGGCACGGCGTCCGCGCTGCCGGTGGGATCGGGCCCGTACAAGGTCACCAGCTTCGCCCCCGACTCGCACGTGGAGTTCGAACGGGTGGACACCTGGTGGGGCACCGCCCCCAAGGTCGCCCGGATCCGCTTCGACTTCATTCCCGACGACAACACCCGGCTGCTGGCCTGGAAGGCGGGCAAGGCGGACCTCGCGCTCAACGTGCCGCCGACCGCCTCCCGCCAGTGGGAGAACGCCCCGCACACCCGGGTCGTCCACGCCCCGGACCGCTCCTACGTCGGGCTGACCTTCAACACCGCCGTCAAGCCGTTCGACGACGTGCACGTGCGCAAGGCCATCGCCCACGCCGTCGACCGGCAGGCGATCGTCCAGGACATCCTGCACGGCCACGGGACGGTCGCCACCGCCCTGTCCACCCCCGAGCAGTTCGGCGGCCTGTGGGGCCCCGCCGAGGCCACCCGGCGGCTCGCGGCGGTCCCGCAGTACGACCACAGCCTGGACCGGGCCCGGCAGGAACTGGCCAAGTCCTCCGTGCCCAAGGGCTTCACCGCGAGCATCTCCTACCCCAACACCGGCCCTCAGCTGGGCACCGCCGCGCTGGCGCTGGCCGCCGACCTGAAGAAGATCGGCATCACGCTGCACGTCAAGGAACTCGCCATCGAGCAGTGGCTCTCCGAGCTCGGCACCCACCCGGGCCTCGGCTACATGTGGTACTTCAACACCACCGGCGATCCCGGCGAGCTGGCCTCCTGGCTGCTCGGCGCGGACAATCCCGCCCGCTACAGCAACCGCCGGGTCACCACCCTGCTCACCGACGCGGGGACCGAGTCGGACCCGGCGAAGCGGGCCGGGCTGCTGATCCAGGCACAGAGCGCCCAGGCCGCCGACGTCGCCTACGCGCCGCTGTGGTGGGGCCAGTCGGCCGTCGCGCTGACCGACGCGGTGGGGCTGAAGAACTACACGTCCTACACCCTGCTGGGTGAGTGGCCGACCCGGGTGTACGCGGCGAAATGACCCGGCAGCTCCTCGCCTTCCTCGCCCGCCGCCTGGGCATGACGGTCCTGCTGCTGCTCGCGCTGTCCCTGCTGGTGTACGGGCTGATGTTCCTGGCGCCCGGGGACATCGCCCGCAACCTGCTGGGCACCAGGAACGTCACACCGCAGGCGCTGGCCGAGGTCCGCGCTCAGTACCACCTGGACAAGCCCTTCCTGTGGCAGTACGCGCACTGGCTGGCGGACGCGGTCAGGGGTGACTTCGGCGACTCCATCCGCACCGGCGCCCCGGTCGGCCGGATGATGCGCGAACGCCTCGGCCTGACGGCGGCGTTGTCCGCGCTGGCCTTCCTGCTGTCGGTGCTGGTGGCGGTCCCCACCGGGGTGGTCGCGGCACTGCACCGGGGCGGCCGGCTGGACCGGGCGCTGGTGGGCTGGTCCGTGGTCGGGATCAGCGCCCCCGGGTTCGCGGTGGGCCTGATCCTGCTGTACGTGTTCGCGGTCGACCTGGGCTGGTTCCCGGTCTACGGGACCGGCACCGGGTTCCTCGACGGCCTGTGGCACCTGGTCCTGCCCGCGGTCACCCTCGCCCTGGGCCTGGGCGCCTTCGTGGTGAAGCTGACCCGGGCCGCGGTGGCCCGCGAGCTGGACGAGGACTACGTGGTCTTCGCCCGCAGCCGGGGCCTGGGCCGCGCCAGGGTGCTGACGATCGTGCTGCGCAACGCCGCCATCCCCATCCTCACCAGCCTGGCACTGATGGTGGGTTACCTGTTCGGCGGCACCCTGCTGGTCGAGGTGACCTTCGCGCTGCCCGGCCTGGGCGCGCTGCTGGAGCAGTCGGTGCTGTTCAAGGACTTCCCCGTGGTGCAGGCGCTCACCGTGCTGGTGGCCGTGGTGATCTCGCTGACCGCGCTGCTGGCCGACCTCGCCTACCTGGCGGTCGACCCGCGGATACGCACCCGGATGGCGCGATGAGGAGCCCCGTGAGAACCGTGAGGACAGTGAAGACGCCGAAGAGGCCGAAGACGGCGGAGACGACAGCGACGACGGAGACCGGGAAGTCCGCGAAGTCCGCGGAGACGCCGGAGACGCCGGAGACCGTGCGGACCCGCCGGCCGCTCGCCCCCGCCTTGTCCGCCCTGCTGCTGGTGGCCGCCGCGCTGTGCGCGGCCCTCGGCTCGCTGATCGCCCCGCACGCGCTGGACCAGGACCTCTACACCGGTGTGGTGGGCGCCGGGGTGGAGGGCCATCTCCTCGGCACCGACCAGCTGGGGCGCGACATCCTGCAGCTGTCCGTCGCCGGGGCGCGCTCGGCGCTGGTCGGCCCGGTGCTGGTGGCGTGCGGCTCGATGCTGCTGGGAGCCGGGCTCGGCCTGCTGGCCGGCTACCACGGCGGAGTGCTGGGCGCGCTCGTCGGCCGCTACGCCGATCTGGTGCTGGCGCTGCCCGCGGTCCTGCTGGCGGTGGTGGTGGCCGGACTCCTCGGCGGCGGCTACTGGGTCACCGTGGCCGTCCTGACCGTGCTGTTCTCCCCCTCGGACGTGCGCCTGGTCCGGGCCGCCGTGCTGGAGCAGACCACCCGCCCGTACATCGACTCGGCGCGGCTGCTGGGCATCGGCTCCTGGCGGATCATGGTCCGGCACATCCTGCCCAACATCGCGCCCACCGTCGTGGCGAACGTGCTGCTCAACGCGGCCTTCGCGCTGGTCGCGCTGTCCTCTCTGTCCTACCTGGGGCTCGGCGCGCCGCCCGGCGCCCCTGACTGGGGCAGGCAACTGGCCGACGGCCGTGAACTGCTCGGCGACAACCCGCTCGCCTCGATCGTCCCGGGAGTGCTCATCATTCTCACCGCGACCGCCGTCAACCTGCTCGGTGACTGGGTCTTCGAGCGTCTGGACCGCTCGGTGGCCCTCCGATGAGCGCGCCGCTGCTCTCGGCCCGCGGGCTGCGGGTCACCGGCCCGCTGGGCACCGTCGTCACCGACGTGGACCTCACCGTCGAGCACGGCCGCACGCTGGGCATCGTCGGCGAGTCCGGCTCCGGCAAGTCCCTCACCGTGAAGGCGCTCAGCGGCCTGCTGCCGCGCGGGCTGACCGCCACCGGCGCCATCGAGCTGGACGGCGAGGCGCTGGACCCCGACGGCTCCGCGCCGCAGTGGCGCCGGATCCGCGGCTCCAGGATCGCCGTCCTGCCGCAGGACCCGTTCACCTCCCTCTCCCCGCTGCACCGCTGCGGCACGCAGATCGGCTGGGCCCTCGCCGACCGCCGCCTCCGCGCCGGACGGGTGACCGAATTGCTGGCCGAGGTGGGGCTGCCCGCCGAGGTGGCCCGCCGCCGCCCGTTCGAACTGTCCGGCGGAATGCGCCAGCGGGTGGCCATCGCCGCCGCGCTGGCCGGGGACCCCGACCTGCTCGTCGCCGACGAGCCGACCACCGCCCTGGACGTCAGCACCCAGGCCGAGGTGCTGGACCTGATCGCCGGGCTCCAGCGCACCCGGCGGATGGGGGTCGTCCTGATCACCCACGATCTCGCCGTGGCCCGCAGCCGCTGCGACCGGATCATGGTGATGTACGCCGGGCGTGTACTGGAGGAGGGGCCCGTCGCCGACGTGCTGGAGCGTCCCGCGCACCCCTACACGGCGCGGCTCGCGGCCTGCGACCCGCCGCTGGACGTGCGGCTGGCCACCCTGCCCACCATCCCCGGAGCGGTGCCGCCGCCGCACACCGTGGGCAGCGAGTGCGCCTTCGCGGTCCGCTGCGCCCTCGCCGTCGACGCCTGCCGCACCACCCGGCCGGAGACGGTCGAGGTGCGGCCCGGCCATCTGGCGTCCTGCCTGCGGATCGGGCAGGCCGACCCGCGACCGCCGGTCACCGAGGCGCCCGAGCCGGAGCTCGCACGGGAGGAGGCCGGCCCGGCGCTGACCGTCCGCGGACTCAGGCGGCGCTTCCCGGGCGCCGAGCAGCCCGCGCTGGACGGAGTCGACCTGACGGTCCGTCAGGGCGAGGCGGTGGCGGTGGTCGGCGAGTCCGGCTCCGGCAAGACCACGCTGGCGCGCTGCGTCGTCGGCCTGGAGCAGCCCGACGAGGGCAGTGTCGAGTTTCCCGGCGCCCCGGCCGGGCCGCAGCGGGTGCAGATCGTCTTCCAGGACCCGTACTCGGCGCTCAACCCCGGTCTGACCGTCGGCGCTTGCCTGCGGGAGGCGCTGGCCGCGGCCGGCCGCCCGGCCTCGGAGGTCGCCGGACTGCTCGCCCTGGTCGGGCTGCCCGCCGAGCACGCCCGCCGCAGGCCCCGGGCGCTGTCCGGAGGAGAGCGGCAGCGGGTGGCCATCGCCCGGGCGCTGGCCCCGCGGCCGAAGGTCCTGATCTGCGACGAGTCGGTGTCGGCCCTGGACGTCTCCGTGCAGGCCGGGGTGCTCAACCTGCTCTCCGGGCTGCGCCGCGACCTGGGGCTGACCCTGCTGTTCATCACCCACGACCTCGCCGTGGCCCGGCAGGTCGCGGACCGGGTGCACGTCATGCACCGGGGGCGTGTGGTGGAGAGCGGCCCGGCGCGGACCGTGCTGTCCGCGCCCACCCATCCCTACACCCGGCGCCTGCTGGCCGCCCGGCCCGCCGCCCACTGACCGCCGTCACGCGCGGCCGCAGCCGGGCCGCGCCGGGCGCCACCAGCGCACCGAGCGTGCCGAACGCATGGAGCGTGCCGATGCGCCGAACCGAGAAACGAGGAACAACCCGTGTCCGTGCATGTCGATGTGCTGCCGGTGACCGGCGCCGTGGCCGAGGTCGCCGACGGGGTCGGCGACCTGCCCGAGGAACTGCTGCGGCGCTGGGACCGGCGCGGCGGCGTCCAGGTCGCCACCCTGGCCACGGCCCGGCGCGACGGCGAACTGGTGGGCGCCGCCTACGAGGTGCACCGCCCGCTGACCGCCTACCGGAAGATCGTCGACGTCTGGGCGCCGGAGCCGCACGTGGAGCGGCTGCTGGTGGAGACCCTCGAGGAGCGGGCCTGGCGCGAGGGCGCCGTCGTGGTCAAGCGCGAGTTCCGGGCCCGGGACGAGTCCTGGTCGCGGTCGCTGGAACGCGGCTGGACGGAGGTGCCGGCGCCCCGCTGGGCCGGGCCGGTGGCCGGACCGCACCGGCCCGGGACCGTCTTCGGCCAGGTGCGCCGGCGCGGCCGGGCGCCCCGCCGGACGGTGCCGTACATGCGGCAGACCACCGACTTCACCTGCGGGCCGGTGGCGCTGCAGATGGGCGCGTCGGCGCTCGGGCTGCTCGGGGAGCCAACCCGGGAGGAGGAACTGCGGCTGTGGCGCCGCGCCACCACCGCGGACGGCTGCGACCCGCTGGGGCTCGCCCTGGCGGCGGCCGACCTCGGCGCGGCGCCCGAGGTGCTGCTGTCCACCGAGCGGCCCGTGCTGCTCGAACTGTGCCGCACCGACGAGGAGCGTGACCTGCGCGCCTTCGTCCAGCGGGGTTTCCGCGCGGAGGCGGCCGAGCGCGGACTGACCGTGCGCACCGAGCCCTTCGGTCTGGACACGCTGCGCGCCGCGCTCGCCGAGGGGGCGGTCGCGCTGGTGCTCATCGAGGAGTTCGGCATGCACGACGAGAGCTGCCCGCACTGGATCGTGGTGCACGACGTGGACGGCGACGTCTTCCACGTCCACGACCCGTGGACGGACGCGCACTTGGGCGAGTCCTACCTGGACGCGCAGGACCTCCCGCTGCCCGCCGCGACCCTGGACCGGCTGGCCTGGTACGGCAGGCCCAGCTACCGGGGCCTGGTGCTGCTGCACGGCCAGGACGCCGCCCGCCGATCCGAGGGCCGGCCGTCACTCACTCCGAGGGCATCGACAGCACCGTGACCAGCCGGACCGGCCGCCCGCCGGCGACGTACCGGTGCTCGGCCTCGCCGGAGAAGCGCACCGCCTCCCCCGTGCGCAGCGGCACCGACCACTGCCCGACTTCCAGCGTCACCTGCCCGGACACCACGTAGGTGAACTCGTCGGATCCGCGGCCGTGCGGGGCGCTCTCATGAATCTCCCGGGCGGCCAGCGTCGCCTCGTACAGCTCGATCCGGCGCCGGTCGGGGCTGGAGAACAGGGTGCGGGTGCCTGCCTCCACCGCATGGGCCGGGAGCACCTGGGGCTCGTACAGCGGGACGCGGATCAGCTCGGCGAAATCCAGGCCCAGGGCGGCGCTGACGGCCGAGAGCACCTCGATGGTGGGGTTGGCGACGCCCCTCTCGAGCTGGGACAGCAGCGCCTTGCTGACGCCCGCCCGGTCGGCCAGGTCACGAAGGCTCAGTTCCTGGGCGTGCCGGGCGTACCGCAGGTTGGCGGCGATCGCCGAGCGCAGCCGCTGTGTCGCGTCGTTCATCCCGACGTAAGCTACACGGCCCCGCCTGCCGGAGTCCCCCGGCCCGGGGTCCGACCGCCCACCTGATGAACCCTCTCCGCGCCCGCCTCGCCCGGACCTCGCCCGGTCCTCGGACGCCCGTCGGGCCGCGAGCGACCCGGCAAGCCGTCTGCCGCGCGCTGTCCGCGGCACGGGCACCAAGTCGAGTGACGCCATCAGCGTGCCCGCCCTCGCACCGCTCCGGGTCGGCGGAGATCCGAAGAGCCAGTCAGGCCAGTCAGGCCAGTCAAACGATTGATCACGCGCCCATCTGCGGCCTAACGTTTACGTAACATCAACTTAATGCGGCAGATCAAACGATTGCCCTGTTGCTGATTCCCGGTCTAGCGTTTGCGCAACTCACCGCCCGCTCACTTCTCGTGGCGATGACCCGAGCCCCAAAGGAACAATCCTCATGAAGCCAGTTCGTGCTCGTCTCGGGAAGAAGCACCTGGTCGCGGCCGCTGTAGCGATGAGCTCCATGCTCTCGCTGGCAGCCTGCGGCAATGGTGCCTCCAGCTCTGCCGCCAAGCAGACCGACACCGGGGGAAGGATCACGGTGTGGGTCGACCCGCCGCGTGTCCCCGCGGCGGAGGCGTTCAAGAAGGCCCACCCCGAGGTGCCCATCACCATCAACCAGATCGACGGCACCGTCGGCGGGAAGTCGCTGCAGCAGCAGTTCGCGCAGTTCAACCAGGCCGGAAAGGGCTGGCCGGACGCGATCTTCTTCCCTTCCAACGACGACATCGCCTGGGCGACCGGCGCGAAGATCGACTACGCCGCGGATCTCACCAAGCTGCTCCCCAAGGTCATCAAGGGCTACAACCCGGCGGTGATCGCACCCTGCGACATCGACGGCGCGATCCGGTGCCTGCGCAACGACGCTGCCCCCGACGTCTTCTGGTACGACAAGAAGTTCTTCGATAAGAACGGCTACAAGGCGCCCGCCACCTGGGAGCAGTACGCCGATCTCGCCGTCCGGATCGCCAAGGAGCACCCCGGCAAGATCAGCGGCTTCACGGGCGACGCGTACGCTCCCGACCGCTACCTCTGGGCGAGCGACTGCCCGACCAACGACCGGCTCTCGGAGACCAAGGTCCACATCGACCTCGACGACCCGAAGTGCCGGCGGGCCAAGAGTCTGCTGACCAAGCTCGTCAAGGGCAAGGCCGTCTCCACCGCCGGCATCTTCGACGCGGACGCCGCCAAGTCCGGCAAGAACCTCGTGATGAGCCCCGGAGCCGTGTGGTGGGGCGACTACCTGTTCCGCCAGACCTGGAAGATACCCGCGCGTCAGATGACGGCCGTGCAGCCGCTGAAGTGGAACGGCGAGAGCACCCCCGCCACCGGTGACGAGGGCGGCGGACTGTGGGGCGTGTCCAGTCACATCAAGGGCAAGGAACTCCAGAACACACTGAAGTTCGCCGAGTTCGTCGCCACCGACCCGGCCTGGCAGGTCGACCTGTCCACCGGTCTTCCGGCGTACGGCCCCGTTCAGGACGCCTGGATCGCCAAGCAGGAGAAGACGAACTACTTCGCCGACAACAAGACGACGTTCGCCGCGATGAAGTCGGCCATCGGCTACGTTCAGCCACGCCACGCGTACATGCTGTACAACACCGGCAGCGTGTGGACCGAGAAGATGGCAGCCGACCTCGTGAACGGCGCCGACGTCGACTCCGCCTGGAAGAAGTTCGGCGATGAGCTCGACAAGCAGGCGAAGGCGATCGGATACACCGTCCAGTGAGTCTCCGGTGGGGGCCGGCCGATTCGGCCCCCACTCCGGACGTCGAGCGTGTGACACACCGTCGCCACCCGCCGTCGTCCACCACCCCGCAACACTTGAAGGAGTCGAGCATGACCACGGGTGTGACGGAGAAGCACGTGGCAGTAGCCCCTGCCGAGGAACCCGTCCGAACACCTCTTCGGCGAACCAGAGGCTCACGCCCGGCCGAAAGCCGGGGCGCCTGGCTCCTGATGGCCCCCTACTCCGTACTGCTGCTCGTCGCCGGTGCCATTCCGATCGGCTACGCGATCGAAACCTCTCTGCAGAAAGCACCGACGGACCTCAATCCGGACGCCGGCTTCGGCGGCATCGACAGTTTCCGCTCGGTGGTCACCGACTTCCGATTCGTGGACACGTTCGTCAACATTCTCTCCGTCCTGGTGGTCTGGCTGCCGATCATGATGATCGGGATCGTCGGTCTGGCGCTCCTGCTCCACGCCAGTCCCGGCCGGTTCGGCGCCACGATGCGTTTCCTCTACTTCATCCCGGGTGCGCTGGCGGGAATCGCCAACCTCGTGCTCTGGGTGTACCTCCTGAACCCGAGCCAGTCGCCGATCGAAGGCCTCTGGCACGCGATGGGGATCACCACCATCAAGCAGGCCGTGGTCGCACCCCATCAACTGCCGGTGATTCTCGCGGCCATGATGTTCTTCCAGGGCGCCGGGTCCTGGATCATGGTGGTAAACGGCGGTCTCAACGGGATTTCCGAGGAAATACTCGAGGCCGCCCGCCTCGACGGCGCCAACGCCTGGCACCTCGCCTGGCACGTGAAGCTGCCGATCATCCGCCCGTGGGTCGGCTATGCCGCGCTGATGAATCTGGCTTACGGATTCCAGCTCTTCCTCGAGCCCCAACTGCTCGACCAGGTCGCGTCCAACGCGTTGCCAGATCAATGGACGCCCACGCAATTGGGCTACGCGTTCGCGTTCAGCAATTTCAACTTCCCGGCCGCGGCCGCGATGTCCTTGATCCTCCTGGTGATCACCCTTGGGATCGGACTGGTCATCGTCTTCCGCAGCGGCCTGTTCGGCAAGGAGGACCGCTGATGAGCACATCGGCCGCAGCCGGAGTCAGATCGGCAGAGCCCGTACGCGGCTCGTCACCGCGGCGCCAGGGCGGAATCGCGACCTGGAGCGCGGGCCGACTGGCCCGGGTGGTCACGATGCTCTTCGTCGCCGCCCTGTTCGTCGTTCCCATCGTGGGCTTCATCGCGATGGCGTTCCGCTCCAACGACCACGTCCAGGCGGGAAGCGACGGCTTTCTCGGTCTGGCCGGCGTCTCCTGGCAGAACCTGAAGTACAACTGGTCACAGGTCGATGCCTTCGGACCCGACGGTGGACTCTTCACCCAATGGATCCTCAATTCGCTCACCGTGAGCGTCGGCGGCGCCGCCATCGGCCTGGCCGCGGCACTTCCGGCCGGTTATGCGATGGCCCGGCTTCGCTTCCGTGCCCGTCGGGCGATGCTGCTGATCACGCTCGTCACGATGGTCATGCCGAACACCGTGCTGGTCATTCCGCTGTTTCTCGAAGTGAACGCGGTGGGGGCAATCGGCGAGTTGTGGCCGGTCGTCGTGATCATGGGTTTCTTCCCGTTCGGGGTCTATCTCTCCTACATCCACTACATCACGGCAATGCCGGGTGAACTGGTCGAGGCAGCCCGCATGGACGGCCTCGGAGAGCTGTCGATCTTCTTCAGGATCGCCGTGCCCATTTCCAAGCAGGCCGCTGTACTCGTCACCTTCTTCGCGTTCGTCGCCAACTGGACCAATTTCTTCCTGCCCCTCGCACTGCTGTCTTCCGACCAGTCGAAGAAGACCGTCTCCACCGGCCTGCAGGATCTCATCGGCTCCAGTCCCCTCTTCAATCCGACGGTGGCCGCCGGTCTGAACGTCAAGCTGTACATGCCGCAACTGGCACTGGCGACCTTCCTCAGCATGCTGCCACTGCTCGTCATCTTCCTCGGGGCACAGAAGTACCTCATCCGCGGCGAGGCTGTCGGGGCGGTGAAGGGATGAGCGAGTGGCAGACCACCCCGGATGTGCCCGAATTCCATCCCCACCCGGGGTACACCTTGACTCCGCCGCGTGATCCACGCCCGATCGTGATCGTCGGCGCCGGCGGAATCGTGCGCGACGCTCACCTTCCCGCGTACAAGAAGGCGGGCTTTCCGCTGGCTTCCATCGTCGACCGGCGCCCGGAGGCCGCCCGTGCGCTGGCGGACGAGTACGGCATCCCTCACGTGTACAGCCATGTGGCCGACGCGGTCGCCGCAGCACCCGACGGCGCCGTCTTCGACCTGGCGATCCCGCCGGAAGCACATGTCGAGGTCCTCGAGTTGTTGCCCGACGGCGCACCCGCGCTGATCCAGAAGCCGCTCGGCAATCACCTCCCCGAGGGAGTGCGCACCCGAGAGGTGTGCCGGCGCAAGGGTCTGGTGGCCGCCGTCAACACGCAACTGCGGTTCGCGCCCTACGTCGCCGCCGCACGTGAGCTGATCGCCTCCGGTGCGATCGGAGAGCTCTACGACATGGAGATCCGGGTCTGCGTCGAGACGCCCTGGGAGATGTTCCCTTACGTCCTGGAGCTCGATCGTCTCGAGATCAACATGCACAGCGTGCACTACGTCGATCTGATCCGCTCCTTCCTCGGCGACCCCACCGGCGTCTCGGCGGTCACCGTGCGCCACCCGCGCAAGACCCATGCCAACAGCCGCTCCGACATCGCCCTCCACTTCGGCGGCCGGCCGGTGCGAGCCGTCGTCTCCACCAACCACGACCACGTCTTCGGCCCCCGCTATCAGGACAGCTTCATCAAGTGGGAAGGCACGGCCGGTGCGGTCCGTGCCCAGATGGGACTGCTGCTGGACTACCCGACGGGCGGCCAGGACCTGCTCGAATACGCCCTGGTCGACGAACCCGAGGCCGGCTGGCGGCCGCTGCCTTTCAGCGGCTCGTGGTTCCCGGACGCCTTCATCGGGTCGATGGGCGTCCTGCAGCGCTTCCTCGAAGGATCCGTCGACTCCCTGCCGACCTCGGTCGAGGACGTCTTCCGCACCATGGCCGTCGTCGAGGCCGCCTACCGGTCGGCCGAGTCCGGCGGCGAGCCACCGCCGTACGACGCCTGAATTCCGACTTGCCACGTGACTCTCACCGAAAGACACCGATGAAACTCGCCCGCCTCGGTCCCCGAGGATCCGAAATTCCCGTCATCGCCGGCGATGGCGGAACCTGTCTCGATCCGCGCCCCGCCACCGGGGGCAGGCCGCGGCAGCTCCCCGGCGCCGGAAGCTCCGGTTTTGGCAGAGCCGGTGGTTCTCACGAAGGATGGCTCCACGATCGCGGGTCCGTTCGCCTGGGCGACGGCGACGTCGTCGAGTTCCCGGTCAGCGGCCTCGGCGCCGCCCGGCAGACCTTCGAGGCGGCATGAGCGGCGAGTACGACGGCCTGGTCGCGGCAGTGACCGGCGGTGCGGCCGGTATCGGGGCCGCCGTCGCGGAAGAACTCCGCCGCCGGGGCGCCCGGGTAGCGGTACTGGACCTCGACGTGTCCGCCGTCCCCGCGCACCTGACCCCGGCGCTCTGCGACGTCACGGACCGTGCGTCCGTGTCCGCGGCCATCGCCGGAGTCACCCAGGAGCTCGGCGGGCTCGACGTCCTGGTCAACAACGCCGGCGTCAGCGCCGTAGGCACCGTCGAGGACAACGACGACGCCGAGTGGGCGCGGGTTCTGGACGTGAACGTGACCGGCATGGCCAGGGTCACCGCGGCGGCGCTGCCCCACCTGCGACACTCCCGGCACGCGGCGGTCGTCAACCTGTGCTCGATAGCGGCGCTCAACGGATTGCCCCAGCGTGCGCTCTACAGTGCCTCGAAGGCCGCCGTACTGGGTCTCACGTACGCCATGGCCACGGACCACGTCGGCGAGGGCATCCGGGTGAACTGCGTCAGTCCCGGCACGGTGCACACAGGGTTCGTCGACCGAATGCTCCAGGGCTTCCCCGACCCGGTGGCGGAGCGGGCCGCTCTCGACGCGCGGCAGGCCACCGGCCGCATGGTCACCCCACAGGAAGTGGCGGCCGCCGTGGCCTACCTCGCCAGCCCCTTGTCCGGATCCACCACCGGCACCGCCCTCGACGTCGACGGTGGCGTCACACACCTGCGCGTTCGGTCCGTACAGGCCGTCGCCGCTTCCCGGGGGGAATCCCAGTGACCGACTTCGGACTGCCGCTCGAAGGCATCACCGTCCTCGACTTCAGCCAGTTCCTCGCGGGTCCCGTCGCCGCGCTGCGATTGGCGGACCTCGGCGCACGCGTCATCAAGATCGAGCGTCCCGGAACCGGTGACCTCGGCCGGCGACTGGCGTTCGCCGGACGCATGGCAGGCGACGACAGCATGTCCTTCCACGCCATGAACCGGAACAAGGAGAGTGTCACCGCCGACCTGAAGGACCCCGACGACCTGGCTTTCGTCCGCGGCCTCGTCCGCGAGGCCGATGTGGTGATCCAGAACTTCCGGCCGGGAGTGATGGAGCGCATCGGCCTGGACTTCGCCTCGGCCTCACAGCTCAATCCCACGCTGGTGTACGGCAGCGTCAGCGGATACGGAGACCACGGCCCGCTCAAGGACCGGCCGGGGCAGGATCTGCTGGCCCAGGCTGTCTCCGGCATCCCCTGGCTCAACGGCTCGGCCGACGACCCGCCGGTGCCGATCGGCCTCGCCATCGCCGACCACCTCGCCAGTTGCCACCTCGCGCAGGGCATCACCGCGTTGCTGGTGCGGCGCTTCAGGGACGGACGGGGCGGCCTGGTCCAGACGAGCCTGCTGGAATCACTCCTCGACCTGCAGTTCGAGCTTCTCACCACCCGGCTGAACGACCCGACGGTCACGGTGCGGCGCAAGGGACCCCGTTCCGCGCACGCGTTCCTGTCGGCGCCGTACGGGATCTATCCCACGAGTGACGGCTGGCTGGCCATCGCGATGAATCCGGTTCCCGCCCTCGGCCGGCTGCTCGACATACCGGAACTCGTCGAGATGACGGATCCCGCGACCTGGTGGGAGCGGCAGCAGGAGATCGAGGATCTGCTCTCGAAGCGGCTGGCCGCCCGCACCCGCGACGAGTGGCTGGCCGTACTGGACCCCGCCGATGTGTGGTGCGCTCCGGTGCTGACTCAGGAGGAGCTGCTCGGCCACGAGGGATTCCGGGCCATCGCGATGACCCAGCGGCTGAACCGCGAGGGACTGGACCTGACGACGACGCGCAGCCCGATCCGCCTCGACGGCCGCCGTCTGCTGAGCGACCGCCCGGCTCCGCGGCTCGGCGAGCACAACCACGTACTTCGCGAACGCGGGACGGGAGTGACCGCATGACCAGGTTGCGCGGCATGACATGGGAGCACCCCCGTGGCTACGACTGCCAGGTGGCGGCGGCCGAGGAGTACGCCAGATCGACCGGCGTCCAGGTGGTGTGGGAATTCCGCTCGCTGCAGGCGTTCGCGGACGCGCCTCTGGAGGTGCTCGCCCGCGAGTACGACCTGCTGGTCATCGACCATCCGCACGTGCCGTTGGCGGCGCACGAGAACCTGCTCGCACGGCTCGACGGCTGCGGGCACGACCAGGAGCTGGCAGCCCTGGCGGCCGCGTCGCTGGGCGCGGCCCACGGCACGTACGCCCATGACGGGCACCAGTACGGCCTTGCCACGGACTCGGCCGCGCAGGTCTCGGTCTTCCGCCCCGACCTCCTGCCGAGGCGGCCGGAGACGTGGGACGAAGTGCTGGAACTGGCGAAGCGGGGCAAGGTCCTGTGGCCGGCCAAGCCCATCGACGCGTTCTCCACCATGCTGACGCTCGCGGCCAACAACGGGACCCCGGCCAACGCCGTCCCCGGCACGTTCCTGTCCGAGGAGGAGGCGGCGCCCGTACTGGAGCTCATGCACCGGCTGACCGAGCACGTCCCCGAGTGGTGCCTCGACGCCAATCCCATCAAGGTCGCGGAAGCACTCAGCACACAGGACACCTGGTTCTGCAGCCCGCTCTCGTTCGGCTACACGAACTACTCCCGCACCGGCTTCAGGCCGCACCGGCTGCGGCACGCCGACATCCCCCGCGGCCCGCGTGGCGTCGCCGGGTCGCTCCTCGGCGGTGCCGGGGTCGCCGTGTCGGCGCTGTCCCCCCATCTGGACGCCGCCCGCGCCTACGCCTTCTGGGTGGCCTCACCCGAGGTGCAGGCCGGCGTCTACTACGACGCGGGCGGCCAGCCCGGCTACGCACCGGCCTGGGACGACGACCGCCTCAACGCCGACTCGTGGGACTTCTTCAGAGGCACGAGGCAGACCCTTGAGCAGGCGTACGTCCGCCCGCGCTACGCCGGCTACATGGAGTTCCAGGACACCGTGTCTCCCTGGGTGACGCAGGTCCTGCGCGGGGAGCTGACCGACGCCGAGCTGATCCGCCGCAGCTCACATCTTGCCGAGCTGCTTCTCACCGCGGAGGACGGGCAGCGCTTCCAGGCTTCCGAGACCATGAAGGAGATGTCATGAGGACCGAAGACCGCTGGTTCGAGGACTACCGGATCGGTGAGTCCCGCACCTCCGTGGGACGCACCATCACGGAGGCCGACATCGTTCTCCACGCGGGCCAGACCGGTGACTTCTTCCCTCACCACATGGACGCGGAGTGGACGGCCACCCAGCCGTTCGGGCAGCGCATCGCTCACGGCACGCTGATCCTCTCCGTCGCGGTGGGGATGACCGCGGGCGACATCAATCCTCAGTCGATGTCCTACGGATACGACCGCATCCGTTTCATCAAGCCGGTGTTCATCGGTGACACGATCACGGTCACCGCCGAGATCACCGAGAAGGCCGACCACCCGAAACTGCCCGCCGCGTACGGCTACGTCCACGAGAAGGTCACCGTGGTCAACCAGCGCCGTGAGACCGTCCTCGTGCTCACTCATCTCTACCTGACCAACAAGAGGACCGACGCGTGACCGATCGTCCGTTGCGGCTGCTCGGCCGTGACTTCGCGGGATTTCGTGGGGCCGTCACCGCCCACTCCTTGGCCTGGCCCGCGGGCACGGTCACGGCACGGTGGGTGGAGCTGCGAGTGCTGCGGGAGTCCGTCCTGCGCCAGGACACCGACGCGGAACTGCTGCTGGTGCCCGCCGACTGGTTGCCCGCCCTCGCCGCGCGCGGCGCGATCACCGGCCTGACCGGTCATCTCGCGCGGCAGCGGCCCGAGGGATGGCCCGACGCGTGGTCGGCGTCGTTCCTCGAGGGCGTCTCGTTCTCCGGTGACGTGTGGGGACTGCCTTTCCACGACGGCCCCCAACTGCTGTTCACCCGCACCGACCGGTATGCCGCCCACGGCCTGACGCCTCCCGCGACGTGGGCCGAGCTGGCCGAACACGCCGCTCGGCTGCACGAGCCCGGCCGCTGCGCCGGAACCGTCCTCGCCGGCGCACCCGATGGCCACAACAACGTCTACGACTTCGTCGTCCACCTCTGGCGTTACGGAGGTGACCTGTTCGGCGACAACGGTGTGCTGCTGGACGGACAGCCCGCTCGGCGCGCTCTGTCCTTCATGCGGGAACTCGTGACGACCGTCGTCGACCCCGGCGCCCACGCGCTCGACAGCGCCGGCAGCGGAGTGGAGTTCGCGGAGGGCCGGGTGGCGGTGACCGTCAACTGGGCGGGCTTCGCGGCCCTGGCGGCGGACGGTCCGGTGGCAGGGCGGTTCGACACCGCGGTGGTCCCCGCTCACGACACCGGGGAGCCGACCACCACCGTCAACGCCTTCTGGGCCTTGGCGGTCAGCAGCCGCTGTGACCGTCCGGTGCTCGCCTGGGACTACCTCTGCCACACGGCGTCCGCCGCGATGGACCGCGCCACCAGCCAGGCCGGAGCCTCGGGTGTCCGGAAGAGCACCTGGACCGACCCGGAGGTGCTGGCCCGACGGCCCGAATACCGGCTTTTCGAGGCCGCCCACGCGCACTCCAGACCACTGCCGCGCGTCCCTGAGCTCGTGGAGGTGGTGGAGATCCTCAACGGGCTCGTCGACGCCGTGGTGTGGCGCGGTGAGGAAGCCGGGCCGGCACTCGCGCGTGCCCACGCCCGGATCGAGGACGAACTGCGGGCCTCTCGCAGGAAAGGCATTTCATGATCATCGACGCTCACCAGCACGTGTGGGACCTCGACCGTGCGCCGTACCCGTGGCTGGGACCGCACGTTCCCCAGTGGAACCGGACGTTCACCTTCGAGGAGCTCCAGCCGGACCTCCGTCGCAACGGCGTCAGCGCGACCGTCATGGTGCAGTCGGCCGACAACGACCAGGACACCGACCACATGCTCGCGGTCGCCGACGAGCATCCGGAAGTGGTCGGCGTCGTCGGATACGTCCCCCTGGAGAAGCCCGGGGAGGCGAGCGCGCGGCTGGCGGAGCTGCGTACGGACCGGCGCGTCGTGGGCATCCGCAATCTGACCCACGACCGCCCCGATCCCGACTGGATCCTCCGCCCCGACGTGGACGAGGGACTGAGCATGCTGGAAGCCGCCGGCATTCCGTTCGACTACGTGGCGGTGATCCCGCGACACCTGGAGCACGTCCCCGTGCTGTCGGAGCGGCACCCCGAGCTGAACATGGTCATCGACCACCTCGCCAAGCCCCCGATCGGCCGCACGGACGTCGAGCCGTGGTGGAGCCTGCTGGCAACCGCCGCGGAGAACCCGCGTGTCTGTGCCAAGATCTCCGGTCTGTACCCGGGCGAGGCACCGGACCGATGGAACGCCGACGCCATCAGGCCCTTCGTCGAGCACGCGCTGGAGGTGTTCGGGCCGTCCCGGCTGATGTACGGCGGTGACTGGCCCATCTCGGTCGCGGCAGGGGGCTACAACCGCGTCTTCGACGGTGTCACGCAGGCCCTTCAGGGGGTGGCCCGGCAGGACCGGGACGAGATCCTGTCAGGTACCGCGCGCCGCTTCTACGGCCTGGACGACGATCTGCTCGCCGCCGCCGTGGCGCGGAGCAGCTGACAGGTCGTCCCCTCTCCCCCGCCGGTGATCCGCCTGGCCATGAGATCGCTCATGGCCGGGCGGATCTTGGCTTGGGATGCCGCTCATCGGGTGTGCGGCGGCGCCGTGGACTCGCGTACGACGAGCACGGGCGCCGGGTCGGTGATGACCTCGTCGGTGGTCTTGCCCGTCTCGATGCGGCGGATCACCGCGCGTACCGCGACGCGGCCCATGGTGTGGAACGGCATCCTGACCGTCGTCAGGGGCGGCCAGGTGTTCTCAGCGGTCCACGAGTCGTGGACCGACACGATCGAGAGATCCTCGGGGATCCGGATGCCGAGCGACCGGGCCTCGGCCAGGACACCCACCGCGGCGTTCACATTGGCGACGACTATTCCGGTCGGCCTCTCCGGAAGCGACATCAGGTTCCGCAACGCCGCCCGCCCGTTCTCCGGCGTATAACCCAGCCGCGTCTCGTAGCTGCCGTTGAACGGCAGGCCCGCGGCGGACATCGCGTCCTTGAATCCGAGACGTCGTTTCTGGGCGGTGAAGGAACGCCTCAGTCCATTGGCCAGAGCGATTCTTCGGTGCCCCAGTTCGATGAGATGCTCGGCTGCCAGACGGGCACCCGTCCGGTCGTCCAGGACGACCGAACCGACATGATCACGGCACGCCGTGTTGAGCAGTATGACCGGGGCCGGCATTTCCAGGAGATCTTTCAGACCGGCCGGCGGAACCGCATCGCCCAACTGCACGACCATGCCGTCCACACGGCCTTCGCCGATCAGCCGGGCGATGACGTCACCACCAGGACGAACGTCGTCGGAACGGCCGAGCAGGACGGTGTAGCCGTTGGCTGACGCTTCCTCCTCAGCTCCGTGCATGAGCTCGGTGAACAGCGCGTTCGTGAGGTCCGGAACCACCAGGCCGATCACCTGGGTACGCGCGGATTTCAGCGCGCGCCCGGCGAAATTCGGCCGATAGCGGAGATCACGGGCAGCGTCCATGATCCGTTGGCGGGTGGCCTCGCTGACCCGGGCCGAGGGGTGGTTGCTGAGCACCCGCGATACAGCCGAAATGGACACGCCAGCGCGTGATGCGACATCTCCCAGTGTGACCATGCGATAAAGCCTACTGATCGTCGGCACCTTGGCCTACGAGTGCGACGTTCCGCTCGCCCGTGATGGTGGACGTATGACGGGCGCGATCGGAGATGATCTCGTCACGTACGTGGCCGTCTTCGCTCACTCTCGGTGCCGCCTTCGCGGAAACCAGGCGGTGGCCGTCTATACGGATGGGACTCCGGGTCGTCACCACCCTCACCGGGGCCGTGCCGGCAGTCCGCGGAGGACGCAGCACTTCCTGGGTCATGCGGACTGCCCGGAAGGCCTCGTGGTCCAGCAGTTCCTCGAGGGACAGGACCGGAGCGCACCAGCCGTCCTGACCGGACAGCAGGTCGACCCAGTCCTGCGTCGACCGCACGGCGAAGGCGGCACGCAGGGGTCCTTCGAGGTGGGTCCATCCGTCCCGCCGCTCGTCGGGGTCGTCGTACCGGGTGAGCCCGGAGTCGCCGAGGACGCGGCTGAGCACATCCATGGGTACGTGATCCAGTGCGATGTGCCCGTCGGACGTGGCGAAGACACCGGCTACAGCCGACGAGTGGCCGCGCACGTGCCGAGTCGCCGAGTCGCCCCCGGCCGGGACCGGGGTCGGGGCTTCGCTGAGTCGCGCGGTCAGGCGCTCGAACTGCAAGTCGAGCATGGCCTCGAGGAGGCTCGTCTCGACGAGACCGCCAACTCCCGTGCGTGCCTTGCGGACCAGGAGGGCAGTCACTCCCTGCGCTATGTGGCAGCTCATCAAGTGGTCGGCGACAGCCAGGCCCATCGGCACCGGGCGGTCCCCCGTCGTCACCGCCCACGGCAGCGCTGAGACGGACTGTGCGAGCAGGTCCTGGCCCGGCCTCCGCGCCCAGGGGCCTTCATCGCCGTAGCCGGTCGCACTCACGTAGATCAGACCGGGGTTGATCCCGCGCAGGGTCTCGTGGTCGAGCCCCAGGCGCGCCATCACGCCCGGCCGGAAGTTCTGGATCAGCACGTCCGCCCGGGAGACCAGCTCCTTGACCAGCTCCAGGTCAGCGGCATCCTTCAAGTCCGCGACGACCGCCCGCTTGTTGCGGTTCATCGCGTGGAAGGACAGCGTGTCACCGTCGGCCCATCTGCCCGCGAAGGCGAGTCCGCGGCCGATCTCACCGACGCCGGGCCGCTCGATCTTGGTGACGTCCGCCCCCAGATCGGCCAGCCGCAGCGCGGCGACCGGACCGGCGAGGAACTGGCTGAAGTCCAGGACGCGCACGCCGTGAAGCGGCAGATCGTGTGCCCCGAGCATGTCGTCCCCTCGCCGGTCGAAGGGGGCAACTCGCGCCTTCCTTCGGATGAGCAATCGTTTTATCAAGGATAGGGTCAGCATCCGAGTCAGAGCAACCACGACTCGACGGGGACCCCACCGGCCCCGGAGAACACACGGGTCAGCGCCGCGTGGACGCAGGCAGGACGTGCGGGTCCGCCGCGGTGTGCGCCGGCCGTCTCCGCCGGTGCCCCCTCCCGCAGGATCAGGGCTGACGGCCCTCGGCCAGGGCGTCGCCGAGGGCGGTGCGCGCATACAGCACGTAGTAGCCCTGGCGGCGCGCGTCGAGCAGGCCCGCCTCGCGCAGGACCGTCAGGTGCGCCGACACGGTGGACGGGGCCATTCCGTGCCGACGGGCGAGTTCCGTGGTCGAGGCGGGCGCGGTCAGGCCGGTGAGGACGGCGGCCCGCCCGCGGCCCAGGAGCCGGGCGAGCGCCTCCGGCGGGCGGGGCGCCGGTGCGGTGTGCAGCCGGCCCATGCCGCGGGCGGGATAGACGACCGTGGGCTGCCAGGGGCGGGCGAAGCCGCTCACCACGTCCGGCCAGACGAACACGCTCGGCATGAGCAGGACGCCGCGCCCGTCGGCGCGCTGGGCGTCGGCGAGGTCGCCGTACATGCGCAGGGTGAGGGTGTGGCCGGCCCAGTCGATGCCGGGGTGCAGGCCGGTGAGCAGCGCGTCGAGGCCGCCGTCGGCCGCCCGGCGCGAGCGGTGGGCGATGTCGGCTTCCAGGACGGCCCGGTGGCGCGGCCAGTCGGGGGCGAGCAGGGCGTGCCAGGCCAGCTCGGTGAGGCCGGCCAGGCGCCGGACGGTCCCCGCCGGGTCGTCGAGGGCGGCGCGGCCCGCGGGTGACTCGGCGAGCCCGGGGGTGCAGGCGAGCGATCGGGCCATCTCGGCGCGGGCGAGGGCGGGATCGGTGGCGCGCATCCGCGCCAGTTCGTCGTCGATGGACGGGAACGGCTCGTCGGGGGGCGCGCCGAGGAAGTCGGGGGTGTAGCCGCCGGGGCTCGGGACGAACAGCCACAGGGGTGACAGGTCCAGGCCGGCCAGGGTGCGGCGCATCCGGCGGAGCCAGGCGCGGTGGTAGCCGTGCCGGGCCGGGCGGCGCAGCATGCGCAGCGCCTCATGGGTCTGGCACAGCGGCGAGACCGCGAACCGGCAGCGCGCCAGATCGTCGGTGCCCAGGTGCAGGGTGAGCGGCAACACGGCCTCCTGGAGCGCGGCTTCTGTTTCGGCCCGGACCGAAACAGTAGAAGCCCCGCCGTGCCTCCGGAAACGCTGGTCCCGGCCCCGTCGGCGGCCACCTGGACCACCTACCCACCTACCCGGAGGACACCTGAATGGGCAGCGGACGTCCGGCCGCCTGGCGCAGGGGAGCCCTCGTCGCGGCGCTGATGCTGGCGGCGTTCACCTTCAACACCGTCGAGAACCTGCCGGTGGGCCTGCTGTCGCTGATCGCGGCCGACCTGCGGGTGTCGCTCGCCGCGGCGGGCCTGCTGGTCACCGGGTACGGCCTGACGGTGGCGGTGGCGTCGCTGCCCGTCGCGCACGTCACCCGCTCGGTGCCGCGCCGGTATCTGCTCGCCGGGCTGCTCGGCCTGCTGGCGGTGGCGAGCTGGATCCCGGCGCTGGGCACCGTCTCGTACGGGGTGCTGCTGGCGGCGCGGACGGCGACGGCGCTCGCGCAGGCGCTGTTCTGGGCGGTGACGGGGCCGGTCGCGGTGGGGCTGTTCCCGCCCGAGCGGCGGGGCCGGGTCATCGGGCTGCTGTCGGTCGGCGGGTCGCTGGCCACGGTGCTCGGCGTGCCGGCGGGGACCTGGCTGGGCGGACACCGCGGCTGGCCGGCGCCGTTCGCGCTGCTCGGCTGTCTCGCGCTGGTCTCGCTCGCCGTCGTCGCCGCCCTGCTGCCGACCTCACGGCCCGAGGAGAGTCACGCGGCGTACGGCGCCGCCCCCGACCGGCGCCGGTTCCTGATCGTCCTCGCCACGACCGCGCTGTCGGTGACGGGCGCGTTCACGGGCTTCACGTACGTCGTCGCCTTCCTGAACGACGTCAGCGGGTTCGGCGGGGGCTCGGTGAGCGCGGTGCTGTTCGCGTTCGGCGTGGCCGGGCTGGCCGGGGTGACCGCGGCCGGGCCGCTGCTGGACCGGTTCCCGCGCGCCACGCTGAACGTGCCGGTGGCGGCGCAGGCGGCGGCCCTGCTCGGGCTGTACGCGGGCGGCAGCGGCCGGGCGGTGGCCGTCGCGCTGCTGATGCTGCTCGGCGCCTCGGTCGGGCCGGTGTTCATGGCGACGCAGAGTCAGGTGCTGCGGGTCGCGCCGGGCCGCACCGAGACGGCGCTGGCGGCCAACTCGGCCGCGTTCAACGTGGGCGTGGCGGCCGGGGCGCTGCTCGGCGGCGTCCTGCTGCCCGTGGCCGGGGTGCGGGGCGCGTTCCTGGCCGGCGGGCTGCTCACCGCGGCGGCGCTCGTGGCGCCGGCCCGGCCGGAGCCCCGGGCGGGCCGCGCGGCCGGCCGGCGGGCCCCGGTGGAACACGGCGGGTAGGCCGCGGTGGAGCGCCTGCCGCGGCACGCCCGGAGCGCGCGGTGGGCCGCGGTGGAGCGCGCCGCCTCCGGGCCGGGGCGAAGGTCCCCCGGACCGGACGCGGGCGCCGGTCGGTCAGCCGAGCATGGCGGCGAACATGCCGGGCTCGTAGGAGCCACCCTTCTGGTGCACGATCACGGCGAGCCGGTTGGCCGCGTTGATCAGGGCGACCAGGCAGACCAGCGCGGCGGTCTGGTCGTCGTCGTAGTGCTCGCGCACCTGGGACCAGGTCTCGTCGGAGACGCCCTGCTGGGCGTCGGCGAGGCGGGTGCCCTCCTCGGCGAACGCCAGGGCGGCCCGCTCGGCCTCGGTGAACACGGTGGCCTCGCGCCAGGCGGCGACCAGGTGGAGCCGGACCGCGCTCTCACCGGCGGCCGCGGCCTCCTTGGTGTGCAGGTCGACGCACCAGCCGCAGCCGTTGATCTGGCTGGCGCGCAGCGACACCAGCTCCTGCGTGGAGGCGGGCAGCGGTGACTGGCTGATCACCATGGCGGCATTGGCGAAACGCTTGCCGAAATTCGCGGCGATGTCGTTGGCGAACATGTCGAAACGGGCGTCCATGACGGCGTCCTCACTCGTGGGCGGTGAACCGGAACTGGTGGTCGGTGAACAGGAACTCGTCGGCTGTGAACCGGAACTCGTCGGCTGTGAACCGGACGAACACGAGATGCCGGCGCCCCGCTCGCTGTGACGGCGGCGCCCGTGTGACGTGCGCCACGGCCGGCGCGTGTCACGGATCCGCGGGCCGCGGCGTCCTGTGCGTGTGACACCGTCGGGAACGGACAGGCAGGAGCGGCCGGTGACCAGCGAGGACAGCGAGCGGACGAGGGACACGGCCGGGCAACCCGCGGACAGCACGGACGGCACGGGCGGCGCGGACGCCGCCACCGACGCGTTCGTCACCCACCGCAACCTGCTCTTCACGGTCGCCTACGAGATGCTCGGCTCGGCCGCCGACGCCGAGGACGTCCTCCAGGAGACCTGGCTGCGCTGGGCGGGCGTCGATCTCGCCGCGGTGCGGGAGCCGCGCGCGTACCTGGTGCGGATCACCACCCGCCAGGCACTGACCCGGCTGCGCGCGCTCGGCCGCCGCAAGGAGTCCTACGTCGGCACCTGGCTGCCCGAGCCGCTGCTCACCGCGCCCGACGTGGCCGAGGACGTCGAGCTCGCCGACAGCGTGTCGATGGCGATGCTGCTGGTGCTGGAGACCCTCGCGCCCACCGAACGGGCGGTGTTCGTGCTGCGCGAGGTGTTCGACGTCGGCTACGACGAGATCGCCGAGGCCGTCGACAAGAGCCCGGCGGCCGTACGGCAGATCGCGCACCGGGCGCGGACGCACGTCGCCGCGCGCCGGCCGCGCGGGACGGTCTCCCCCGCCGAGACCCGCAGCGCGCTCGACGCGTTCCGGCACGCGGTGGAGACCGGCGACCTGCAGTGCCTGGTCGACATCCTCGCGCCGGACGTCGTGTTCCTGGGCGACGGCGGCGGGATCAAGCAGGCCGTGCCGCAGCCGGTCAGGGGCGCCGACAAGGTGGCCCGGCTGCTGGCGGGCGGCCTGGGCCGGATCACCGCGGCGTCGCTGCGGCCGGCGCAGGTCAACGCCTGTCCGGCGCTGGTGCTGCGGATGGACGGCGCGATCGACACCGTGGTGGCGGTGCGCGTCGACGACGGCCTCGTCACCGGGCTGTACGCCGTGCGCAACCCGGAGAAACTGTCGCGCATGCAGCGCGAGACGGTGCTGCGCCGCTGAGCGCCGGGCGGCCGACCGGGCGGTGGCGCACGGCAGTTGGCGTCCGAGGGTCTATCGTGTCCGCATGTCCGTACCCGAACTGATCCGGATCGTCTCCCGCGACTCGCCGATGGCGCTCGCCCAGGTGGAGCGCGTCCGAGCGGAACTGACTGCCCTTCACCCGGGTGTGCGCACCGAGGTCGTGCCCGTGCGGACGACCGGTGACAAGTGGCTCGGTGACCTCTCGCAGGTCGAGGGCAAGGGCGCCTTCACCAAGGAGGTGGACGCCGCGCTGCTGGCCGGTGAGGCCGACCTCGCGGTGCACTGCGTCAAGGACGTGCCCGCCGACCGGCCGCTGCCGGCCGGGACGACGTTCGCCGCGTTCCTCGAACGCGACGACATCCGCGACGCCCTGGTCCACCCGGACGGCCTCACCCTGGACGAGCTGCCCGAGGGAACCCGGATCGGCACCTCCTCGGTGCGCCGGGTCGCCCAGCTCGCCGCCACCCACCCGCACCTGGAGTGTGTGCCCTTCCGCGGCAACGCCAACCGGCGGCTGGAGAAGCTGGCGGCCGGCGACGCGGACGCGCTGCTGCTGGCGGTGTCCGGCCTGCGGCGCATCGGCCGGGACGACGTCATCAGCGAGATCCTCTCCCCCGAGACGATGATGCCGCCGATCGGCGCGGGCATCCTCGCCCTGCAGTGCCGGGAGGACGACGCGGCCCTCATCGACGCGGTCAGCGGGCTCGGCGACCCGGACACGCACCGCGAAGCCGCGGCCGAGCGGATGTTCCTGCACGTGCTGCAGGGCCACTGCAACAGCCCGATCGCCGGGTACGCGCGCGTGGACCGCAGCGGTGAACTGTCCCTGAGCGCCTGCGTGTTCACCCCGGACGGCAAGACCCGGCTGAACGCCCACGAGTGGGCGGGACGGCTCGACCCGGCCACCCTGGGCACGTCGGTCGCCGTAGCCCTGCTGCGCCAGGGCGCCCGCGAGATCATCGACGGCATCCCGCACTGAGGCGCGGGAACCTCGACGGCGTCCCGCACCGAGGCGCGCGGAACCTCGGCGGCGTCCCGCACGCCGGCGTACGGGATCAGGCGGTGCCCTTCTCCGCCTGGTCCCGCAGGTAGTTGCTCACCTGGTGGGCCAGGCAGTCGCGGCCGGCGCCCGGGGCCGCGCCGGCGCCCTGCTCGTGCAGTCCGATGCCGCCCACCCACATCCGGCGGTCGGCCCACTCCTCGTCGGCCCGCAGCTGCACCTGCACGTCGATCTGGCTCAGCGACGTCTCCGGTCCGGCCGCGTACAGCACGGCGGTGACCCGGCGCAGCGGATAGACGTCGAAGCCCTCGACGAACTGCGAGTTGCGCCAGTCGATGAACGCGGCCTCGCCGTCCGGACCGGTCCGCACGTCGATCTGGCCGTCCTCCAGGTGGATGCCGACGTTCCGGCTGCCCCGGTTCTCGACGGTGACGCGGAGGCTGAAGTAGGTCAGCCCGGCGGCCGCGTCGTCACGTCCCCGCGGTGGCTCGGCGGCCTCGAGACGGTGGACGCGGACACGCAGACCGGCATGCTCGTCGTACTCCTGCCAGTCCCCGACCACGTTGGGCTCGTACACGATCCACCTCTCGACCTCAGAGAGCTGCTTCCTATCTGTGGGCTCAGTGCACTGTCAAATGAGCGGAATGCGCTGTGGGCAGCCGGTTCACCCCCTTTGATCGCTGATCAAGCCGTGCGCAGGAACAATCGCCGGGTGCGCCCCGACACACCCGGGCGCGCGCGTGCCGCACATCACGTTCGGCCGTACCCTCAGCGGGCCAGCCGGCCGAGGAGCGAGGACGCCGCGGTGATGCCGAGCGCGGCGGCCACGACGAGCACCCCGAAGTCGAGCGCGAGGTGCGCGTGCGTGCCCAGCAGCAGGCCGCGCAGGGCGTCCACCTGATAGCTCAGCGGGTTGGCCGTGCTGACGGCCTGGAGCCAGCCGGGCATCAGGGAGACCGGGTACAGGGCGTTGGAGGCGAAGAACAGCGGCATGGTGATGGCCTGCCCGAAACCCATGAGGCGGTCGCGGCTGAGCACGATGCCGGCGATGGTCATGGACAGGCAGGCGAAGAAGGCCGATCCGAGGACCACGACCGCGGCGACGCCGAGCAGCTTCAGCGGGTTCCAGGTCAGCGCCACCCCGAGCACGGCGGCGATGAGCACCACGACGACCGCCTGGACCAGCGATTTCACGCCCGCCGCGAACGCCTTGCCGGTGATCAACGCCGAGCGCGGGGTCGGCGTGACCAGCAGCTTGTTGAGGATGCCGGCGTCCCGTTCCCAGATGATCTGGATGCCGTAGAAGATCGCGATGAACATCGCGGACTGGGCGATGATGCCGGGCGCCAGAAAGTCGATGTAGGGGATGCCGCCGGTGGGGATCGCCTTGAGGCGGGTGAAGGTCTGACCGAAGATCAGCAGCCACAGGGCGGGCTGGACCGCGCGGGTGTACAGCTCGGTCCGGTCGTGGCGCAGCTTCTGCAGTTCGACCGCGCACATCGCCACGACCCGGGCGGGCAGCAGCCGCCAGCCCGCTCGGGGCGCGGGAGGCTTCAGCAGCAGGCCGATGCCTTCGGCTCGGGCGCGGTCAGCCGACGCGGCCTGCGGTGCGGCGGGTGCTTCGGACATCGCGGAAATCTCCTGACTGGTCTTCCAGACCGCTGCCGGCGACGTCGCGGAAGACGTCCTCCAGGGTCGGCAGGGTGTCCGTGCCCCGGCGCTCGGCGAGGCCCTGCCGCAGTTCGCCGGGGGTGCCGAGGGCCCGGATGCGGCCGCGGTGCATCAGGCCGACGCGGTCGCAGTACCGGTCGGCCTCGTCCATGTAGTGGGTGGTCACCAGGACGGTCATGCCGGTGGCGGCGCGCACGGCGTTGATGTGCTCCCACACGCCGGTACGGGCGATGGGGTCCAGTCCGATGGTCGGCTCGTCCAGGATGAGCAGGCGGGGGGCGCTGACCAGGGCCTGCGCGAGTTCCAGACGACGGACCATGCCGCCGGAGTAGGTGCCGACGAGCCGGTCGGCGGCCTCGGCGAGACCGACGGCGGCCAGCGCCTGCCCGACGCGCTCGGCGCGCTCGCGGCGGGGCACGTCGAAGACGCGGGCGAACAGGACCACGTTCTCGCGGCCGGTGAGGCCCGCGTCGGCGGACAGTTGCTGGGGCACGTAGCCCAGCAGGCGCCGCACCGCCATCCGTTCCCGGGCCGCGTCGTGGCCGAAGACCCGCACCCTGCCGGTCGGCACCGGCAGGAGGGTGGTGATGCAGCGGATCGCGGTGGTCTTCCCGGCGCCGTTCGGGCCGAGCAGTCCGAAGACCTCGCCCTTCCGCACCGTCAGCTCCAGCCCGTCCACCGCTTTCGTGTCGCCGAAGGCGTACACGAGACCCGTGCAGGTGACGGCCTCGGGATGCCCGCAGCCGCGGTCTTCCGTCATGACTCCTCGGCCTCCTCGCGCAGGTTGCCGGCCAGTTTGCGCAGGGCCGGGACGGCCGCGCGCAGCACCTCCCGGTCCGCCTCGTCGAGGCCGGACAGCGCGCCCCGCACGAGTTCCGCGCGTCGTCTGCGCCACTCGCCGAGCCGGGCGCCGGCCGCGGGCGTCGGCAGCAGCCGGGCCGCCCGCCGGTCGGCGGGGTCGGTCTCGCGGAGCAGGAAGCCCTGCCGGGACAGCTGGTTGACCAGCGTCGACACGGAGTTGCCGGCGAGGTGCAGCTCCCTGGCGGCGTCCGAGATGCCGATGCCGGGCCGCGTCACGACCAGGCGCAGCAGCTCCACCTCGGCACCGCGCAACTGCGGGTCGATCTGCCGCCGCAGCCGGCGCCGGGTGCGCCGCTGGACGCCGACGAGCGCGTCGATCAACGCGTCGGGGAAGGCCTCCGGTTCCGCGTCTTCCACATCGGCAGATTACCTCTGTAGCAGAGGTAAGGGATCCCACAGGTTGGTCAAACCGTGCGTCACGTCCGCGAGCGCCGCGGATTTCACGTGACGAATTCCCGCGATTTCAGTCCGTGGCGATCCGGGCCATTTCCGCGACGATTCAGGGTCGCCCGGTCGCCTTGCGTCACCGTATTGACTGAATTGTTTTGGAATCTCTTCGGGCGGGAATGCCCATCGCAGTGCTTCGGACCGGAGGCACGTCCACGGAAGCCGGCAGCAGGCCCCGGATGCCCTCCGTCAGGTCCATGCCCGCCTCTCCCGTGGTGTCTGTCCACACAGCACCGGCCGAGGGAGGTGCGCCCATGCGCGTCACCACCGGAACCACGCCGCATCCGCACGACGACGCGCCCGACACCGCCCGTGCCTTCGAACGGCTCGCGCGGCTGCCGGAAGGCCCGCAGCGCAAGGAGCTCAGGGACGAGCTGGTCCAGGCCTGGCTGCCCATGGCCGAACGGATCGCGGTCCGATTCAAGGGACGCGGTGAGGCTCTCGAAGACCTGTACCAGGTCGCCGCCCTCGGCCTGGTCAAGGCCGTCGACCACTACGATCCGGCACGCGGCCACGCCTTCGAGGCGTACGCGGTGCCGACCGTGACCGGTGAGATCAAGCGCCACTTCCGTGACCACATGTGGACCCTGCACGTGCCGCGCCGGGTCCAGGACCTGCGCAACCGGGTGCGGCACGCGGCGAAGGAGCTGTCGCAGACGACCCCCGGACACGCCCCGACCGTCGCCGAGATCGCCGCGTACACGCGCCTGGAGGAGAGCGAGGTGCGCACCGGCATGGAGGCCCTGGAGTGCTTCTCCGCGCTGTCCCTGGACGCCGAGGTGCCGGGCACCGACGGGTACGCCCTGAGCGACACCGTCGGCGGGTCCGACCCGGCCTACGACGTCGTCGTCGACCGGGTGGCCGTCGCCCCCTGTCTGCAGGCCCTCCCGGAGCGCGAGCGGACCATCCTGTACCTGCGCTTCTTCAAAGGCATGACGCAGAGCAGCATCGCGCAGCAGCTCGGCATCTCGCAGATGCACGTCTCACGTCTGCTCAGCGGCTGCTTCGCGGAGCTGCGCAGGGAACTCCTCAGCGAGACGAAGGCGCAGGCACAGCCGCAGACGCAGACGCAGACGCAGGCAGCAGAGGCACAGGCAGAAGCACGGACCCGGCCCGGGCCGCTTCCCGGCTGAGCCGTGAAGCGGCCCGGGAGCGGGCGGCGGGCGTCCCGTCACTGCGGCGGGGCGCCGGGGATCTGCGTGGGGCCGTAGCGGTCCAGCGCCTCTTCCAATTCCGTGCGTATTTCCGGGGGCAGTGTTCCGTTGCGGCCCCAGATGAGAATCAATTCCGCGATATTGCGCAATTTGATGTTCGTGTGCTGGGAGATGTCTTTCAGCACCTGCCAGCCCTCGTCCGGCGACAGCCGGCCGAGGGCGACGACCATGCCGATCGCCTGGTCCACGACGGCGTGCGAGGCGACCGCTTCCTTCAGCTGGTCGACTTCCTGCTGCAGCTCGACGATCCGGTCCGAGCCCCCGTCCACGGGCATGGCCACCTCCCGCCGGCCGCTCGCGTACTGGTGTCCGGCCCTTCCATGCTCGTCACTCGCGCGGACGCCCGCCACCGGGGAGCCGCCCGGCGGGGGCCGCCGTTTCGGCCCCTTCGCCGGGGTACTCGACAGGCGCGGAGAGCCGTTCCGGTTGGACACTGGTGGCAGGCAGACCGGTGGCCGCCGGTGGACGAGACCTGGACGTGAGCCATGAACCACGACATCACGCGCCCCGGCCCTGCGACGAGCGTCATCTCCTCGCACTCCGTGTTCGGCGCCCCCTGCTGGGTGAGTCTGACCAGCCGCGACCTGCGCGCCACCGAGGAGTTCTACACGGCCGTGTTCGGCTGGCGGTGGCGGGCGGCCAAGCTGGGCGAGCACTTCCGGATCGCCCTCGCGGACGGCACGCCCGTCGCCGGGATCGCCGCCGTCGCCACCATGTGGCAGATGGTCGTGACATGGACGCCGTACTTCGCCGTGCCCGCTGCGGACCAGGCCGTGGCCCGGGCACAGGAGCGCGGCGGCACGGCGGCGGTGGGGCCGATCTCCTTCCCGCCCGGCCGGGCGGCGCTGCTGGCCGACCGGGACGGCGCGACGTTCGGGATCTGGGAGGGGGAACTGGTCTCGGAGTGGGAGAGCTGGCGCCGTGCGGCCCCGACCTTCATCCGGCTCCACACGCGTGACGCCTTCGACTCCGCGATCTTCTACGGCGAGGTCCTCGACTGGGCTACGGGGCGGCCCGGCTGCTGCGAGGTCGGCTACGAGGGCGAGGAGGTCGTGCTGCGCAGCCAGGGCGTCGTGGTGGCACGCATCGAGTCGGGCGCCCTGGAGGCGGCCCCCGACCCGACGATCCGGCCCCACTGGCAGGTCCACTTCGCCGTCGTGGACGTCGAAGCCTGCGTCGGGGCCGCGGAGCGGCACGGCGGCGGCGTCCTGTCGAAGGGCAGCGACGAGGCCGTCCTGCGCGACCGCGACGGCGCCCAGTTCACGGTGACCTCCCGCCGCGAGCACTGAGAGCCCACCCCCGCCCCGAGCACCGCACCGCCACCGCGGACACACCGGGCCCCGCCAACACGCTCACACCGCGCCCGGCAAGCACCGCAAGCCGCGAGCACAGCCACCGCAAGCCGCGAGCACACCCACACCGCAACCACCGCGAGTGCCGGAAGGCCGCCAGGCCGGAAGGCCGCCAGGCCGGAAGGCCGCAGTGCTCGGGACGGGCGCGCGCCGGGTGGCGCGTGCCCGTCGCATCGCACGCGCACGCGCGTGTCAGCGTGCGGTGCGGGAGGGACGGGAGAGTACGACGAGGCTGCGCGGCTCGACGGTCATCTCCGTGCCCGCCTTGTGCTCCACCTCGTCGGGGGCGCCCTGCGCCTCCTCGGCCGTGTCGAGGAGTGTCCTCCAGCGCTCGCCGTAGGCGACGTCGGGCAGCCGGAACGGCACCGGCTCCCAGTAGCTGTTGAACAGCAGCAGGAAGGAGTCGTCCACCACGCGCCGCCCGCGCGCGTCGAGTTCGGCGATGGCGTCGCCGTTCAGGAAGACTCCGACGGAGTGCGCGTCGGGCCGCTGCCAGTCCTCGTCCGTCATCTCCCGCGCGTCCGGCGCCAGCCACACCAGGTCCGGCAGCGGCTGGCCGGCGCGCCGGACGGTCTCCCCGCGGAAGAACCGGCGGCGGCGCAGCACGGGGTGGGCGCGGCGCAGCCCGATGAGGTACCGGGTGAAGTCCGCCAGGCCGCGCTGCTCCTCGGTGAGCCGCCAGTCGATCCAGGAGACCTCGTTGTCCTGGCAGTAGGCGTTGTTGTTGCCGCCCTGGGTGCGGCCGAGTTCGTCGCCGTGGGACAGCATCGGGATGCCCTGCGACAGCAGCAGCGTGGTGAGGAAGTTGCGCTGCTGGCGGGCGCGCAGTTCGAGGACGGCGGGACGGTCCGTCTCTCCCTCCACGCCGCAGTTCCAGGACCGGTTGTGGCTCTCGCCGTCCTGGTTGTCCTCGCCGTTGGCCTCGTTGTGCTTGTCGTTGTACGAGACGAGGTCGCGCAGGGTGAACCCGTCGTGCGCGGTCACGAAGTTGACGCTGGCGCGCGGGCGGCGCCGGTTGTGCTGGTACAGGTCGGACGAGCCGGTCAGCCGGGAGGCGAACTCGCCGAGGGTGTGCGGCTCCCCGCGCCAGAAGTCCCGTACGGCGTCACGGTACTTGCCGTTCCACTCCGACCACAGCGGCGGGAAGTTGCCCACCTGGTAGCCGCCCTCGCCGACGTCCCAGGGTTCCGCGATCAGCTTGACCCGGCTGATCACCGGGTCCTGCTGGATGAGGTCGAAGAACGCCGACAGCCGGTCGACCTCGTGGAACTGCCGCGCCAGCGTGGCCGCGAGGTCGAAGCGGAAGCCGTCGACGTGCATCTCGGTGACCCAGTACCGCAGCGAGTCCATGATCAGCTGGAGCACGTAGGGGTGCCGCATCAGCAGGCTGTTGCCGGTGCCCGTGGTGTCGTAGTAGTGCTTCCAGTCGCCGTCCACCAGGCGGTAGTACGAGGCGTTGTCGATGCCGCGGAAGGACAGGGTGGGGCCCCGCTCGTTGCCCTCGGCGGTGTGGTTGTAGACGACGTCCAGGATCACTTCCAGGCCGGCCGCGTGCAGCGCCTTCACCATCGACTTGAACTCGGTGACCTGCTGCCCGCGACTGCCGCGGGCGGCGTAGCCGTTGTGCGGGGCGAAGAAGCCGATCGTGTTGTAGCCCCAGTAGTTGGACAGCCCGCGGCCCCGCAGCACACCGTCCTGCACGTACTGGTGCACCGGCATCAGCTCCACCGCGGTCACCCCCAGCGAGGTCAGGTGCTCCAGGACCGCGGGGTGGGCCAGGCCGGCGTAGGTACCGCGGAGGTCGTCGGGCACCTCGGGGTGGGTGCGGGTGAGGCCCTTGACGTGGGCCTCGTAGATCACCGTGTCGGCGTACGGCCGGTCGGGCGGCCGGTCGGCGCCCCAGTCGAAGGCCGGGTCGGTCACCACGCCGAGCATGGTGTGCCCGGCGCTGTCGGCCCGGGACCGGCCGTGCGAGGCCCGTTCGAAGAGGGAGGGGTGATCGTCCACCTGCCCGTCCACCGCGCGGGTGTACGGGTCGAGGAGCAGCTTCGCCGGATTGCAGCGGTGGCCCAGTTCCGGATGCCAGGGCCCGTGCACCCGGTAGCCGTAGCGCTGGCCCGGCCCGACGCCCGGCAGGTAGCAGTGCCAGACGAACCCGTCGGCCTCCGCGACCGGGACTCGGCGTTCGCCTCCGCCGTCGTCGACGAGGACCAGTTCGACGTGTTCGGCGACCTCGCTGAACAGGGCGAAGTTGGTGCCCTCGCCGTCGAAGGAGGCGCCCAACGGGTAGGGGTGCCCGCTCCACACGGGCACCCCTGCCTTGCGCCGTCGCTTGGCCGTCACCGGGCGTCCTGGAGGACGCCGGTGCCGTCGGCCGCGCCGGCCAGTGCGACGACCGGGAGCTCGCGGGGCACCTGGAGCCCCTCGCGCAGGCTCGGCGCGGGCGCCGTGGGGACGAGCGGGACGCGTTCGCCGGCGCGGGCGCGCTGCGAGAACCAGATGACCTTGCTGCCGTTGTCGGTGGCGCAGCAGCCCCATCCGTCGCTCATGGCGGCGATCCACTGCAGGCAGCTCCGCAGGTCCAGGTCCGGGCGCAGTTGGGAGTCGTTGCCGCCGACGGCGGTGATCAGGTGCTGGCCGCTCCACCACATCTCGATGGAGGTGTTCTTGTCGGTGGCGTGCTCGTCGATGGCCTCGAGCAGCAGCTCGGTGCCGTGGCAGACGGGCTCGACGAGGTTGTCGAGGTTCCAGAACCGGAGGTGAGCGGCCAGGATGCGCCTGACCTGTCCGACCCGTTCGGGGCTGACTTCCACGTCGAGGTGGTAGTAGCAGGGCACTGCGGTCTTCATCTCGTTGGCTCCTCACCGGCGAAGCCCCCGCTCCTCCCCGTCCCCGCGGGACGGGCCCCGAACGCGGAGCGTGAGCGCTTATCGCTCCTGAGTCACCTCAAGAGTGAGAGCGGTACGCCATTCGTGCAACACGAGCGGCCGAAGAGATGGTTGAATCGCCAACAAGACGCTGTGTCGTCACCCGTGCACCATGTGTGAAGACCTCGATTGCCCGTAACGGACCGTGCGCGCCCGCGCCCGGTCACCGCCCGACGGTCGGGAGACGAGCCATCGAGCCCCGGGAGGTGAACGGCGCCATGCTGCTACCGGCCAAGGCCGAAGTCGCCCGGCAACTGCGGCGCTACCGGGCCTGGGAACGCGCGATGCTCGCTTCCCCGGCGGACCGCGGGGTGCGGGCCCTCTTCGAGGACTCCGGCTACACCCTCTGCGTGCTCATGGGGAAGCGCTGCGCCCGCGAGGCCGCGGACGCGGCCGAACGCTATCTGCGCACCACCCTGATCTCCTACCTGCGGGACGAGGACGACCGGACCGGCACGGCCCTCACCGGCCGGCGCGGTCCGCCCGCGGCGGCGCGCCGTACCCCCGCCCGGAGGTAGACACCGCGCAGTCAGCAACCCCGCGCGAAGGCGGATCCGCCCCGCGCAGTCGGCAACCCCGCGCGGAGGCAGATCCTTCCGGCGCAGCTTGTACCCCCCGGCCGGGCCAACGGGTCCGGCCTCGAGCACGGCGGAGGTGACACCCATGAGCTGGTCCCAGGCCATCGGCCGCATCCCGGTACGCGACGTCCGGCCCCTCGTCGAGTGCGGCAGGCACCCGGCGAAGGCGGTCGTGGGCGAGTCGTTCGAGGTCACGGCGACCGTGTTCGGCGAGGGGCACGCCGCCGTCGCCGCGAACGTCGTCCTGACCGATCCGGAGGGCCGTCCTGGCCCGTGGACGCCGATGCGGGAGCTGACGCCCGGCACCGACCGCTGGGGCGCCACCGTCACCCCCGGCGCCCCGGGCCGCTGGAGCTACCACGTGGAGGCCTGGAGCGACCCGGTCACCGCCTGGCGGCACCGCGCCCGCATCAAGGTCCCGGCCGGCATCGACACCGGGCTGGTCCTGGAGGAGGGCGGCGAGCTGTACCGGCGGGCAGCGGCCGGGGTGCCCGAGGGGCCGGCGCGCGCCGCGGTGCTGGCGGCCGCGGAGACCCTGGACGACGACTCGCTGCCGGTGGCCACCCGGCTGGCGGCGGCGTTGACGCCGGAGGTGGACGCGGTGCTGGCCCGGCATCCGCTGCGGGAACTGGTCACCGCCTCCGAACCACTGCCCCTG
>NZ_JBVIIE010000055.1:0-49546 GCF_055569945.1 Streptomyces sp. NPDC031340
GGCGCCTGCGGCGGTCGTCACGGTGCGGGGCCGATGGTGGCCGTTGCGGACCACCAGGCGACGTCCGGCCCCGTCCGTCTCGGCCGCCAACTCGGCTATGTACTGGTTGACTTCTGCCTCCAGCGCGGCGGCGAGCATCCGCCGGGCACCCTCGCGGACGATCTCGTCGATCAGGGAACCGGTCTCGGTGGTGCCATCGGCGTTGACTACGCTGAGCATGGGCGTGCCTTCCCGACCCGCGCTGCGAACGCGGGCCTACTCGGTGACCATCAAAGGATCATTCGGGAAGGTACGCCCTTCACGTCCCGTCCCGAAGGCCGATCCACAGGTCTTGAGCATTGCTCCCCCGGCACCAGCATCGGGTCGTACGAGAAGCGGCTGACGGCCTCGGCCTCCAACGAGGCGAAGTCCTGGAAGAACAGGGGGAGTTTTGCCCGGTCCACGTCGCCCTGGAGCACCCGCAGGGCCCCGCCCGCGTCGAGGACGCGTTCCGCGGCCTCAGTGAAGGCAGCCTTCGCCGGTCTGCGGCCCTGCTCGACGGAGGCGACCTGTTCAAGCGAGTAGCCGATGGCGTCCGCGAGGGCCTGCTGGGTGAGGCCCGCGCGCTCGCGGAAGAGGCGGACGAGCTTGCCGTAGGCGCTCCACGCGGCAGGTCGCTCCTTGCCTGGTCCGCGCCGGCCGGTGGTCCCGCACGCCCGCTGTGTCGTCCTGCTCATCACGCCCCCTGTCCTGCACAGCGTTCCGTTATGATCGGTCAACGACCGGTCCGCCGTTCCGGCAACGAGCGCGGACCCGTACACCTGCCGTACGCGCGACCGGGTACGGAAGTCCGACCTCGCCACGCCGTCTGCGTGACGGGATGGTTACTCCGTGAAGTCGTCCAATGTCAGCGTCGAACCACCCACTCGCGCACCGCAGTTCACCATCCGCCTCAGCAGCACCAGACGTGACGCCCGTCTCGCCCGCCGTCTCGCCGGGCAGTAGCTCGCGGCCTGGGGGATCCCGTACGACTCCGAGTCCGCGCAGGCCGTCGCCCTCGTCACGGCCGAGCTGGCGTCCAACGCCGTCGTCCACGGCCATGCCCCCGGGCGGGACTTCCGGCTGACGCTCCTCCTGCTGCCCGGGCGCGACGCCGTCCGCGTCGAGGTGACCGACACCCGCCCGGAGCGCCTTCCCCCCCGACCCGGCGGCGACCGAACCGGCGCCGCCCGACGCCCCGTCGGGACGTGGGCTGCTGCTCGTCACGGCGTACGCGGACCGCTGGGGATGCGAAGCCCGCGACACCTGCACCAAGACCGTCTGGGCGGAGTGCGCCTTGTGAGCGCCTGCTCGTGTTCCCGGTGGAGGCGCAAGAGCCTGCCGGACCGGTCGTTCAGGTACTCAGGCGAGTCGCGACCTGCTTCGCATCGGGGGACGGAGAACGAAGAGGGTCTTCGTCACGAGCCGAGATGGCGCCCCGGTCGGCTGTGATGGGCTCGGTGGTAGGCGAGGTACTGAGGGTCGATTCTGTGCTCCGGTATCTCTCTGAGCCGGCCGGTTGAAACGCCGGAAGAGTGATCAGTGATGGTGAGATCGCCATTTATGGTCAGCATGCCGAAATCGAAGAGGACATGATGATTCGGGCACAGGCACAATACGTTGGCAGTGATGTCAGGGCCGTTGTGAGGCCGCCCCAGGGCTCGGATGTGTGCTGCTTCCGCGTACGCCCCTGTTGGTGTGGCGAGTCGAGTCCCGCACGCTTGGCAGGTGTAGTTGTGCACTCGTTTCACGTAATCCGCAACGGCGGTGCTTCGGACTATGCGTTCAATGGTCTCTTCGGCGCGTGATGGTGCCTCGTCCCCTGTCGGGCTGTGGGGAGGCGGCGCAGAGGGAGAAGAAGAGTCTTCTCTGTCGGTGTCGGCTTGTGCCGCGTCATTTACGCCTCGGAGGCGGCGATACTCGTCCCAGCCGGCTTCGGTCAGTGTCCAGACCCCGTGCGACTGCCGGGCCGGGACCAGGAGGCCTGATCGTTCCATCTTCTTCCGCTCGAACCTGGTTCTGTTGTGCCATTTGGGCTCATCGTCTCGCTTTGTTCCTTCGTGGTCCTCGGGTGACAGCAGTGGTCCGTAGTGCCGTTCCATCTGCTTGAGTGCGCGAGCGGTCGGTGCGCTACCGCCCATCTCCCCAAGCGTGGTCAACAGCCAGGTTCGGAGAGTTAGTTGAGGAGTCAATCCAGATGTCATGGCGAGAGGATAAGGAGTTCGTCCGGCTGCTGTCCCTCCGAGGGGGCGCTGGCCGAACGGCATGGAGTCAGCAGGTGACCCCGAGGCTCGTGGCACTTGATGCCCGCCGCCGGGCCAACTCGGCGCTGAGGTCGCCGTGCGACAGCAGTGCCGCACCCGCGCGCGCCCGTTCCTGTGGGATGTCGACCACGGCGTCCAGAGTGCGCCTACTCCGGCGTGTCCTTCTTCATCGCCCTCTCCCCCCACCGCTGGTGTCGGTCCTTGAGTCCGGATCAGAGCCTGGACGCCCGCTGCCCGCAGGGCAGGGGCGCACGTCCGATCTCTAGCGCAATATTGTGCACTCAGTGCATGACGAGGACTCTCCGGTCGCTGGACCTGGCGGCCGCCGGACTCCAGGCAGACTTCGCAGGTCGCGCGTGGCGGGCCGGGCGAGGTCACCCTCGACGGCTTCGACCCCGTCGGGGAACGAGGCTCGGGCGGCGTCACGGGTCAGGCCTCGCACGGGCAAGCCGCCGGACCTGCGCAACTGGCGCACCAAAGCGCTTCCGATGTTTCCGGTGGCACCCGTCACAAGGATCATCGTTGTCCTCTCCTGCCGTCGGCCGGTGATCACGTCCGTCGCACGCTAGGACCTCAACCGAGGTTCAGGTCAAACAGACGAGGGGATCTCCGGCCGTTGCAGGCCCCCGGAGTCCCTGGCTCCGCACCGGCGACACCTGGCTGCGCATCGAGGCGTGACGGCCCGGTCGCGTCGGTGTGCCCGGCCGAACGCACAAGAGGCGGCAAGAGGCCGCAAGAGGCCGCTCACCGGGGGCATGGCGGAAGGCCCCGATCACGCCGCCATGCCCGCCCTGATCGGTGGCGGCCATGAAGCCGGCCGAACCTGAGGCCCCGCACCGCATCCGTGTCCGACCCCCTGAGCCAGTAACGCCCGTACAACTGGCCGTACATCCAGCTCCAGGACCAGCCGTCTCCTCCGTACAGCGAGCCGGAAGTACGGCCGTCGTACCTGGTCAGGCCACTGCCGAGCCCGCCACGCTGCCTCCGTGACACACCCTCACCTCACCGACGAGCCGAAGCCCCCGCACTCGCCCACCCGCCACCTGGCCCTGCGCTTCAGCAGCACCAGACGCGGCGCCGGCCTCGCCCGTAGGCTCGCCGTCCAGCAGTTCACCGAGTGGACCGGTTTCCCGCACGCCTCCGACCCCGCCCGAACCGTCGCCCTCGTCACGGCCGAACTCGCGGCCAACGCCATCCGCCACGGCAGCCTCCCCGGCCGCGACTTCCGGCTCGCGCTGCTCCTCATGCCGTACGTGTTCCGCGTCGAGGTGACCGACACCCGCCCGGAGCGCCTCCCCGAGCCCACTCACCGCGCCTCACACTCGCTCGACGCCCCATCGGGACGGGGACTGCTGCTGGTGGAGTCGTACGCCGAACGCTGGGGCTGGGAAAGCAGGGACGCCTACACGAAGACCGTGTGGGGCGAAGTGGCACTCCCCTCCTCATCCGGGTTGCCGTAGCGAGGCAGCAGGCGACAACGACCCCAGCGAGACGGCTCTTGTGAACTTAGCGCACGGAGCAGATACTGTGCTGGTTCGCGTCGCCCGTGCCCGGTTGGGCGGACACTTCCGGGCGTTTCCTGTGAGGTCCCGTGCTCGACCACCGTCTCGTGCAGACAGCCGTGATCGGCAGCAGCAGCTCCGACCATCCGGTGATCCTCCCCATGGAAGCCGCGGAGCTGGAAGCCTGGCGCAGGCGCCACCCCCGCTACACGTACTGGTGTGGCTATGAACTCGGCGGCTGCGGCGGCAAGTTGATGGACCGGCTCTACCATGACGAAGTATGCCACTTCGCCCATGTGGCCGGTGGCCGCACCTGCGGCCGTGCTGCCACCGGCGAGTCCAGCGCCGACCACCTGTTCATCAAGCGGGGCCTGCGCGACCTGCTGGGCAAGCAGGGGCAGCGGGGCGATGTGCGGACCCATGACCTCGGCTCGGGGCCCGGCGGCGCGGTGGACCTGCACCTGCCCGCCGCCCGCCGCAGGCTCCGCTTCCAACTCGCGCGCCTCGACTACCGAAGCTGGCGCACGGCGAACCTCGCCCTCAGCGGCGGCGTCGACGAGGTCGACTGGCTCTTCGGCACGGACGGCCCGCTCACCGAGGAACTCCTCGCCCGCAACGGCTACAGCCTGCGCTTCCGTCTGGAGACCGTGGGCGGTGAGCGCCGCGTGTTCATCGGCACCCGGACCTTCGACGAACGGTCCGTCCGCTGGAGCCCCCTGGAGGAGTGCCGGATCGGGGAGGCCGGCCTGCTGACACCGTCCGCGGAGGCCATATGCGGGCCGGCCCGGCGTCCGGAGCCGTTCGCGTTTCCCGTGGATGTCTCCATGGTCTTCGCCCTGGACCCGGAAGCTCCCGTCCCCGGCGACTCGCAGTTCGCCGCCGAGGGGCGCCGCCTCGTCATGGCGGACGTCAAGCCTCTCGGCAGTCCCATCGTACGAGCGGTGTTGTCCCTGCCGGGCGACAGTGCACTGCCTCCGGCGCAGTACGTCTACCGAGCAGTCGACCGCGCACGTCTACTGGTTCGTGAGGGCGCCGGCGGATGGGCCGTCCACCTGGACCACTTCGTGCGTCTCGACGCACACCAGGCCGCCCACACGGGCCTGGCCCGGGTCCTCCCCGAAGCCCCTGAGGCGAAGCCGGTCACGGCCCCTCGGGCGCGGCAGACGGTTCAGCAGCCGACCGTCGCGGCCGCGAGGGTACAGCGCCCGGCGGCGGACCAGCAGCGGCGGGCGAAGAAGGGGGTGGCGCTCACCCGGGACCAGGCCGTCGTCCGTGTCCGCGAACTCCTGAGGGCTGCCGCACCGAGTGGGCGCACACAGCGCTGGTCCGCCCTCGCCGCGCAACTCGGTGAGCCGCTCACCAGCATGTCCGCTTCCGAGCGCGTCGACTTCCTCTCGAGGTCGACAGCCCTCTCTGGGATACCAAGGCAGTACTGTC
The DNA here is from genome assembly GCF_055569945.1 of Streptomyces sp. NPDC031340. Lineage (NCBI taxonomy): Bacteria > Bacillati > Actinomycetota > Actinomycetes > Kitasatosporales > Streptomycetaceae > Streptomyces > Streptomyces sp. NPDC031340. The sequence continues at coordinate 5,222 of NZ_JBVIIE010000055.1, forward strand.
GGTGCTGCTTCGTGACGATGGCGGCCTCTTGTCCTGCCTGCCCGCTGTTCTGGAGAAGCTCGGAGTGCGGGGTGCCGAGGGCCTGTCGGCCGATTCGCCGGCCCTGCGCGCCTGGGCGAATCAGGAGAGGGAACGGGCCATCGCGCTGTACGCGAAGCCGCCCCGCCCCGTGTCGAGCCGACCACCCGTCACCAGTCGGGCGCGCACATTGACCGCGCAGCAGTGGAGGGAGGTGGGCGCGTCCATCAGACGTGTCCAAGAGCAAAAGACGAAACAGGACCGGACGAAGGCCCAGGACTCCACTGCCGAGGAAAGACGGCACGTCCGTGAGTCGGTCGCCCGCATCGAGGAGAGGATGTCCGTCCTCGGTAAGGCGTTCAAGGCGAGCAAACAGACACGCCGGACGATGGGCGTCGCCCGCGCGTGGCTGACCCTTACCGCCCCTGGCGCGGTGATTCCTGCCAACCGCTCGCCGCAGGAGGCGCAGGCGCTCAGGACGAGCGCAGCCGAGCTGCAGGCCGAACTGAACGGAATCATGGTGGAGTTGATGTCAGTGACGGCCAAGTCCTGTTGATCGCTCCGCAGGCACCCTGAGGGCTACGCCAGTTGCTTGCCATGGGCGAACAACGCGGCCTCGATCTGGTCCGGGAGGACACCCGCTCGCCGGGCTCGCTCGTGGGCGAAGGACAGGTACCGGCCGTAGCAGGGTGTTGTCCATCCGCTCGTGCGCCACTTCTCGCCGGTGTCCTCGGCCCGCAGAGCCAGTGCGACGAAACGGTCCAGGATCAGTGGCCGCCATGCCGTCACGCCCCGCTCATGACCGGCGAAGTAGAGCACCTTCGTGAAGAACGCCGGACCCAGGTGTTTGATCCGCTGGTCGTTGTTGAAGGCGTAGTACGCCGCGACGGGGCCCTCTTTCCGGAGTGTGCCCAGCGCGCCCTCCAGGCGTGCGTCGATGTCCTCGGCGGAGGCCGCCGCGAAGATGTGAGCGCGACGCGCGACCGACCGGGCCTTGGTTCCCGTGCCCCAGACGAGGGCGGCGGTCAGCAGGTGCCGACGGCCTTCGACGGTGTCCGAGCGGCGGGCGACGGCGAACACCGTGTTGCGGTCGCCCCTCCGTCGGCCGGCCACCGTCGGGCAGTCGTCGAGTTCCGGCGGCCACCAGTCGGCGCTGGGCAGATGAGTCAGCCACCGAGCCCGGTCGAAAGGGATCGCCTGGCCGAGCACCTCGTCACGGCCGGGAACGGAGATCCCTGGCGGCATGGATTCCACGTCGGCCGACGCCTGGTGGCACTCCGCAACGCTGTCCCGCATGTACTGCTCCTCGGTCGCCTGATCGCTCGGTGTGAGCCTATGACTCAAGGCCACTGACGGACAGCCAGAGACGGCATCTAGCAACATCTCCTCTTGTGAACTCAGTGCATAGAGAGCATAGTGGTGGTGCTGGCGTCGCGGCTTGCGGGGTGGCGGCCAAGCGACGGCGGCCAAGAGTGGGAAGTCCCCCTGACCGCGGCCCTCTGGTCGCTGGACCTGGCGGCCGCCGGACTCCAGGCCGACGCGGCCACCTTCTTCTGGATTCTCGCCCTCGATGTCGAACAGAATCCCGCCGAGCATCGGCAGTTTCCGGGTTCGTCTGGCCGTGAAGCACACCGTGTCCAGAACGGCGGCCAAATCCGATACGGAAAGGGAAAGGTGGGCGTTGGCGGTGCGGAGCGAAGTCATTGATGGTCCATGAATCGTTATCTTCACATCTTGCTCATTGGATCAACGTTCAACCATCATATGTGCAGGTCGCCGTGCCTGTGAGAACCATTTTCGAGGCGAGCTGCCATGCCGCCTCGATCACGCGCGTCTTCGTTGCCCGCTACGCCACCCGAACCGGTGACGTCGTTGAGCGCTTTCTACGGAACATGAAGGAAGGGAAGAAATGGCATTCGACAGTGGTCGACCGCCGATGCCGCCGGATGGACAGTGGTACTGGAACGGAAATTCCTGGCAGCCCAACCCTCAGTTTCCGCCACCGCCGCCGGGGCCTCCTGTCCGGCCTGCCGCCTCACCCGCTTATGGGGCTCCGACCCCGCCCGCCCCGCTGGACAACTCCTTCGCGTGGGCGCTGGCCTTCGCGCCGCTGCTTTTCGTTCTCGTCAGCAGCCTGATCGCCAGCCTCGCCGGACCGTCTTTCGCCGTTCCGGCTGTCCTGGCCGCGGTGGGTCTGAACGTGGCGTTGTCCGTCCAGGACGCTCGCCGAGTGCAAGCGGCGGGCCATGCCGTGCCGACCGCCTTGGCCGTCCTTCTAATCCCGGTGTACCTGTTCATGCGGCAAGGCAAATTGCGCCAGAACTATGCGATTCCGATCGTGTGGTGCGTGTGTTTTCTCGTTTCTCTCGGCGGAGCCGGAGTCATCGAGAACACGATCGGGGTCCAGATGGACACCGACATGGTCGAACAGGAGATACGGACCGGCGTGGAACAGCAGTTGGGGATGTCGGTGACCGTCGACTGCCCGTCCTCGGTATCGGTCCGTACCGGTGAGAGCTTCCAGTGCGTGGTGACGGGTTCCGATGGTAGTTCGGCTATGGCGAATGTCACTGTGCAGAACGGCCAAGGCGAGTTCGTCTGGCGGCTTCAGTAGCCTCCTTTCACCACATTGCGATGGGGCCCGTGAGTCAGATGCAGAGGTGGTGGGACGCGACTGCCCGTTGAAGCAGCGTCGGTGGCGTCGGTGCTGCAACCGTCGCCACGCGGAACGCAGGTATCTGCCGTGGTGCTTCGCGGTGAGGCCGTCCGCCTGGGCTTGCTGCATCGGGTCGCATGAGCATGCGGGTGTTCGAGAGACCCGGGGCCCGTAATCCCGTCGAGTCCGGTCCGGGTGCCGTCTAACCTGGCGGCATGGGCCACGCCAAGACCTCGTACGTCTGCCTTCCGTGCAGGGCCTCGTACAAGCAGCCGTACGACAGCGACCGGCAGCGGATCTGTCCGCGCTGTGCGGGGACGCTGATCCATGTGGGGTCGGCCTTCGCCGCGCCGCCGCGCCGGGACACCGCGGCCTGGAGGGCACTGTCCGTCCTGCTGCACGCGGGTGTCCGCTTCCACAAGAGCTGCTGCGGCGGGCCCGGGTACCGCCCGCGCACCGTGAGGGAGGTACGCGAGCGGATGGTGTACGCCCGCCGTACCGGCGAGCCCTTCGCCAGGTCGCTCGTACGCCGCGACGTGCCGTGACGGGGAACCCGGGCCTGGTGCGGCTCGTGCCGCCGCCGATGGCTCCTGTCGACGCCCGCGGCAGTTGGGCCGCCGCGGAGACCGGGCTCGGCGTGCGGCTGCCCGACGACTACAAGTGGCTGGTGGAGACGTACGGGCGGGGCGAGTTCTGCGACTTCGTCCGCCTGCGGAGGCCGGTCGGCAGGAGCGGGCACGACAGGGTCGAATGGCAGAGGGGCGGGCCGTCGGGCACGCCCGGGAGAGACCAGGGGCGGTACCCGTACCCTCTCCATCCGGCGCCGGGAGGGTTGCTGATCTGGGGCGCCACCATCGACGGCGACCAGCTCTGCTGGCTCACCGAAGGCGAAGCCGCGAGCTGGTCCACCGTGGTGTGGGACAGAGCGGGGCGCTACGAGCCCCACCCCATGGGCGCGGCGGGGTTCGTCGAGGCATGGACCGGGGGTCGGCTCGCCTCCCGGTTGCTCGCGGACATGGAGCCGGATCTGGCTCCGTGGTTCAACTCGTTCCGGCCCCGTATCCACCGCTGCCTCCGGCTCACCGAGAGCCCGCTCGCCCACGACCAGTGCCTGGCGATCCTCCGGCGGGCCCTGGCCTCGACCGTGGACCGAGGCAACTGGCGCTCGGAAGACGGTGACTCGGGCCAGGACCACTTCGCCACCGCGGACACGGACTGGCTGCTCACCTCCGACATGTCACGCCCGCACCAGATCCGGATCTCGTTCCCTCCCGATGACATCGAAACGGTCCGGCGACGCCTCTTCGCTGCCGTCCGGGAGATGCGGTGCGAGGTGGTCCAGCACAGCGCGCTCGACGGCGTGCCGCTACCGGCCCGGGACACGGCTGACAAGGACGCGTAGCCGTCGCGTGCGCTGACCGGCTTCCGTGGCGAACGCCGCCGCCGGCGGTCGGGCGGGGCAGCCGGCCCGCGTGGTGGCCGACATGATGTCGACCGCGGCGTCCAGAGCCTGCTCGTACTCCAGCGCGTCCTTCTTCATCGCGCTCTCCCCCACCCCGGCGTCCGTTCTTGAGCCCGGCTCAGAGCCTAGACGTCCGCTGCCCGCAGGGGCAGAGGTGCACGCCAGATTTCTAGCATGAAGTTGTGAACTCAGTGCACGAACTGCATACTGGGCCGACCGGTTGCCATCGAGGGGTCCCCGGTCGACCGTCGGCCGAGCGTCCTGCCGGTCCCGGTCGTCGGTACGGCGGGCCGAACCTGCCGACGCACAACGGTCCACTCCCGCCTGAGACATCCCTGGGGTTTCACCATGCTCATCACCCGCACCGCCGTGACCGTCGCGCTGGCGCTCGCCGTGCTCACCGCCTGCGGCCCGACCGCCGGCACCGGCCCGGACGCCAAGCCCAGCAGCGCCCCCACCCCCGAGGCGTCGGCCACCCCCGCCGGTGAGGGGACCCGGGAACCCGGGGACGCCCAGAAATCCCCGGCCACCGCCGAGGCCACCGCCGTGCTGCCGGACATGGTGGGCAAGGGGCTGCAGAGCGCCCAGGACCAGGCGCAGGCGGCAGGCTTCTACTACCTGACGTCGCACGACGCGCTCGGCCGGGGGCGCAACCAGATTCTCGACCGGGGCTGGAAGGTTTGCGCCCAGACCCCGAAGCCCGGCAAGCGCGCGACGGACACGAAGATCGACTTCAGTACGGTCAAGCTGGAGGAGACCTGCCCCGCGGGCGGTGGCCAGGGTGAACCCGAGAAGGCCGGCTCCACCATGCCGAACTTCGTGGGGAAGTCCGTCAAGGTCGCCCGCCAGGCGCTCGACGGTTCCACCAGCATCACCGTCAACGACGCGTCGGGCGAGGGCCGCTGGGTGCTCGTCGAGTCGAACTGGGAGGTCTGCTCGACCGATCCGGCGGCCGGGGCGAAGCTCGACGGACAGCCGGTGACGATCGAGGCCGTCAAGTTCGGCGAGAGCTGCTGACGCCGGGGGCCGGTACCGGTACCCACGGGCCTCCACGCACTTCCGGCGAATCACACGTCTTCCCTGCCCCCGCACCCGGTGAGCCCGCCGGTTTCACAATGTCGCCCCCGCGCGATCGAACGCACCGAGCGGGACTGCTCACGCCCGCCTCGAACGGAGAACCAGACTTCATGTTCAAGATCACTCTCGGCACGGTCGACGCACAGATCGGCGGCACCGCCGCGCTCAGCATCTACAACGATCCCGGCCTCGGTAACCGGGCCGTGATGACCGCGCACTACGAGGACGATGAGACCTTCGAGGACTCGACGGTCGTCCTGATACTCGATTCGGCCCAACTGGACGTACTCGCCAAGGCGATAGAGCGCGCCCGCGAGGCGCTGGCGGCCGCGGAACAGGGAGGTATGGTCGGGCTCGCGACCTGGGCGGAGAAGAACGCCGGGTGACGCCGTCCGTACGGGTCGGTCCTGAAGGGGCCCGGCCCGAAGCCGGATGCAGGGCGGTCACTTCGGACCCGGGCCAGTAGCTGGACCATTACTGGCGGGCGACGGCGAGCGCGACACCGCACTGCAACGAGGCAGTCGTCGGGTGGCTCGGCCGCCCTGGCGAGCACCGCCGATTCCTGGGAACGACGAAGGCCCCCTGCGTTGGAGTTGGTAAGGCTCCGGGGGCCTTCGTCTGAGAGGAGAGAGCGCTCAGGAGCACTACCCTCGTGATCATCGTACATGAGGCGGAGTGCGCCAGGATACCCAGGGCGTGGCGGTCGCAGCTTGTGGGGTGACGGTTCAGCGACGGCGGCCAAGGGTGGGAAGTCCCCCTGAGACAGTGCGGAGGCCGGTGGAAGAACCGAACTCGTCGACTCGCTGCGCGTCGACACGGCCGAGATAGGAGTGCTCTTGGCGGCGGCGCTCCTCCTCGCGGCTGCGAAGCAGGAGCAGGGCTCGTTCGGCGTCATCGGCCAGGCGTGCTTTGAACGATTCGGCCAGGGCGCCGACGACCAGGATGCCGACCGCGTTGCTCGCCGTCAGAACGGTGACCTCGGGAGCCTGCCGAGTGCCCGTGACCCGCACCTTCAGACCCGGCCCCCGTACACCTCTGCGCGCGTTGGTGGCCAGCCGCCGCAAAGCCGTCATGTTCTCCGGCAGGGGCACCTCGACCGGCACACCTGCTTTGATCTTCTTCAGGGACACGACCGCTTGGCCGTCCGCGCCCATGGCCACCCACATGCCCAGCACTGGCCACTTCCGGTTCACACGCCGGGGCGAAGCGATCTCCATTTTCTGATCATATCCGCACTCCTGTTCCGTTGAAGACGGACTTCAGTCCTCCAGACGCACCGGCATCAGCAGCGAGAAGGCGCGTTCGTCGTCGGGGCGGCGGATCGCGAGCGGCGCGGTGGGGGCGCCCAGTTCGAGGATCAGGGCGTCCCGGGCCGCGGCCGCGAGCGCGTCCAGCAGGAACTCGCGGTTGACGCCGACGTTGTCCGGGTCGTCGTCACCGTCCGCGCAGACGATCACCGTGCCGTCGTCCGCCGCCCTGAGCACGCTGACGTCGTAGGACTCGCCGTCCTGCTCGCGCGACTCGCTCGCGCGGACCGGGCCGGTCTTCAACGCCTCCCGGAAGGCTGCCATATCCACGAGCAGACGGCGGCTCTCCGGTCGCCGGACCAGGCGGCGGTAGTCGGGGAAGTCGTGGTCGAGGAACTGGCCGGCTGCCTGGCGGCCGTCGGTCTCCAGGCAGACGCGGTCACCTTCCACGGCGAGCCGCACCGGGTTCTCGTCCGGCAGTAGCGCCCGCATGGCGTCGGCGAGGGGCAGCGGCACGATGGCCTGTACGTGGGGGCCGCCGCCCTGACCGGCGGCGGTGGCCTGCGCGACGGCCATCCGGTAGCGGTCGGTGGCCACCACGGTCAGGTTCTTGCCCTCGATGTCGAACAGGATCCCGCCGAGCATCGGCAGTTCCGGGTTCGTACCGGCCGCGAAGCGCACCGCGTCCAGAGCGGCGGCCAGATCCGGTGCGGGGAGTGAAAGGTGGGCGTTGGCGGTGCGGAGCGAAGTCATGGGGTTCTCCCTGTGGTCGAGTAGGGCTCGGAGCGTGGAGAACTCGCCGCGGGCGTCGGCCAGGCCCCGTTCCAGGCGGCGCAGGTGCGCCTGGAGGAGCCCGCGCACCAGGTCGGTGTCCGCGTTGGACCAGGCGGCCAGTACCAGCCGGATGTCCGCCAGGGGCATGCCGGCCTGGCGCAGCCGGGCCAGCAAACAGGCCTCTTCCATCTGTCCGGGTTCGTACCAGCGGTAGCCGCTGACCGGGTCCACCCAGGCGGGGACCAGCACACCGGCCCGGTCGTAGAACCGCAGCGCGCTCACGCTCAGTCCACTGTCCCGGGCCATCTCCCCGATGCTGCGCATCTCGCTCTCCACACCCGGAACTCTGGGCCCTCGACAAGGTCGAGGGTCAACCCCGGCCTCGGCTCCGGCACACCGCTCAGGCCGGACAGTCCGCCTGCGTGGTAGCCGTGCCCCAACGCATCATCAGGTAGTGGGATCCACCGATCTGCGCCACGGCGTAGCGCGAGTACGGCCACGCGCTACCCGCGCTCTCCCGTTGGGCCACGAGAGCCCGGCACGCCTCACCGGCGGCCATGGCTGCCCATGACTCCACCTTCCCTCCATTCCACGGTGCATAGTCCGACCAGACGTACATCACCGAGTTGCCGGGGTCGAAGCCCACTTTGATCTGGGCGTTGCCGAGCACGCGGTCGGTGCCGAGGTCCTGGCGCATGGCGTTGCTCCGCTGGATGATCTGCCGGGCGGCGCGATCTGCGACCCGGATCTCGTCGCCGTCGGTGCTGGGGATCATCGCCTGCCCCAGGCCGTCCTCGTCCGGCTGCCAGCCCTGCGCGGTTCCGTCCGAGTCCTGCCCGGTGTCGTTGTCGGCGGCCGACCGGCACTCGGTGTTCGTGATGAAGTCGTCCTGCCACGTGACCTGGGGACCCTGTCCGTTCTCCGACTTCACCATGACGTACTTGCGGTACGGCAGATCCGGGTGCAGGCGCGGAACGACGTCCCGCAGCGACAGACACATGATCCTGGCGATCTCCGTTTCGGCGTACATCACTCCCTCCTCGTCGGAGCTCAGCGTGTACGACAGGTAGACCTCCCGGCGTGACGGGTGGAACCGCACGGCCCCCGGGATGAAGTCGATGCCGCCGCTGAGGTCCTGTGCCTCCACGCCCTCGTCGTGCAGGACGGCGCGCGCCACGTCGTGCTCGCCCGCGCTCTGCGCCGTCCGCGCCTGGTTCCAGCTCTCTGCGGTCGCCGAAGCCCCGTCCGTACTCTGCTGCTCGGCGGTCGTGTCCGCCTTCGCCGCGCCGGTGGAAGGCTGCCCGGAAACGGCCGCGGAGGCAGGCGTGGCGGACGCCGTCGACGACGCCTGCGGGTCGTTCCCGGTGCCCGGGGGCAGCAGCGCCGCCGCGCCTCCGGCCAGGCCGCCGATGACGCCCGCCGCGAGGACGACCGCTCCGATCAGTCGTTTCCTGGAACGGCCACGGTCCGGGGGCAGGTGCCAGGCGGGATCCTCCCCGGTGGGCATGTCCCACGCCGCCGCGACCATGTCCACGGCCGTCGCCGGCATCGCGTCGGGGCGCACCACCTGGGTGACCTGGGCGGCCAGCGGGGCGGCGCACGCCTGGACGGCCTCGGCGGCCGACGGGCGGTCGGCCGGGTCCTGGGTCATGGCCTGCTCAACGATCTCGCGCAGCGGCGCGGGGACACCGTTCAGGTCCGCCTCGCCGGACATCACGCGGAAGGCCACCACGTCGGGTGCGCCGGTCCCGAACGGCAGACGCCCGGTGGCGGCGTAGGCCACGAGCGCCGCCCACGCGAAGACGTCGCCCGCCGGGCCCGCGGTGCCCTGACGGTACTGCTCGGGGCTGATCCAGCCGGGGGTACCAGTCATCACCCCGGTGCGGGTGACGCTGGTGCCGTCGGCGGCGTGGGCGATGCCGAAGTCCAGCATGCGGGGTCCGGCGGGGGTGAGCAGCACGTTCTGCGGCTTCACGTCGCGGTGCACCACACCGGCGGCGTGGATCGCGGCCAGCGCCTGTGCCGTGGCGGCGGCGAAGGCGTACAGGCTGCCCTCCGCGAGCGGGCCGTGGGCGGTGACATGCTGGTTCAGCGTCGGCCCGGGAACGTAGGCGGTGGCCAGCCACGGGGTCGGCGCGTCGGGATCGGCGGCGAGCAGCGGGACCAGGTGCGGACCGGTGACCCGCGACGACAGTTCGACCTCGCGCCGGAAACGCGCGCGGAACTGCGGATCCTGCGCCTGCTCAGGGTGGATCACCTTCACCGCGACACGTGTTCCGTCGGACGCGACTCCGGCGTGGACGGTGCCCATGCCTCCGGCGCCGAGACGGCCGACGATGCGGTAGGGGCCTATCCGGGCGGGGTCGCCGGGACGGGCCGGCTGCACTCTTCCAACGGAGCCGATTGCGCTCACGAGCACTTCCTTGAACAGAGGTGTGGCCTGGGCGGGCCGGGGTGTGACGGAGGGGCGGGAGGCGGCGGCCGTGGGGTGGTGGCGCATCGGCCGGCGGTGGCCCTGTTCGGCCGAGAGGGACCGGACGAGACTCACCCCGTGCGTTGTCGGGTACGAACGCGGTGAGTGCCGGGCACAATCCCACAGGGATCGTGCCCGGCCGCTCGACGTGCCGGGCCGGGAGGCGTCATCAGCCGGGGTAGCGGCCCAACCAGTGCTCGTCCCAGCCCGCGGTGTACTCGCCGCCGCTGGGGGAGTCGGTGATCTGGGCGATGAGGTCGCGGGCCAAGGTGTCGAGCACCCAGGCCAGTTCGTGCCGGCTCACCAGATCGACGGGCAGCGCCTCCGCGCCGTGGGCTGCTCCGAGCAGCGCGCCGGTCACGCAGGCCACCGAATCACCGTCCGGTGCCCCGGCGGCGAAGCGCAGCGCGTCGCCCACCCGGTCCCGCTCCGGGAAGGACGCGGCGACGTACACACCGCCCAGCAAGGCCGAGGGCGCGGTGGCGTCCGGGGCAAGGGCGGCGAGTTGCTTCGCGTCGGCGGGGTGGGTCTCGGCCAGCTGGAGGGCTGTCGTGAGCCGCTCGACTTCTTCGGCCGTCACCTCGGGGTCGACGTCGTGGAGGGAGGCGATGCCGTCTGTCAGGGCACGGTGCACCTGAGACTGCTCACCGAACATGTTCTCCTGTGTCCTGGGCGTACTGGTCAGGCAGCGACCGGCCAGCACGACCGCGTGAGCGGCCGCGGACTGGGCGGCGCGGTCGCCGTGGGTGAGGGCGGCCATCGCGCGGGCTTCCCGTGCCCAGAGCTGTGGCCCGGTTCCGGCGGCGGCCACGGCGACAGGGAGGGTGCGGGTGAGGGCATGGCAGCCGCGGCTCGCCGTGGGCTTGCCCATGGTGCCCGGCTCACTCCCGGACAAGGCGGTGACGGTCGCGGGCGCCGAACCCCGCCGCTGCGCGAGCACCGGCACCTGGGCGAGCCAGCCGTCGGGCCACACTTCGTCGCCGTCCGAGGCGTAGTGGCGCCGCATCCGGTCCACCTCTATGCCCTGCAGGGCGGCCCAACGGCAGTACGCGTGCCACACCATCCCCGAGGGCGAGCAGATGCCCTTGTGGTCACCCCGCACGAACGCGCGGATGGTTCCCTCGGCCGTGAAGCAGGCCAACTGGGTACTCACTCCGGCCCGCAACGAGACGTCGGCGGGCAGCTTGCCCCGGGCCGTGCCCAGGGTGTCCCCCACGGCCAGGCCGAGCAGCAGCCCTCGGACACGCGAAGCCGCCCACTTCTTCTTCAGGAACTCGGTCCGTGCCTCCGGCTCCGGATCAACGGCCAGCAGGGCCCCTTGCTCCCCGTTCTCCTCTTCGGACCAGTTGAACAGCGAAGCCTGGCTGTTGACCGCCGGGCCGGCCAACGCGTGCACGGCGTCCAGCAGTTCGGCGTGCGCCGAGAGCTGCCAGCCGCCCACCAGCACCTCGCGCAGTTCCTTCAACGCGGTTCCGGCGTCCGCGCCGGTGGCCAGGTGGCTGTACACGGCGGCGACGGCCGGGGTGCGGCTCTGACCGGCGGCGCAGTGGAGCAGGACCCGCTTGCCCGCGCCGCGCAGTCGCAGCACCTCACGAGCGGCCTGGTCCACGACGTAGTGCAAGTTGGCGTTGTCACCGTCGCTGTCCACCAGCCAGACGCGGACGTGCTCGGCGTCGGCGCCGGGCAGCACCGGGGCCGTGCCCATGCGGCACAGCGACACCACCGCGTCGACGTCGACCGGCTCGCTCCCCTGAAGCAGGGCGAGGTTGCCCAGCACCACCCCGGGGTCGTGCGGGTGGGGCACGGAGAAGCCGCGGTGCGCGCCGGCCGGGACGGGGGCGTGGGCCGCCGAGGGCCAGCCGGCGCTGTCGTCCTGCCCGCCCCTGCCGGTGCGCACCGCCAGGCGCACCAGGTCGACGCCGGTGAGACCGGGCCAGCCGTGCACGGCCTGCTGCCACTGCAGCGGGATGCCGGAGCAGCCCCAGCGCGCGCCGAGCAGGGCGCCGGCGATCGCCGCGACGGTGTCGGTGTCGTTCCCGGCACGCACGGCCGCCTCCAGGGCTAGGCGCAGATGCTGGGCGGGGAAACTCTGCTCGGCGGGGACCAGTTCGGGGACGGGGGTGCGGGTGATTGCCGACCAGGCGGCCTGGAGAGCGGCGACGACCCAGCCGTTGGGGGAGAAGTGGTGCGGAGGGTGAGCCTCCGCCTCGTCCAGCCGCTCGGCCCAGAGACCTCGGCGGTCCGCGGGCAGCAGGTCCAGGCCGGCGCGTACGCCCTCGAAGGTTCCCTCGAGCACGGCGGTGCGGATGCCGGAGCACCACAGCACGCAGGCGTCGGCGCAGTCGGGGTCCGGGTGGGTGAGCGCGCTGACCGCGACGGCCGCCTCGGCCATGGCGGCCGCGTCCCCGAGATGGGCGAGGGCGACGATCCCGGTGCGCATCAGCGAGCCGTTGCCCGCGCTCTGGGGGTGCTGGGCGGCGTAGTCACGGGCGGCGCCCAGCATGGCCGCGCCGGCGGTCCCGGAAGCGCGGCCCGCGGCCGACAGGACGGCTCTGGTCTGGTTGCCGACGTCGCTGGCGCCCCCGGCGAGCCAGCGCTGGAAGTTGGCCGCGATCGCGTCGAGGGCGTCGGGGCCGCGCAGATCGGCCCCGGTCGCCGCCACCTCGGCTATGCAGACCTGCATCTGAGTGTCGTCGGAGTATTCGCCGGGCTCGTACGGTCCCAGGCCGCCGCCGATCATCCGCGGCTGCTGGTCGTCCGACAGGGTCGCCTGGAACTCGTACGGCACGCCCAGCGCGTCCCCCACCGCGGCGCCGAGCAGCACCCCTGCGGCCCGGTCGGATCCGCGCGCGTCGAGGCGGGGATTCGGTATGCGTGTATTGGCCACGGGCAACTCCAGACGTTCGGCGGCGTGCGGCGGGCAAGACCGGTCGGCGGTGGTCGTGAGACGGGATCCCGTCCGGGGGGCGACCGGGGTGGGAGGAAGGGGCGCGGCGTCCGCCCTCGCGGTTGGTGGTCCACGGTGCTTGACGCCTTGTCAGCTTGGCACAAAACCCCTGTTATCGTCAATGAGACGATAGTGGGGTGGTGTGGGAGAGCCTTCGCGCGGTCGGCTCCGCCGCCGGGCGGGGCGGAGCCTCGACGCGTGAAAAGCGGCGGGGCCTCAGTCCCGCCGCGCCAGATCCAGCGCCGCCACCCCCACGAACCAGTCCAGCACCTCGCAGATCTCTTCACCGTGCTCCGCGAAGACGCTCACCGGGAAGGACGGGCGCAGTTCCAGCTTCGCCTCGGGCAGGTCGATGCCGTCGATCTTGTTCAGGCGGTTCAGCAATTCCCGGCGCTGTTCCGTGTCGTCGAAGGGCGTGCGGGACTTCAGGTACTGGAAGACCACCTCGACCGTGCCGCTCACGGGGTAGATCCCCACCGGCCAGAGCAGGTGGGGGCCACGGCTCGTCCCGGTGTCCAGCATCGGGAAGCAACTGGTCTCCTCGTACCGGCCGTAGTTGACGTAGCCGCCCTGCCGACGCCAGAAGTCCAGGACCGCCATGACGCCGGGATGCGCGTCGGGCCAGTGCTCCTGCAACTGCGCCCGGAAGCGCTCGGCCGCCGCCGGGTCCTCCTGTTCGGGAACCGGATCGTTCGAGGCCGGCTGGGCGACGTCCTTGCCCAGCAAGGTGGCCAGTTCCGCGGCGGTCAGGCGCTGCGGGCGGTGCGCCCGTCCCCAGGAGTCGAAGCGCACTCCTTCGCTCGCCAGCAGTTCCTGCGGCGGCTGCCGGTCGTCGCCGTCCGCCCAGCGGAAGGAGGGCGAGACCTTGCCCTCCGAGGTGAGGACCCGGTAGGCGCCGATCGCCGCCGAGTTGCCGCTCAGGTACGCCCCGACGGCGACCGGGTGACTGCCGATCAGCTCGGCGATGTCGCCGTACGTGGTCCACGTGCCGCTCGGCATCGCCACCAGCGCGGCCCGCAGTTCGGCCCAACCCGGGGATTCCTCCCCGGTCGGCTTGACCCCGCCGATCGGGCCGGGCCACAACTCCACCGCGCGCTCGGCCAGACGGTCGGCGCGCGCCAGGATCTCCGCCTTGCCCCAGCGCTGCGCGGAGGCGATCTCCAGGTTCATGCGCAGGGCGCTGGAGTCGAGGATCTGCTGCTTGCGCTCGAAGGGGTGATTGGACAGCTTGGCGTTGTCGCCGGTGAGCGTGAGATTGCCGAGGGTGTGCACCAGCAGGTCGTGCAGCTCCTGCGGGGTCTGGTTCGGCTCCGTCTCCTCGGCGAGCAGGTCGAACCACGCCCGGGCGGGACGCTGTGGCAGTACGTGCTCCACGCTGAGGGACGCCCTGGCGAAGTCCACGGGTTCGGAGGGACGGTAACTCTCCTCCAGGCGGCGCAGGATGAAGCTGCGCTGCGGCGGGCGGCCGCTCCAGTAGAACGGCTTGGTGCGGATCGCCTCGCGCAGTTCCTCGTCGCTCGGCCAGCGGCGGCGCCGGCCGGACAGGAACCGCCGTACCGCCTCGGCGGCCGGCCGGTCGGTCTCCAGTTCCTTCGGCGCCTCCATGAAGATCCGGTTGAGGCCGGTCGTCGGTGTCTGACAGATCAGCCGCCGTACCAGGTAGGACTCGACGTAGGTCAGGGCCTGGGCCGCGTCGTCGGGGGTCGTCCTGCCGGCCGCGACGAGGTCCAGCAGGTGCAGCGCGAGCGGGTAGTGGGTCTGGCCGCCCCAGGAAGCCAGGCGCTCCAGGACCGCGCGCAGTGCGGGGGACTGCTCGCGGGTGGGGTCGACGATGCGCAGGAACCTCGCGGCTCGCTCGGCCAGTTGCTCGATCTCGTGCTGCAGCGCGCTCTCGTCGCCGGCCAGCGACTGGAGCCGTTTCTGCTGCTCACGGTAGATCTCGCTCTGCTTGGTCTTGTAGTGGCCGCGCACCACCAGGTCCAGCCAGACCAGCAGTTCGAGGTTCTTCGGGCCCAGGCTCTGCTGCATGGGCAGCCACAGTTCCTGGTAGATCCGCTCGCCCCGGCTGGGCAGCAGCATGAACACGTAGTTGCGCAGCAGGTCGCTCTGGCTGAGCCCTACCCCTGTGTTGTTGATCGACTCGAAGATCCGGTAGACGTTGTCGCCGGACTCGGCGGTGATCTCCACGATGGACAGCAGGTCCTTGAGGACCGTCTCGACCGTGGCGGCCCACCGCTCGTCGCCCGCCTCATGACCCTGGGCCAGCGCGCCGCGGAAGAACCGGTAGGCAGCCCCGACGTTGTCGCTTCCGCCGGCGTCGGCCCGGGACTGGACGCAGGCGGTGTACGCCTCACGGTCCGCCTGCGTGGGCAGCAGCCGGTAGTGGTCGGCGCCCTCGTGGAACTCGTTGACCAGTATCTGACGGTGCACCCGGTCCACACCGCGCGCGTCGCCCGTCTCCCGCAGATGGTCACGCAGCGCGGTGAACGCCAGCATCAGCGTCGTCAGCCGCTGCTGCCCGTCCACCACCAGCCATCTCTGCACCCCGCCCGCCTGGATCTGGCCCGGCGCGAGCACCACCGAGCCGAGGAAGTGCGCGGCCGTCGCCTCACCGGCCAGATGCTGCTCGACGAGTTCCCCGACGTCCTCCCACAGCCGCTGGAGCTGATCCCGGCCCCAGCTATACGTGCGCTGGTAGAGCGGCACCTGGAACTGCTTGTCCCCCTGGACGAGCTTGAGGAAGGTGATCTCCTGGGCGCGCATGCGCCTCCTTTCCTACGGGCATCCCCTGTCGGGCGCACAGGTCCGGCCCCGTCCATGCCCCGTGTCTCTCGGGCCGGGAGCGGCTGTCTGGTGAATCTATGCCTTTTCAGGCGTAGTTGTGTGCCGATGCGGAGGCTGAGCGGCCCGACGAGACGTGCGGCATCGTCTCGTCGGGGGGGGACGGCGCGGCAGTGTGATGCCGCGGCCCTCGACCCACACGAGATCTTGTGCGTGGCGCCGGTGACATGTTGATGCTTTTCGTGAACTAAGTCAATGATCTTCAGTGGTCGCCGTGGGTCGCTGTGGGGAGCTCGGAGATGTCGGGAAGTCGCCGTCGGTGGCGTAGTGGATCGGTGAGCTTCTGGGGTCGTGTGAGGCGTCGGCGTTGCTGATACCCTCGCTGCGTGTGCTCAGTTCACACTCAAGTTTTGCGCGCCGGGGGGCGCCTTGTGGCCAGCTTGAGGTGGCCGGGCGTGATGTCGCTGAACGGGTCACCAGGTGGCCCTCGGTATCCAGTGGGGTGGGGCGTGTGAGTCAGGACGAGAGCGTGCTGGGTGACGGTCTGCGATCGGTCGGTTCCGTCTTCCAGTACGACGACGGCCTGTACGTACGGGTGGACGAGGTCGCGCCGTACGAACTGGCCGACCCCGACGACAGCCACGGCCACCGGCCGGGTGACGACCTGGTGCGCTGCACCTTGCACCTCAGCAACGGCACCGGACGGCCCGTCGACGTGGACGGCATCACCCTGCTGGTGCGCGGCGGGCCGTACGGCAAGACGGCCCGTCAGGTGCAGGACTACCGCAGTGATGTGCTCGACGACGAGCTGGAGGGAACCCTGCGCGCGGGACGCAGGATCTCCGCGACCTGGGCCTACAGCATCCCTGCCGGTACCACCGACGAGTTGGACGTCGAGGTCCGTTTTCCGCGTGACCATGGCCGCGAGAGCGTCACTTTCACCACGGCCACGGCCACGGTGTCGACCTCTCGCCTACCGGCAGACTCGGGAGCCGAGCCCGTGCGCGACGCCACGCTCGACGCCGTACCCGACCAGCCGGCCGGCCCCCCGCGCCAGGTCACGCAGGCCCCCGCGCCCCATATGTCCGCCGACGAACTCGACGCCGCACGAGTGCGGCAGATCTTCCGGTTCCTCGCCGAGGCGGAGGAGTCGAAGACGCGCCCGGTGCGCACGCTCGACGGCGCGGCCGGCACCGTGTGGTTCGACGAACTGCCGGACGACGACGGCGTCCAGGTGATGATCGACGGCGTGCTCGGCACCGATGAACCGGCCTGGCTGACCGTGGCCCGCCCCGAACGCGAGGACGCCCCCCACCCCGACGCGCTGCTTGCCCCCTGGCTGGACGACACCCGCATCCGCGACTTCAAGCAGACCCGCGCTCCGCACCTGCGCCGGCGCATCGAACCGGAGTTCCCCGACTGGTCGCACGGCATCCCGCTCGACAAGACCTACCACGAGCTGGAAGAGCACCCCCAGCGGGAGAAGATCGAGAAGCTGTACGCGGCCTGGGAACAGGAATGGCTCGCCTGGGCGGAGCGGCGCCGCGCGATCGACCCCCTCGTCCGGCTGTACGACCGGCTGCACAAGATGCACGAGGACGCCGCCAACCTCGGTGAGGCCTACGAACTCGTGCTCGGCCTGGGCCGGCTGACCTGGCAGACGACCACGGGGCAGCGGGTGGAACGGCACCTCGTCACCCACCGGGCCAACCTCCACCTCGACCCGTCCACCGGCACCCTCACCGCCACCCCCGACCCGACCGGCGCCGGCCTGGAACTCGAGGAAGGCATGCTCGAGGGCGCCCAGCACGTGCCCGGCCCCGTGCGGGAGGAGATCGTCCAGCTGCTGGAAGGCGCCTCGGACGTGACGGACCCCCAGCACCTCGACGCCGTACACACCGCCCTGCGCAGCTGGGTCAACGCCGCGCACAGCGCCGGAAGCTACGCGCCGACCGTGGAACGCGCCAAGCCGCGCAGCCTCGAGGTCCCGCAGGTGGGACTCACCCCCGCCCTCGTGCTGCGGGAACGCAGCCGCCGCTCGACCATGGACGCCCTCAAGGCCATCGCCCGGCAGATCGACGCCGGCACCCCGCCCACCGAACTGCTCAGCTACATCGCGGGCCGGGACGGCGCCCTCACCGCGCGAGACCTCGCCGCGGCGGAGGGGGACGGCAACGACCCGGCGAACGACAGCGCCGAGATGTACTTCGCGCTCCCCGCCAACGAGGAGCAGCGCACCATCGCCGAACGCCTGCGCGCCAACCGGCTCGTCGTCGTCCAGGGCCCGCCCGGTACCGGCAAGACGCACACCATCGCCAACCTCGTCACGGACCTGCTCGCCCAGGGCAAGCGGGTTCTCATCACCAGCCACACCCCGCGCGCCCTGCGCGTGCTGCGGGACAAGCTGCCGGAGTCCGTCCGCGACCTGTGCGTGAGCCGCACCGAGGACGGCGCCGCCGCCCAGCGGGAGCTGGAGGCGTCCGTGACCAGGATCCTCAGGGAGTACGCCGGCTACGACGAGAAGGCCTCCGCCAAGGAGATCAAGACCCTGCAGGCACGCCTCGCCAAGGCCCGCGCCGCCCAGCAGGCAATGCTGCGCGACCTCGCGGTGCTCCGCCAGCAGGAGACCCACCGCTTCGAAGCCGAGATCGGCGACTACAGCGGCAGCCTCCAGGAGATCGCCGAGCGCCTCACCGCGGAGACGGCACGACACGACTGGCTCGGCCCGGTCCCGCAGGAGCAGCCCGCCCTAGGCGCCGACGACGCCCTGCGACTGCTGCACGCCACCTGTGCGTACACCCCGCACCACCAGGCGCTCGCGGCCGATGTGCCCGGCCCGTCCGAGCTGCCGGCACCCGGTGACTTCGAGGAAGCCGTGCGGGTCGTACGGTCGGCCGAGGACGCACACGCCGCCGCACGCCAGGACCCGCTGTGCGCGGAGTACGACACGGCCGTACGGAGCCTCAACGAGACCGAACAGCAGCGGCTGTCCGCGGCACTGGACGCGTTCTCCGCCGCCCGGGCCCGCGCCGCGTCACTCGCCGCACCGGCCGGCGACTGGGCGACAGCGCTCCTGAAGCAGGTGACCGAGGGCCAGGACTGGCAGGCCCGCAGCCGCCGGTCCGCCGTCACCGAGACGCTGGCGGCCGTCGAAGCCTCCCTCGCCACGCTGGGCACGGCCATGGTCAGCGGCCTGGAGCAGTACGCCCCGGCCACCGCGCTCGCCCAGGCCACCGCCCTGCACGACGGACTCGGCCAGGGCCAGAAGCTGCGCGGGCCCCTCGGCATGCGCTCCAAGCTGGCGAAAGCGGTCGGCGCGTTCGTGGAGGCGGTACGGGTCGACGGACGCAGCCCCGAGGACGTCCCGACGGCGGCCGTCGTCCTCGCCCGTGTGCAGCTCGAACTGCGCCTGGCCCAGGTGGAGTCCGAATGGGGCACTCCCGCCTCCGCCTGGCACGGACACGGCCCGCGCCTCGCCCGGCTGCGTCAGGACGCCGAGGTGCTGGACGCGCTGCTCGCCGTCACCGCCGCGCGCACCGATGTCCTGACCGCCGCGGCCACCTCGCCGTCGCTCGCCGTCGCCACCTGGCACGACGCGCCCGTCGAGAACGCCGTACGCGCCCTGCTGCGGGCGGCGACCACCCTGCGCGCCGCCGAACAGTCCCGCAAGGTCATCGCCGACGCCGAGGAACTGCTGCGGGCCTGGAGCGACCGGCCCGGTGTCGCACCCGCGGTCGTACGCGCCCTCGACGCCGTGCGCGACCGGGACCCCGACCGCTACCGCTCCTTCAGCGACGAGATGGCCGAGGTGCGCGAGGCCACCCGGCTGCGGGCCGAACAGCACGCCGCGCTCACCCGTGTGAGCGAGGCCTTTTCGGCCCTCGCCGAGCGGATCACCGCCACGCACGAGGACACCGCCTGGGACACCCGGCTGCCCTCCCTCGCCGAGGCGTGGGCCTGGTCCGCGTGGCGCGAGCGCATGGAACGGCTCACCGACCCCGACGCCGAGCGCGCCCTGCGCACGCGGCTGACCGAGGCCGACGACGAGGCCCGCATCATGCTCGCCCGGCTCGCCGCCGCCCGCGCCTGGCACCGCTGCCTCGGCCTGCTCACGGGCGACCAGTCCCGGGCACTCAGCGCCTACCAGCAGGCCGCCCGGCGGATCAAGGGCAAGTACCAGCACCGCTACCGGCGTGACGCGCAGGCCGCCCTGCGCAAGGCACAGACGGCCGTGCCGGCCTGGATCATGCCGCTGCACCAGGTCGCCGAGACGGTGCCCATGGACCGGCCCGGCATGTTCGACGTCGTCATCGTCGACGAGGCCAGCCAGTCGGGCCTGGAGGCCATGCTGCTGAGCTGGCTCGCCGACCGGATGGTCGTCGTCGGCGACAGCAAGCAGGTCAGCCCGTCCAACGTCGGACTCAAGCAGGACGAGTACTTCCACCTCAGGGACCGTCTGCTCACCGCGCTGGAGCCGGACGTCCGCAGCCTCTTCGGCCCCGAGTCCAGCTTCTTCGACCTCACCGAAGCGCTCTCGGCGGGCCGCGGCACGCTCATGCTCAAGGAGCACTTCCGGTGCATGCCGGAGATCATCTCCTTCTCCAACGACCTCTGCTACAACCGTGACCTGCTGCCGCTGCGGCAGTACGGCGCCGACCGGCTGCCCCCGGTGCGCACCGTGCACGTCGAACACGGCGAGGCGCTCGGCGCCAACTCCCGGCTGGCCAACCCCGCCGAGGCCGAGGCGCTCGTCGACGCGATCGTGCGCTGCTGCGCCGACCCCGCCTACGACGGGAAGACCATGGGCGTCATCAGCCTCCGTGGCGCCAAGGCCCACCTCACGGAGCTGGAGAACCTGCTCGCCGAGCGCGTCGACTACGAGCAGCGCGAGGCGCGGCGCATCCGCGTCGGCGACGCCGAGGACTTCCAGGGCGACGAGCGGCACGTCATGTTCATCTCGTGCGTCAACTCGCCGTCCACCGCGGCCGGTTCCGTCCCCGGCGGCTTCAACGGCAAGACCTACGAGCAGCGGATCAACGTGGCGGCTTCCCGCGCCCAGGACCAGGTGTGGGTGTTCCACAGCGCGCGCGCCGGGCAGTTCCACGAGAACGACCTGCGCAGGCGGTGGCTCGACCACCTCGCCCGGCCGGCGGAGGAGGACGCCGTCGCGATCGAGGGCGAGGTCCTGCCCGACGTCAGACACGAAGCGTTCGACAGCCTGTTCCAGCAGAAGGTGTACCTGGAGCTGACCGCGCGGGGCTACCGGGTCCGGCCGGGATACCGGGTGGGCCGCCACACCATCGACCTGGTCGTGGAGGGCGGCACGCGCCGGCTCGCGGTCGCCTGCGACGGTGACGCCTTCGCCGAGGGCGAGGACGCCTCCACCGCGGCCGCCAGACAGCGCGACCTGGAGCGCGTCGACTGGACGTTCGTCCGGATCCGGGGGAGCAGGTTCCACCTCGACCGCGAGCAGGCGCTGGCGCCACTGTGGGCCGAGCTGGAACGCCTGGGCATCGAGCCGGCGCGGGGAGCCGAGGAGCCCGGCAGCGCGGCCGGCACGGGAGGCGCAGGTGCCGAGCCGGCCGACGGGGCGGCGTCGACCGAGCGGCAGAGCGAGGAGCAGAACGAGGAGTCGGGCGGCGAGGACACGCCGACCACGGCCACCGCCGTCCCCGGCGCCGTGGCAGTGAGCACCGCCGTGCCGGGCGTGGTGCCCGTGACGACTGCCGTCACTGACGTGGTGCCCCCGGCTCCTGCCGCCCCCGACGCGAGCACCGGGATCACCCCCGCCCCCGACACGCTCACCGCGCCGCATCCCGCGGACCCGCGCGTGTCACCGCGTGGTCCGGTCCGGGAGACGACGCCCGCTGCCCAGCAGCCGCCCGCGGTCGTCTCGCAGGCCGACGCTGCCACCGGACCGTCCGCGGACGCTCCGGCCCGGTCGGCGGGTCCTCGGACGGCGCTCACCTCCGCCGGGCGGGTCCCCCTCCCGGTCCGGGACATACCCGCGGCGGCGTTCCAGCGGCTCGTGCGCGAGGTGCAGCAGTTGCAGGCGGCCCTCGACGCTTCCGACGAGACCCCCGCCGGGGCGGAACCGGCGCAGCTCGTCTTCCTCAGGAAGACCCAGGCCGACCAGCGTGACCGGCGCACGAAGCGCCTCGCGTTTCTGCGGACGTTCCTCGACGCCGTCGGCGTCGGCCGCGAAGGAGCTGTCCCGGACGTCGTGATCCCGGGCTCGCTGCTGGTCCTGGAGTTCGACGGCGACATCGACGAGGACACCCTGTACACCATCGCCGAACTGCCCACCGCGGAGGCGGACATCGTCTCCCCGTCGTCTCCCCTGGGGCATGCGCTGATGTGGCAGCCCGCCGGCCGCGAGATCTCCTACGACGCGTCCCAGGGCAAGACCCGCACGGTCACCGTGCGGGAGATCCGGGTCTGAGCACGCCGACAGCAGCCGGCCCTGTCACGCGTACCGCACGGTCCGGGTGACAGGGCCTGATGCGTCTCAGCCGGCGACCGGGTCCAGCAGATGGCTCCGCTCTCCGCTCCATGAGATGGCCAGCGCGTCACGTGCCCGGGTGCAGGCCACGAAGAGCAGACAGTGCTCGGCCAGCAGATCGGAACGGTGCTGTACGGCGTCCTCGTCGGCCGGTGTCACCTGCGGCGCGAAGGGAAGCACGTTCGACGTCACACCCACGACGGCCACGCAGCGGAACTCCAGTCCCTTCATCGCGTGCATCGTCGCCACCCGGACACCCGACACCTCCGGCCCCGGGTCGTCCCTGACCGCGACCGCCGGGACGCCCTCCCGGCGCAGCCGCGCGATGACGGCGTCGACCAGCGTGTTGAACCGGGCGCACACCGCCACCTCGGAGGGCTTGACGCCGTCCTGGTCCACCCAGACGCGGATCTGTTCCACCAGAGCGCGCAGCTCGTCGTCCTGGCTGGCGTGGCCCCGGGCCGCCGGTACGCGGCCGTGCAACTCGGACCGGTAGCCCCGCAGCGAGTCACGGCCGCCGTCATCGTCGTCGTCCTCACCGAGCCGGCCCACCGGCTGACCGTCCAGGAGCGACGCCGACCAGCGCAGGATCTCCTCCGTACTGCGGTAGTTGACGCGCAGCCGGGACGTGCGCCCGCGCACGTGAACGCCCAGCGAGCGGAGCGAGACCCGGCAGTCGTAGATGCGCTGGTGGGGGTCGCCGACGAGGAACAGGTCGTCGCCCTGTTCGGCGACGGCGGCGCGCAGGACCCGCCACTGGGCCGGGTGCAGGTCCTGCGCCTCGTCGATGACGACATGACGGTAGCGGGGCCCCTCGTCGGCCAGGATCCGGGCGGCCTGGTCGCAGAGCATCGTGTACGTCGCCGAGTCGCGCGAGGCCAGGTCCTTGGTGAACCGTTCCATGACCCGCCACAGGCGCGCCCGTTGCACCCGTCCCACCTGTGTGCCGCGCCCCTTGCGCACGCACCGCAGGTACTCCTCGGGAGTCCGCAGGCCCTGGGCCAGGACGACGTTGCGGAACTCCTGGGACAGGAAGCGCTCCGACCACGGCAGTTCCTCACGCGCGGCGGCACGGGTCCAGGCGCTTTTCTCCGCTGCCGCCGACAACGGCTTCGGAGAGCTGCCCCGTGACTCCCGTATGACGCGGGCGGCCAGCGAGTCGACCGTGGTGACGTCGACCCGGCCGAGGAGGTGGGCGTCGGCGTCGCCGAGCAGCAGGGCCAGGCTGTCCCGCAGGGCTGCCGCCATGGCGTTGGTGAACGTGGTGAGCAGGATCCGGTCGCCCTCGCCTCCCGAGCGCAGCAGATGCCGCACCCGGTGCAGTGCGACGACGGTCTTGCCGGTGCCCGGGCCGCCCGTCACCTGAGCCGGTCCGTTGAAGCCGGGGTGGTAGGCGTACCGGCGCTGGGCGGGGTGCAGGAAGACGCGCCAGCGGGTGAAGTCCTCGGTGAGGATCCGCTCCAGCTCACCGGGACCGGTGACCTCCACCATGCGGTTGGGCGTGTTGAGGATCGCCTCGCTGAGGGTGACGGCCGGGCGGTCCTCGGCCGAGCGTACCGTCTGCCCGCGCGGAGCGATCAACTGCTCCCAGACGTCCTCGGGCGAATAACCGGCCGCCAGGTACTCCAGCACCTCGTACTGGTCCGCGGGCATCATCGGCGGAGCCATGACCGTCAGGTCGTCGGCCGTGACGCACACCCGCGCCAGCCGCAGGACCTGCTCGTCGACGCCCAGGTCGCGCAGCACCGTGTCGGAGTGCCGGGCGAACAGACGGGTCGGGGTCTCGACCGCCTTCGTCTCGAAGTAGGTCTCCATCTGTTCGAGCGCCTCGACATTGCGCACTTCCAGTCCGCCGGTGGCGCCGTTGACCGAGTAGGCGCGCTTGCAGGCCCAGTTGATCGCCTCGTCGTGCGCGGCGACCCGCAGCAGCGTGTACAACTCGCTCCCGTCGTCCGGGGCGAGAAGAACACCCCGGTAGAACCTGGTGATCCGGATCGTACGGATCCGCGGGTCGCGCGCTCCTTCGAGCTTCTCCAGGTGCATCCCCTTGCTGGCGTGCAACTGAGGCACGGTCATGCTCCGGAACATCTGGATGGCGTCGTTGACCTCCTTCTGGACCGGTCTCTGCAGAGAGATCAGATCCGCGACGAAGTCGTCGGAGAGAGCGAGGCGGGGCATGGGCGTCCTCGGGTCACTTGCGGGCGGCTGGCGAGCACCAGACTAGAGACTGACCGGGATACCGAGGGACGAGGCTGCCGATACTCGTTGTGTGAACTGAGTCAACGACCTATATTTTGGTGCTGTCACACCGACGGCGCACGCCCGCGCTTCCACGGACCAGTCCGAAAGGACCCACCGCATGCCGGCCCAGCCTGCCCAGGCCGCTGTCCCACACCCGCTCGACGAGGTTCCCCAGACGTTCCGCGCGGGGGATTCCTACGCGGTCCGGGACGCACTCGTGACATACATCCGCCGGGATCTGCTGGGGCCCTGGGACGGTGAGACGGAGACCCTGCCCAGTGCCTCGTCCGGGCCACGCGACCGGTATCTCGTCGGCATGCTCGGTCCGCGCCCCGAGGCGGTCACCACCGATCGTATCGCCCGTGCGGCCGCGCAGAGCGCGGACGGCGAGTCCGGCGACGAACAGGAAGGTGATGACAGCGACTTGCAGGAACGGCTGAGCCCGCAGGCCGCCGGGCACATCTGGGCCTCCTCCATGGGCTTGTCCTTCACCGTCCCGGCCTCCGTCGGCACCCTCACCGCCACCGTCCGCTGGGGGCGCTACACGCAGTCGGAGGAAGCCACCGAGCGGGGGACGACCCGCAGGGTCTGGTCACGTGAGCCCGTCGAGCGGCTGGTGGACATCGACGTGACCGGCGGGGCCGACCGTGCCGTCGAACTCGACGGGGAAGCCGTGATCCTGGACGTCCAGGTGCGCCGGCACACCGGCCGTACGGGCGCCGAGGACCTGCGCATAGTCGAGCTGGCCCTGGTGAACCGGCAGCCGGACAGCCGTGACGCCCGCGACGCCAACTGGCTCTTCCAGACGGAGGTCGACGTCACCGCCTTTCCCGACGACCAGGCCGCGGTGTTCCTGCCGGTCGATGACCCCCTCGACGCGTCCGGCCCCGGCAAGGCACCCGAGGACCCGGAGGAACGGCGGCTTCGCCTCCTCTACCGCGACAGCCTCAGCCACGCCAAGGGCCGCAACGTGGCCGTCCACGCACACGTCCGCGACGGCGAGCGCAACGCCCACCGCCTGACCACCGTCTGGCTCCCCGGGTACGACGTGAGGGCCACGACCGCACCGACACTCGAGGAACAGGACCTGCTCCAGGGCCTGGAACTGGGCATGGATGAACTGGCCGCGCTGGCCGTGCCTGACCGCAGGTCCGAACTCAGCGCCGCCCTCGCCCCGCTGGCCGACGGGTACGGCACCTGGCTGGAACAGCAACGCCGCGCCGCCCGTTCGCTCCCCGACGACCTGCGGGAATCGGCCGAGGCCGCGATCGAGCAGGCACTCGAGGTCTGTGACCGCATCACCCTCGGCATCGACCGGCTCGTGGCCGACGACACCGCCCTGACGGCCTTCCGGTTCGCCAACCGGGCCATGGCCCTGCAGCGGCGCAACACCGCCGTCGCGGCGGCCCGCGCGGGCCGTGAGAACGACCCCGTCTCCTATCGGGAAGCCCGGGAGCAGGTCTACGGCAAGGGCAAGGAGGCGGCCAGTTGGCGTCCGTTCCAGCTCGCCTTCGTGCTGCTGAACCTCGCCTCTCTCACCCAGCCCGGGCACCCGCACCGCGGCACCGGCCGCAGTGCCCTCGTCGACCTGCTGTTCTTCCCCACCGGCGGCGGCAAGACCGAGGCGTATCTCGGCCTCGCCGCCTACACCTTCGCGCTCAGGCGCCTTCAGGGGACGATCGGCTCGGGAGCCGACGCCCGCAGCGGCGAGGCCGGGGTGGGGGTGCTCATGCGCTACACCCTGCGGCTGCTGACGGCTCAGCAGTTCCAGCGTGCCGCCGCGCTGGTGAGCGCCTGCGAGGTGTTGCGTCGCGAGGAGTTCGCCGGGGACCGGCGCTGGGGAGCCACTCCCTTCCGTATCGGACTGTGGGTGGGCACCTCCGTCTCGCCGAACTGGTTCGACGAGGCGAAGGAACAGATCGCCGAGGCCAAGGAGAGCGCCAGTGACAAGCACGCCCGCGTTCTCCAGGTCCTCACCTGCCCCTGGTGCGGCAGCGGACTGACCGCCCGCTCCAACATGGAGTACGACGAAGGCCGCCGCAGGATCCTGCTGTACTGCCCGCGCGGCGAGGGAGAGGACCGCTGCCCGTTCTCCCGTCGCGACGCGCTCGGAGAGGGCATTCCGGTGCTCACCGTCGACGAGGAGATCTACCGGCTGGCGCCCTCGCTGCTGATCGCCACGGTCGACAAGTTCGCCCAGCTGCCGTGGAACGGCTACGCGGGCCTGCTGTTCGGCAGGGTCACCGAGCTCTGCCCCCGCCACGGTTACCGTCATGACGACCTGGACGCCAAGACCGGCTGCGGCAGCCGGCACAACGCGAAGGGCGACCTGCCTCGTGTCACAGCCCAGCCGGTCACCCGCCTGCGGCCGCCGGACCTGATCATCCAGGACGAGCTGCATCTCATCTCCGGAGCCCTCGGCACCACCGTGGGCCTCTTCGAGGCCGCCGTCGACCAGTTGTGCACGTGGAGCTTCACCGACGCCCACGGACGGCGCCAGGAGACCGGCCCCAAGATCGTCGCGTCCACCGCGACCACCAAGCGGGCCGCCGACCAGGTGCGCGGCGTCTTCGGCCGCGATGTCGCCGTCTTCCCGCCCCAGGTACTGGACGTCGGCGACACGTTCTTCTCCCGGCAGGTGAAGCTGAGCCGAGAGAACCCCGGGCGGCGCTACCTCGGCGTATGCGCGCACGGCACGCGGCTGAAGGCCGCCGAGATCCGCGTCGCGGAGATCCTGCTGCTCGCGGCACAGCAGCTCTTCGACGACTACGGCAGGCCCGCGGACCCGTACATGACTCTTGTCGGCTACTTCAACGCGACCCGCGAACTCGCCGGCATGCGACGGTACATGGACGACGACATCACCACTCGGGTGCGCTCCAACGGCAGCCGCAAGGGACAGGACACGCTCTCGGAGCGCATCGTCAGCAAAGCGGGGATGCTGAGCATCCAGGAGCTGACCTCCCGTATCTCCTCGGCCGACATCGGGGCCGCGCTGAAGCGGCTGGAAATCGAGTTCGACCCCGAGCGTGACACCTCGGTTCGACGGCGGGCCTTCATCCGCGAGTACGCGGCCGCCATGAAGGAGAAGCGCGAGCCCCGCGCGTCGATGACGCCGAGCGTCCGGCAGGCCGTCGACGTGGTCCTCGCCACCTCCATGCTGCAGGTCGGTGTCGACGTCTCCCGCTTCGGCCTGATGCTGGTCGTCGGCCAGCCCAAGAACACCGCCGAGTACATCCAGGCCTCCTCCCGGGTCGGCCGTGATGCCGGACGCCCGGGCCTGGTGGTGACCCTCTACAACTGGTCGCGCCCCCGCGACCTCGCGCACTACGAGGACTTCGAGCACTATCACGCCACTTTCTACCGCCAGGTGGAAGCACTCTCCGTCACCCCGTACACCCGCCGCGCCCTCGACCGGGGCGTCGCCGCCACCTACGTCGCCGCCCTGCGGCACGCGGCCTACGACACCTCCCGCAACCTCGACGCCCACCACGTGGACCTCGACGGACCGCTGGCGCAGGATGTCGAACGGCGGTTCCTGGAACGGGCCGAGCGAGTCGGAGGCGACCGGTCGCGCCAGTACCTCAGCGAACGGCTGGACCGGCTGAAGGACGAATGGCGCCGCAAGCGGGACGAGAGCAGTTCGGCGCTCGGCTACCGCAAGGAAAAGCACAAGACGACCGTCGTGAACGGACTGCTGAGGCGGGCGGACGGGTCCCGGTGGACCGAACTCACCGTCGGAATGTCGATGCGTGAGACGGAGAACGAGATCAACCTCCTCCTGCCCGGCGGCGGCGCGTTCCTGGAAGAACCCTCCGGTACCGGTCCCGAATGGTCGTTCGGCGTCTCCGGGACCGACCCCGACCCCGACGCGGTGATCACCGTGGACAGCGACGAGTACGGTCCCGTCACGGCTGACGTGGTCAGGAAGGCACAGCGATGAGCAACCATGGCAACCGCAGGGTCGGTGCGGTACGGCCGAGCCACCTCATGTTCACCGCCGGTGTCGGCGCCCTGGTCGACCTGCCCAACTTCTCCGTCCTCATCCGGGGCATCGATGCCTGGAGCCACTCCGGCGTCACCGACTACGACATCGACGAGCCCCGGCTCCGCGCCGCCGTCAACCGCGCCCTCCAGCGCTACGGACGCGGACAGGTCGAGCAGTTGCGTGCCGCTCCCTGGCTCGAAGGCGCCGACTCGGACCCCAAGGGCTGGGCGGCTCAGGGAGTCGGCGTGCCCGTCATGCCCTTCCCGCAGTGGCTGCGCTGCACCGCGTGCAACGTGCTGGCCGCCATCGACTCCGGTGAGTTCGCCTTCGTCAACTCCAACGCACGGACACCGCACGAGGCGAAGTTCGTCCACGACTGCAAGCGGGGCAAGCCGCTCGCCGTCGCCGCGCGCTTCACCCTCGTCTGCACGGCCGGCCATCTCGACGAGTTCCCGTACACCGCGTATGTCCACCACGGGCAGGCCTGTGGCAAGACCGTGCGCCCGAAACTGCGCATGAAGGACCACGGCGGCAACCAGGCCGCCAATGTCACCATCGAATGCGTCGCCTGCGGCGTGAAGCGCAACATCCGGGAGGCCATGGGCGAGCGGGGCCGCCGCAACCTGCCCGCGTGCCGCGGACGCCACCCGCACCTGGGCACCTTCGAGTCGAACGGCTGTGCGCAGGAACCGGTCCTGATGGTGGCGGGCGCCTCCAACCAGTGGTTCCCGCTCACGCTCAGCGCCCTGGCCCTGCCCAAGGCGCAGGGCGGGGACGTCGACAAGCTCCTCGACGACCACTGGCCCGACATCCAACTCATCGAGGAGCGAGGACAGTTCGACTTCATGGCGCGCATGCCCAAGTTCGCATTTCTGCAGGAGTTCGACGCCGACGCGGTGGTCGCGGCCATCGCGGCGCGCAAGCAGGGGACGGCCGGGCCGGCTCCGTCCGCGCCCGATGTGCAAGCCGACCTCTTCGGGCCGGAATGGGACGCCCTCTCCGGCCCCGTCCCCACTCCCAGCGACGACTTCGCACTACGGCAGGTCCCGGTGCCGCCCCGGCTGGGCGAGTTCTTCGCCGACATCAGGCAGGTCGAGCGGCTGCGCGAAGCGCGGGCACTGATCGGTTTCACCCGGCTCGACGCGCCCGACCCGGAATCCCCCGAGATCGCCACGCGCGTCGAACTGTCCCGCGGTGCCCGGGACTGGGTGCCGGCGAGTGAGGTGCGCGGTGAGGGTGTATTCCTGCGCGTGCGGGACGATCTGATGGCCGAATGGGCCGCCCGCATGGAGAAGTCGCCGCAGATGGAGGCGCACCGAGAGGCGTACGCACGATTCCGCGAGAACCGGAGGTCGGACCGGAAGAAGGGCGACTTCGACCCTCACTACGGCTGGCCCGGATCACGGTACATCGCCCTGCACACCCTCTCCCACCTGCTGATCCGCGCCATCGCCCTGGAATGCGGCTACAACTCGGCCTCGCTCGCCGAACGGATCTACGCGGGAGACGAACAGAACCCCAGGACGGGCATCCTCATCTACACCGCGGTTCCGGACTCCGAGGGCACGCTGGGCGGTCTGGTCTCCCTGGCCGAGGAGCGCGAATTCGACCGGATCGTGCGCCGGGCCCTGACCGACGCCGGCCACTGCTCGGCCGATCCGCTCTGCGCCGAGCGCCTGCCGCACGACCCGGCGGACTTCCTGCACGGAGCCGCGTGTCACGTCTGCCTGTTCGTGTCGGAGACGACGTGCGAACGCGGCAACCGGTTCCTGGACCGTCGGTTCCTGGTCCCCCTGGCCGGGGACAAGGAAGCGGTGCTGACGCCGACCGTCCTGCTGCCGTGAGCCGACCCGAGTTCGAGGCCGCGGCCGAGGCGGCCGTCGCGGTCCTCGGCCTTTCCCGCAGCAAGGACCTCGTCGGGCTGCTCGCCCAGGCGCGATCCAGGGAACGAATACTGACCGAACTGGCGACACCGCGGGTCGGCGAGGCCGTGGCGCGGCTCTGCGACGCGATGGAGTCGGATTCGGTGCCGCCGGCCGAGGCGGCTGCCTATCTGCGCGGGTACGTCGCCGCCCTGCACCGGGCGCGGGACATGGTCCGGGTCCGCACGGTGTGGAGCGGACCCTCTACTCCTGCCGTACCCGTCCGCGCCACCGCCCAGGTGCTCGTCGAAGTCATCAACGCGGCTCGACATGAACTGCTGGCCATGACGTACGCGGCGCGTCCCTACGCCGCCCTGACACAGGCACTGACCCAGGCCGCGGACCGGGGTGTGCGGACGCACATCGTGGTCGAGACCCTGGCCGGCGCCGGCGGGCTTCTCTCGGGAAGGGAGCCAGCCGACGCGTTCACGTCGGTGCCCGGACTGAGCCTGTGGGCGTGGGCCCGTGACCCGGTCCGACAGGCCGGATCACGCCAGCACGCGAAGCTCGCGGTCGCCGACCGCCACACCCTCTTCCTCGGCAGCGCCAACCTGACCGAGTCCGCGGCCCGGCGCAACATCGAAGCCGGTGTGTTGATCACCGGTGGGGAAGCACCGCGACGCGCGGCGGAGCACATCGCCGAGCTGCAACGCCTGCGGATTCTGGTGCCGTTGCAGCTCTGAGCGAGGGCACCGGTGCTTCGCTCGCCGGCAGAGCAGGGCCCTCGGCAACGGCGAGGGCCGACCCCGGCCCGGAGCGGGCTCTGGCCGTCGCTCACCAGGGCCGGACATGCCCGGTCGGCGCTTCGGCCCGCCGCTGGATCCATCGCACGCAGCCCGACCAGACGTCCTCGTCCGGTCCTCGCGGTCTGGCCGCGCCGCCGGCTCCGCTGACGGACCATCGCGAGCGACTGACTAAAGCGGTTTAGCAAAACGAATTCCCCAGCTGCTAAGTCAGTAGTGATGTCAGAGCTGTTGACCTCTGAACCGGATCAGTGCTTCCATCGGCTCCGCGTCCGCACCGTGGACGGGTCGCGCTCACCCCTGTGCGTCGTCGGCCCGAGTGCTGCTCCCACCCGAAATCCGGAGGTATCCGTGGCTCTGCTCCCCAGCAGCTCGGACAACGTTGTCAGGCCGTCGGTGGCCGGACGGCGGCTACGCCTCCCGGGAACGGCGATGACCGTGTGAGCCGCGGCGCGGACCACGACGGAGTCGCTTCACCGGGACCGACGGTCCCGTCAACTCCGTTGCACGGCGGGCCTGCTGCGGGGCCGCGCGGCGCGCACGGCCGCCGCGTCCGCTGAGCCGGCCCGCCCCCGATCGTCCACGCGTGGGGTGTTCAACGGGACGCGCCCCACGCTCCCCACACACCATCGGGAGACACGATGAGAGATCGCCGCTCGACCGCGAGGAGCCGCTGGGCCGCGGGTGTTCTCGTCCTACTGCTGGGCCTGGTCGGCGCCCTGCTCGTGCCGGGCGCGGTGTCGGCAGCGCAGTTGACGCCGCAGGGGACGTCCGTCTCCGGGCAGACCGCCGCCGCGGCCGCCGCCGCGCTGCCCGCTCGGCTGCGCGGAGTCAACCGCTCAGGTACCGAGTTCATGTGCGTGCAGAACAGGGGCATCTTCGACGGGCCCTCCGACGCCGCCTCGATCCAGGCCATCACGAGCTGGCGCGCCAATACCGTCCGGGTGCCGCTCAACGAGGACTGCTGGCTCGGCATCAACGGCGTCAACTCCGCGTACAGCGGCACCAATTACCGCACCGCCATCTCCGGCTTCGTCTCCCGGCTCCGCTCGGCCGGGCTGTACGTCATCCTCGAACTGCACTGGAGCAGCGGCGTCTACACCGGCTCCGGCTCCAACTGCTCGACGTACGCCTCGCAGTGCCAGAAGCCCATGCCCGACAACGACCACGCCCCGGCCTTCTGGAAGTCGGTGGCCGGCACCTTCAAGAGCG
Organism: Streptomyces sp. NPDC031340; assembly: GCF_055569945.1. NCBI lineage: Bacteria > Bacillati > Actinomycetota > Actinomycetes > Kitasatosporales > Streptomycetaceae > Streptomyces > Streptomyces sp. NPDC031340. Next base: position 37,265 of record NZ_JBVIIE010000055.1, read on the forward strand.
ACCAGGGTGTGCTCTTCGACCTGTTCAACGAGCCCTTCCCGAACATGGTGATGTCCGACTACAACGCCTCGTGGAAGTGCTGGCGCGACGGCGGCTCGGCGTGCACCGGCTTCAGCTACACGGTCGCCGGCATGCAGACCCTGGTCAACGCCGTGCGGTCCACCGGGGCCACCAACTACGTCATGGTCGGCGGCATCAGCTTCTCCAACGACCTGTCGCAGTGGCTGACCTACGCGCCCTCCGACTCCGCCGGGAAGCTCGCCGCTTCCTGGCACTCGTACAACTTCAACTACTGCAACACGCAGAGCTGCTGGGACTCCCAGATCGCGCCGGTCGCCGCCAAGTACCCGCTGGTGGTGGGTGAGATCGGCGAGAACGACTGCGCGCACGGCTACATCGACACCCTGATGAACTGGCTGGACGCCCGCAGCCTCAGCTACCTGGGCTGGACCTGGAACACCTGGGACTGCAGTTCCGGCCCGTCGCTCATCACCGACTACAGCGGCACCCCGACCGCCTATGGGCAGGGGCTGAAGAACCGCCTCGCCTCCGGCTGACCGGAGCGCGAGTTGGGGGGCCGTGCCGGATCACCGGCGCGGCCCCGGCGCCCGGCGAGAGGGTGCGAGAGGGCCACGGCTCCGCGTCGACGACGGGGCCGTAACCATCTGACGTCTCGTCAGCCATGCCTGGGCGGCTGGGTGTTCGCGCGGAGGGAGGGGAGAGGAGGTGTGTGGGGCGCTCCCGTGTGGCCGTTGGTGCTCTCGTAGCCCAGGGCGCGGGACAGTTCCAGGGCGCAGCGGGCGGTGGTCCGTCCGGCCGCGTCGAGCCGCTGCCCCATCCTGCCCTTGGGGGCGCCCATGTTGATCGCCGCGATCACGCGTCCGTGGTGGTCGCGGACCGGCGCGGAGACGCCGACGAGTCCGGCTTCGAACTCCTCGTCCGCCGTGGCGTAGCCGCGGGAGCGGATGGCCTGGATCTCCTCCAGCAGGTCGTCGATGGTACGGATGCGCTGGCTGGCGGGCATGTCGGCGAACTGCTTCTCGGGGAACCACGCGCGCAGCACGGGCTCTTCCCAGTCGGACACCAGGACCCGGCCGGCCGAGGTGTGCAGGGCGGGGACCATGACGCCTTCCCAGCCCAGGCTGCGGAAGGCGTGCGTGGACGACTCGCTGACCAGGGTCAGGACGCCGTTGCCGCGAAGCACGCAGAGGTGGACGGTCTCGTAGATCTGCGCGACGAGCCGGCGCAGGAAGGGTTTCGCGACGTAGGCCAGCCTGGCCTCGCCGGTGCGGGCGGCCAGGGCGTAGAACCGCCAGCCGATCCGGTAGGCCTGGGTGTCCGGATCCCGGTCCACCAGGCCTTCCTCCGCGAGGTTGGCCAGGGCGCGGGAGACCTGGCTCTTCTCACGTCCGGCGATCTCCGCGATCCGGGTCACCCCCAGACCGCCCTGGGTGTGGGCTTCCTGGCCCGCGAGGACTTCGAGGAGATCGGTGTCCCGGCGCAGCCCTGACGTCGGACGTGCCACGATAAACCCCTTTCTGTTGCAGCATCGGCAACTCTAGTTGTCCAGCATGTTACGCGCCCCTACCGTTCAGGCCACCGATCGGCGCCCGCCCCCGAGGCGCCCGGGTCCGGAGGGAAAATGGATCGGTTTGTCGAGTACGTCGGAAGGCACACCGACGACCTGTGGCAGCAGGGGCTGGATCATGCCGCCGTGGTGGGCACGGCGATCGCCATCGCCACGGTGATCGGTGTCGCGCTGGGGGTCGCCACCTGGGACCGGCCCGCGGCCCGTACCGCCGCCGTCGCGACGACGGGGACGTTCCTCACCATCCCCAGCTTCGCGCTGCTCGGCCTGCTCATCCCGCTGCTGGGACTCGGCTGGACACCGACCGTGGTCGCTCTGGTCGTGTACGCGCTGCTGCCGATCACGCGCAACACCATCGTGGGTCTGAGGGAGGTCAGCCCGGCGATCCTGGAGGCGGCGCGGGGCACCGGGATGGGTCCCGTGCGCAGGCTGCTGCGTGTGCAGCTGCCGCTGGCCTGGCCGGTGATCCTCACCGGCGTGCGGATCTCCACCCAGCTCACCGTCGGTATCGCGGCCATCGCCGCCTATGTCGCGGGCCCCGGCCTGGGCAACGAGATCTTCGACGGTCTCTCGCGCCTCGGCTCCAAGAACGCCATCAATCAGGCGCTCGCCGGCACCCTCGGCGTCATCGTCCTGGCGCTGCTGTTCGACCTGTTCTTCTTCGCCGTCCGGCGACTCACCACCCCGAGGGGGCTCCGTGTCTGACCACGTCTCGCTGACCGCAACCGTTGCGGCGACGGCCGGCTCCGGCGAGGACACCGCCGCACGACACGGTGCGCGGATCGAACTCACCGATGTCACCAAGGTCTACCCGGGCCAGGAGGAACCCGCCGTGGAGTCCTTCTCCATGGTGATCCCGGCCGGTGAACTGGTCTGCTTCGTCGGGCCCTCCGGATGCGGCAAGACGACCACCATGAAGATGGTCAACCGGCTGATCGAGCCGAGCGGCGGCCGCATCACCATGGACGGCGAGGACCTGCTCTCCCTCGACCCGCACGACCTGCGCCGCCGCGTCGGCTACGTGATCCAGCAGATCGGTCTCTTCCCGCACATGAGCATCGCGGACAACGTGGGCCTGGTGCCCCGGATGCTCGGCTGGAACAAGAAGCGGATCGCCGAGCGTGTCGACGAGCTGCTGAACGTCGTCGGGCTCGAACCCGGCCGTTTCCGCTCCCGCTACCCTCGCCAGCTCTCCGGCGGTCAGCAGCAGCGCGTCGGCGTCGCCCGCGCGCTCGCCGCCGATCCCCCCGTGATGCTGATGGACGAGCCGTTCGGCGCCACCGACCCGATCACCCGGGAGCGGCTGCAGAACGAGTTCCTGGCGCTGCAGCAGCGGATGCGCAAGACGATCATCTTCGTCACCCACGACTTCGAGGAGGCGCTCCGCCTCGGCGACCGGATCGCCGTGCTCGGCGAGCGGTCCCGGATCGTGCAGTACGACACGCCCGAACGCATCCTCGCCGCGCCCGCCGACGACTACGTCCGTTCCTTCATCGGCGGACAGGCCGCGATCAAGCGGCTGGGCCTGATCCGGGCCGGTGACCTGGACCTGCTGCCCGCGGGCTCCGGCGCGCTGCCCTCCGTCGCCGCCGACGCCACCCTGCGCGACGCCCTCGACGCGATCGTGGCGCACCGTGCGCACCGGATCGCCGTGCTCGACGCCGACGGCACCGTCCGCGGCGAGCTGGACCTCGACACCCTCGCGACGGCGGCGGAGACCGGGGGCGCACGGTGACCGCCCTCACGACCGGCACCCGTGCCGCCTCCGGGGCGGGAGCGAGAAGGATGCGCGGCCTGCGCGGCGGCATCGCCACCCCGGTCATCGTCGCGGTCGCTCTGCTGGCCGACTACCTCTGGGTGCGCTCGCTCCAGCTCGACAGCATCGAAAAGCGCACCCTCAACAGCGACTACCTGGTCAGCAAGACCACCGAGCACCTCACGCTCACCGTCGTCGCCACCGTACTGATCATGGTGATCGCCGTACCGCTGGGCATCCTGATCAGCCGGGTCCGCGCCCGGTGGATCCCGCCCCTGGTGCTGGGCCTCGCCAACATCGGGCAGGCCACCCCGGCCATCGGCGTGCTGGTCCTGCTGACCATCGTGTACGGGCCCGGCTTCGGCATCGCCATGACCAGCCTGGTCGCCTACTCGGCACTGCCCGTACTGCGCAACACGCTGATCGGCATCCAGCAGGTCGACCGCTCACTGATCGAGGCGGCCCGCGGCATGGGCATGAAGCCGGCGCAGATCCTGCTGCGCGTCGAACTCCCGCTCGCCGTCCCGGTGGTACTGGCGGGGCTGCGCACCGCGCTGGTGTTCTGCGTGGGCGTCGCCACCCTCGCCACCTTCGTCAACGCCGGCGGACTCGGGGACATCATCGTCAACGGGATCAAGCTGGACCGCGACCCCGTCCTGATCACCGGAAGCGTCGTCACCGCCTCCATCGCGCTGCTCGTCGACTGGACCGGCGGCCTGGCCGAGAAGGTCCTCAAGCCGAAGGGCGTCTGACCGCTGCCCGACGGCGTCCGCCCGGCCCCCTGCGTCTCCCTCTCCCTCTCCGTCGGGGCGTCCCCTGCCCGCCCACCCCGAACCGTCCCCGCATCTCCCCGTCACCCGCACCACTCAGGAGTACCGCCATGCCTTCCCGCCGTACCTCACTGGCCCTCGCGGCGTCCCTCGCCTCCGCCTCCCTCCTGCTGACCGCCTGCGGCGGGGACAAGGACGTCAAGCCCGTCTCGGGGTCGGGCACGGCGCTGAAGGGCGCCTCCTTCACCGTCGGCTCCAAGGACTTCTCCGAGCAGATCATCCTCGGCCGGATGACCGTCGAGCTGCTGGAGGCGAACGGCGCCAAGGTCACCGACAAGACAAACATCAAGGGCTCGGCCAGCACCAGAAAGGCGCTGGAGTCCGGTGACATCTCCATGTACTGGGAGTACACCGGCACCGGCTGGATCACCTACCTGCAGAACACCAAGCCGATCGCCGACCAGCGCGAGCAGTTCGAGAAGGTGGCCGCCGACGACCTGGCGAAGAACAACATCGCCTGGATCGACCCGCCGGCCCCGCTGAACAACACCTACGCGTTCGCCGTCCGCAAGGACGAGGCCGAGAAGCTCGGCGTGAAGACCCTGTCCGACCTCGCCGAGCTGAGCAAGAGCAAGCCGAACGAGGCCACGTTCTGCATCGAGAGCGAGTTCTCCACCCGCGACGACGGCTTCCCCGGGCTCGTGAAGGCCTACGGCATCAAGGCGCCCAAGGACAACGTCAAGATGCTCGACACCGGGCTGATCTACACCGAGACCGCCAAGGGCGACACCTGCAACTTCGGCGAGGTCTTCGCCACCGACGGCCGGATCCCGGCCAACAAGCTGGTGGTCCTGGAGGACGACAAGCACTTCTTCCCCGTCTACCAGCCCGCGCTCACGCTCAAGCAGGAGACGCTGAAGAAGTACCCGGCCCTGAAGAAGATCTTCGCGCCGCTGGCCGAGAAGCTCACCACGACCGAGATGCAGAAGCTCAACGCGCTCGCGGACGTGGAGGGCGAGGACCCGGAGGACATCGCCCACGACTGGCTGGTGGACAACGGCTTCGTCAAGTAGCAAGCGGCGAGCAGCGGGAACCGGTCCCGAGCGGGGGAGGCGACGAGGCATACCGGCCTCCGCCTCCCCCGCACGGCCGTGTCAGGCCCCGGGCGTGACCCGCCGGACCTCGATCAGCGCCAGGCTCTCCGGGTGGAGGGTCGGCGCCTGGACACCGAGCGCGGACAGGACCCGGCCCGGCAGCTCGACACCCTCCGGCGTCCACCAGGGCAGCGGACTGGTGACCGGGCCCCGCACCGCGTCCCCCGGCGGCAGCGGGGTGACGGTGTAGAGCGCGTCCTCCGCAAGGCCGGGCAGGCGCACGCGGCCGGTCGGCACCTGCACGCTGGTGGCCTTCTGCACCACCGCGTACACGGCACGGGACCGGTCGGGGGCCACGACGCCGTGCACGAGCACGGCGGGGTCGTGGTGGTCGCCGTGGACGACTGTTCCGGTGTGCAGCAGCGGCCGGAGCCGCTTGTGGGTCTCGATCCACTCGGCCAGCCGGCGGCGTTCCTCCGGCGTCGCCCGGGTCAGGTCCCACTCGATGCCCATGTGGCCGAACAGGGCGGTGCCGGCGCGGAAGTCGAGACCGTGCGTGCGGCCCGTGGTGTGCGAAGCGGGGGCGCCGACATGCGCGCCCATCAGCTCGGGCGGCAGCAGCATCCCCGTCCAGAGCTGGATCTGCTGCCGCTCCAGGGCGTCGATGCAGTCGCTCGTCCACACCCGGTCGCTGCGTTCGAGGATGCCGAGATCCACCCGGGCGCCGCCCGACGAGCAGGACTCGATCTCCAGCCCGGGGTGCCGTCGCCGCAACTCGTCCATCAGCGCGTACACCGCGGTGGTCTGGGCGTGCACCCCGCCGACGCCGTACGGGCCGCTGCCCGCGTCGATCAGGTCGCGGTTGTGGTCCCACTTCAGATAGTCGATGGCGTACTCGCCGACCAGGGCGTCCAGGCGTTCGAGCACGTAGGCGTACGCCTCCGGCCGGCCCAGGTCCAGCACCTGCTGGTGCCGGGCCTCGGGCGGCATGCGCCCGGCGGCGGACAGGATCCACTCCGGGTGCGCCCGGGCCAGGTCCGAGTCCGGGTTGATCATCTCCGGCTCGACCCAGAGGCCGAACTGCAGCCCGAGGGAGCGGACGTGCCCGACGAGCGGGTGCAGCCCGTGCGGCCAGATCTCGGGGTCCACGTACCAGTCGCCGAGCCCGGCCCGGTCGTCGCGGCGCCCGCGGAACCAGCCGTCGTCCAGCACGAACCGCTCGGCTCCGACCTCGGCCGCCGCGTCCGCCAGGGCGGAGAGGGTGTCCAGGTCCTGCCGGAAGTAGACGGCTTCCCAGGTGTTGAGCGTGACCGGCCGCGGCGTGGCCGGGTGGTGGGGGCGCTGCCGCAGGTAGGTGTGGAAGCGCGCCGCCATGTCGTCCAGGCCCCGGCCGTACGAACCCAGCAGCCACGGCGTCGTGTACGCGGCGCCGGGCTGGAGACGCAGCTCGCCCGGCAGCAGCAGCTCACCGCCGCCGAGCAGCGAGACCCCGGAGTTCGTCCGCTCGGCGAAGGTGCGGTGGTTGCCGCTCCACGCGACGTGCAGAGCCCACACCTCACCGCCGCGGAAGCCGAAGCCACGCTCGCCCGCCGCGTGCAGCAGCGTGGCGTCGACGCCGGTGCGCCCGCGGCGGTTCTCCCGCAGATGCGTGCCGAGCGTGAACTCGTGCCGCTGCGGGGAACGTTCCCGCAGGTGACGGCCGGTCAGGTCGAGGATCTCGGTGGCGTGCGCCGGCACCGGGAGGGTGAGGTGCAGCGCGTCCACCGTGTAGGGGGCGGCGCCTTCGTTGGTGAGCCGCGCGCGCTGGCGCACGAGACCGGACGCGGTCAGCTCCAGCTCCCACCGCAGGGCGAGCCGGGCCCGGTCGTCGACGGCTTCGACCGTGAGGGTGCGAGGGGCCGGGACGCGTATCTCCCGGACGGTGAAGGAGCTGGAGAAGTCGGAGCCCTCACGGTGGCCGGACAGCCCCGGAGTGCCCAGCCAGCCGGCCGACTGCTCGGGCAGCACGCTCACCGGGACCGGGACGTCGGGAACGCTGGTGCCCAGCTCGGCGCGGCTCGCCACGGCGAGCGAGGCGAGGACGCCCGGGCCGCCGGGCGCGTCGTCGCCCGGGTCGCTCAGATCCCCGAGGTCGGCCCCCCAGTGCAGGATCCGCGGCAGCCGGGGGCCGGAACAGTCGAGGACGAGGCTCGTGCCGCCGGCTCGGAAGTGGAGGAGGTGCTCGGTGGTCACGTGCGTACGCTTTCGATCGGTCGGATGGGCGCGGCCGGCTCGACGACGGTCAGCTCACCGACGCCGGCCTCCAGTGATTCTCGGGCACGCGCGTCGATGCCCGAGTCGGTGATGAGCAGGTCGGCCGCCTCCAGCCCGGCGATGGCCGCCAGGCCGGGCGTGTCCCACTTGGTGTGGTCGGCGAGCACCACCACCCGCCGTGCCGAGCGGCACATCGCCCGGTTCGTCTCCGCCTCCTCGAGATTGGGCGTGCTGAAGCCGGTCCGGGCGTCCATGCCGTGGACCCCCATGAACAGCACGTCGACCCGGAGCGAGGCCAGTGCGGCGACCGCGACCGGCCCCACCAGGGCGTCGGAGGGGGTGCGCACGCCACCGGTGAGGACGACCGTCTGCTTCTGCCGCCGGTGGGCCTCCAGGGTCTGCGCCGCCCGGAGGCTGTTGGTGACCACCGTGATGTCCGGGATGTCGAGCAGGTGCCGGGCCAGGGTCCAGGTGGTGGTTCCCGCGGTCAGCGCGACCGCGGAGCCCGGAGCCACCAGCCGGGCGGCCTCGGCCGCGATGGCCTCCTTGGCGGTGACCTCGCGGGACCGCTTCTCCCCGAACGCGGGCTCCGCGGTGCTGCCGTGCTCCGGGGTGACCGCGCCTCCGTGGACCTTGTCGAGATGGCCCCGGCGCGCGAGGGACTCCAGATCGCGCCGGATCGTCATGTGGGACACGCCGAACCGTTCGGTCAGCGCGCCGACCCGGATGGAGCCGTGCTGCCGGACGAGTTCGGCGATCCTCTCCTGCCGTTGCCTCGCGAGCATCCCCTCACCGCTCCGACGAGGGCGTGCCGTCTTCCCGGAGCACCACGACGTCGCCCGCGCGGACGACGGTCTTGCCGTCGGCGACGGTGCCGGTCAGCAGGTCGACGCCGCTCGCCGGGACGGTCACGTCCCGGGAAGTGTGGTTGAGCAGGAAGAGGTAGGCGGCGTCCGGCCCGCGCCTGCGGACCGCCTCCACCCCGGCCGGAACCTCGGCCGCGGCCGTGACGCCGGCCTCCCGGCAGACCCGGGCCAGCAGCCCGCGCAGGGAGTCCGCGTCCGGCCGCGTCGCCACGTACCAGGACACGCCGGCGCCGTGCGAGTTGCGGGTGACCGCGGGGTGTCCAGCGACCGGGCCGCCGCACGCCGGGTCCGACGCGAACGACACGATCGTCTCGGCGCCGCGCGGCTCCACCAGTTCACTCCACACCGTGGCCCCGGAGCCGTCGGAGAGCCGGACGGTCTCCGCCTCGCGCAGCGGGAAGAACTCGTCGACGCGGACACCCAGCATGTCCCGGTACGCCCCGGGGTGACCGCCGAGCCGCACGTGGTCGTTCTCGTCCACCACACCGCTGAAGAAGCCGACGGCCGCGTGCCCGCCGCCTTGGACGAAGGCGTCCAGCGACGACGCGTCCGCGTCGGACGTCAGGGGGAGGCTGGGCACCAGCACCAGCCGGCGGCCGCTCAGGTCGCTCGCCGGATGCACCAGGTCGCACGTGACACCCAGCGACCACAGCGCCTCGTACCAGGCGCGCACCAGGTCGAGGTAGCGCACGTCACGCGACGGAGTGGCGTCCATCTCCAGCGCCCACCAGGCGTTCCAGTCGAAGAGCAGGGCCACGTCCGACACGACGCGGCTGCCGCCCACCTCGGCGAGGGCCCGCAGGTCCTGCCCCAGAGCGGTGACCTCGCGCCAGACCTTGGTGTCGGTGCCGCCGTGCGGCAGCATCGCCGAATGCCACTTCTCGGCGCCGGCCCGCGACTGGCGCCACTGGAAGTACAGGACGCCGTCCGCGCCGCGCGCCATGTGCGCGAGGCTGTTGCGCCGCATCTGCCCCGGGGTCTTCGCCACGTTGCGCGGCTGCCAGTTCACCGCGGAGGTGGAGTGCTCCATCAGCAGCCACGGAGCGCCGCCGCCCATGCCGCGCGCGAGGTCGGCGTCGAGCGACAGCCCGATGTGCGCCTCGCGGTCCGCGGCCGTGAGGTACTGGTCCACGGAGACGAAGTCGCACTCACCGGCGAAGGAGAAGCCGTCGACCTTCTTCTCCAGCGTGACCAGGAGGTTCGTGGTGAGCGGCACGCCGGGGGAGAGGCGGCGCACGATCTCCGCCTCCCGCCGGTGCAGCCTCAGCAGCGCGTCCGAGGAGAACCGCCAGAAGTCGAGCTGCTGCGTCGGATTCGGTACGGCGGCGGTGGCGCGCGGCGGCATGATCTCCGCCCAGTCGCCGTAGCGCTGGCTCCAGAACGCGGTGCCCCAGGCCTCGTTCAGGCCGTCGAGGTCCCCGTACCGGTCCCGCAGCCAGTCCCGGAACGCCTCGGCGCTGGTGTCGCAGTAGCAGTGCGCGTTGTGGTTGCCCCACTCGTTGTGCAGGTGCCACAGCGCGAGCGCGGGATGGTCGCGGTACCGCTCCACGAGCCGTTCGACGAGCCGGCCGGCCGCCTCGGCGTACGCGGGACTGCTCGCGCAGAACGTCTGCCGCGAGCCGTGGGTGAGCCGGACGCCGTCCGCGGTCACCGGCAGCGCCTCGGGGTGCCGCAGCGAGAACCACGGCGGCGGGGACGCGGTGGCCGTCGCCAGGTCGGCGGCGATGCCGTTCGCGTGCAGCAGGTCCAGCACCTCGTCGAGCAGGCCGAACTCGTACTGCCCGGGGCGCGGCTCCAGGAAAGCCCAGGAGAAGACGCCGACGGTGACGAGGTTGACGCCGGCCTCCCGCATGAGCCGCACGTCCTCGTCCCACACCTCGCGGGGCCACTGCTCCGGGTTGTAGTCGCCGCCGTAGGCGATGCCGCCGAGCCGGTCGGACAGTTGCTTGAGCGCGTCGGTCTTGAGCGCGTCGGTCACGACTTCACCGCTCCCGCCGCCAGGCCCGCCTTCCAGTACCGCTGGAGCACCAGGAAGGCGATGACGATCGGCACCACCGACACCAGGGAGCCGGTGAGGCTCAGGATCTGCAGCGAGGGGTCGCGGCTGACCTGGGACTGCCAGGTGAACAGTCCGAGGGTGACCGGGTAGAGACGGTCGTTCTGCAGCATCACCAGCGGCAGCAGGAAGTTGTTCCAGATGACCACGAACTGGAAGAGGAAGATCGTGACCATGGCGGGTGACATCAGCCGCAGCGACATGGTGAAGAAGGTCCGCAGCTCGCCCGCACCGTCGATCCGGGCCGCCTCCAGCAGCTCGTCGGGCACGGAGGCCGCCGCGAAGATGCGCGAGAGGTAGACGCCGAACGGGCTGACGATGCTGGGCAGGAAGACCGACCAGAAGGTGTCGGTGGCGTCCACCTCCGCGAACAGCAGGAACAGCGGCAGCGCCAGCGCCGTGGCGGGGACCAGGACACCGCCGAGCACGACGTTGAACAGCAGCTCCCGTCCCCGGAAGCGGTACTTGGCCAGGGCATAGCCGGCCATCGCGGACAGCAGCGTGCCGACGGCCGCACCGGCCCCCGCGTAGAGGAGGCTGTTGAGGAGCCAGGGCAGGTACACCCCGTCCTGCTTGGCGAACAGCGCCCGCAGGTTGTCGAACAGGTGGAAGTCGGAGAACCACAGACCGAACGAGTCGACCAGGTCGCCCTGGCTCTTGGTCGCGGAAACGATCAGCCAGAACACCGGCAGCAGCATGTAGACGGCGACGACGGCCAGGAAACCGGTGGCCACGATCACCGAGAGGCGGCTCTCCCGAGGGCCGCGCGGTGCGTTCTGTGCGGTCTGACGGGGCGCGTGGGCGCCCCGGGTGTCGGTGAGGAGGCTCATGACTCGGCCTTTCGCCCCGTGAGCTTGAGGAATCCGAACGACAGGACGAACGTGGCCAGCGCCAGTGTCACCGACATGGCCGCGGCCTCGCTGTAGTTGTTCGACGAGGCGAGCGAGTAGGCCGCCAGGTTGGGGGTGTAGGTGCTGGTGACGCTGGTGGAGATGGAACGCAGCACCTGCGGTTCGGTGAACAGTTGCAGCGTCCCGATGATGGAGAAGACGCCCGTCAGGATGAGTGCCGGACGCAGGATCGGCACCTTGATCCGCCAGGCGATCTTCGCCTCGCTCGCGCCGTCCATACGGGCCGCCTCGTAGATGTCGGACGGGATGGCCTGCAGGGCGGCGTAGATGATCAGCATGTTGTACCCGGTGTACGTCCAGGTCACGATGTTGCCGATGGACCACAGCATCATCGACGAGCCGAGGAAGTCCGGCGCGGAGCCGGCCTTGTCGAGCAGGTCCACGATGGGCGACAGCCGCGGGTCGTAGAGGAAGGCCCACATCAGCGCCGCCACCACGCCGGGGATGCCGTACGGCACGAAGTAGGTGATCCGGAAGAAGCGCTTGAGGCGGGCCACCGTCGAGTCCAGCAGCAGCGCGAGCACCAGCGCCAGCAGCAGCATCACCGGGATCTGCACCAGCCCGAAGACCAGCACCCGGCCGACGCTGCCGAGGAACTCGGAGTCGCCGAGCACCTCCTTGTACTGGTCCAGGCCGGCGAACACGGTCGTCTTGTGGCCGAAGGTGCCGCCGGTCCGCTCGGTCTTGAGCAGGCTCTGGTAGAAGGCGTAGCCGACCGGCACCAGGGTGAACAGCACGAACGGCACGAAGAACGGCAGGAGAAAGAAGACGGGCGCCCAGTTCCGTCTGCGGCGGGCGGGGACGCTGGCGGGGGCGGTCTGCGCCGGCGGCGGGGCTGTCGCCGCTATGGGGTCGGCGGTCATGTCGTGGTCTCTTCCTGGACTGTGCTGGCGAGGGGGAACGGGCCGACGGGCCGGGGGGGGGGGGGGGCCCCCCCCCCCCCCCCTGTGTTACCGCCCCCGTTCCCTCCCGGGCCCCTTTCTTCCCT
>NZ_JBVIIE010000055.1:49556-59317 GCF_055569945.1 Streptomyces sp. NPDC031340
TTTTTGTTTTCTGGGTGTGCGGGCAACGACGCAAACGCCCCCCCCCCCCCCCCCCCCCCCCCCCCCCCCCCCCCCCCCCCCCCCGGTGCCACCTACTTGGCGACCTTGAGGGACTGCTTCTCCAGGGAGTCCACCGTCTTGGTCTCCGTCGTCTTCAGCGCGTCCTTGAGCGTGCCCTGGCCGCCCAGCGCTCCGGCGATGCCGTCGCCCATGAAGCGGTAGGTGTCGGTCATCGTCGGGCCGAAGGTCCAGTCCGTGGTGACGTTCTTGGCGGCGTCCGAGAAGACGTCGAAGATCTTCTGGCCGTCGTAGAAGTCCACCGGCTTCTTCAGCGCCGCCAGATCGAGGCCCGCGGTGGCCGCGGGGTAGAGACCGCCCTCACGGTTGAGGATCTCCAGCGCCTTCGGGTCGGTGTTCAGCCACAGCGCGAACTTCGCCGCCTCGTAGGGGTGCTTGCTGTCGCCGAGGACCGCCGTCGTCGAGCCGCCCCAGTTGCCGGCCTTGTTCTCGCCCGCGGACCACTGCGGCATCGGAGCCACGCCCCACTTGCCGGCGGTCGCCTTGGCGTTGTCACGGATGGTGCTGTAGCCCCAGGCGGCGCTGACCCAGGTCGCCACCTCGCCGTTGTTCCACGCCTTGTAGAGCGCCGGGGAGAAGCCCTGCAGGTCGGTCGCGACCAGCTTCTCGTCGATCATCTTCTGCCAGTAGTCCGCCACCTCGCCGGCGGCCGCGTTGTCGACGTCGACCTTCCAGGTGTCGCCGTCCTGGCCGAACATGTTCGCGCCCTTCTGCCACAGCAGACCGCTGAACCAGTTCGGGTCCGTCTGCGAGAAGTGCGTCATGTACGCCTTCGGGTCGGCCTTCTTCAGCTTCTTGGCCGCCTCGTAGTACTCCTGCCAGGTCTTCGGGACCGATATGCCGTACTTCTTGAACAGGTCCTTGCGGTAGAAGAGGGCCATCGGGCCGGTGTCCTGCGGGACGGCCCAGACGCCGTCCTTGCCGTCGGCGCCGAAGGTCACCTGGGACCAGGTCCAGTTCACGAAGTCGCCCTTGGCCTGCTTGACGCCCGCGCACGAGGCGATGTCGGTGAGGCCGTCCTGGAGGCGGAAGCTCGCCAGCGAGTCGTACTCGATCTGCCCGAGGTCGGGGGCCTTGCCGGCCTTCAGGGCGTTCGACATGTTCTGGTACGTGCCGGCGTTGCCGTTCGGGACCGACTTGACGGTCACCTGTATGTCGGGGTTCTGGCGGTTCCACTCGGCCACCGCCTTGTCCACGCCGGGGATCCAGGACCAGTACGTGAGCTTGACCTTGCCGTCGCTCTTCTCGCACTTGGCCTGCTCGCCCGACGCGCTGTCCTTGGTGCCGGAGCCGCCGCACGCCGCGGTGGCGAGCAGGGGGAGTGCGGTAAGGGCCACCAGGGCGCGGCGAAGCGCAGGGCGATGGGTCCGCAGTGACATGGCGTCTCCTCGAGTGCGTGCCGCTCCGCTACGTTCCCGGAGTGGCGGGGTGCGGACACATTGACTGTTACCTCCTCGTAAAGTCAACACACTCGATCGCTGGATAACGGAATCAAACATGAACCGTTATCGGGCGCGAGGGCGTCTCGGGTGTCGGCCCCTGCCTGGGGGGATTGGCTTTGCCGATCGTCGGACGGGATTGCCGAACGCTGTCCGGAAACGATTCAGGGAATGTGCAGATGTGAATGAGGGGGGTGGTGGGCGGTGTCTGTCCAGCCGCTGGGGATGTTCCGGCGCCCGTCGGCGCGTCTCCGGGGGCGATGCCTCAAACGCTGCTGTTCGACGGGCTGAACGAGGGGTCCGGCGGGTTTCTCCGTGCGGATGGCCGGATGGGCATCGGGCGTCGTCCCGAGCCGGATACGGAATATGCGGGCGCATACGCGCCCGAGGGCCGTCGCCCGCGGGCCGGCGGGCCCCATGCGCCCGCGAGCGGCGTCCGCCGGCTTCGGGCCCGGACCGTTCCCTGTGACGCCGACAACATCGCCCCGGGCACCGGGCCGGCCGGCGCGGTTCCGTGCACATCCAGGCGTGATGTTCTGTCCGACAGTGCCATGTGCGGCTGAAAGGCCGATGCGGCAGGGCACAGGACGCTTTGCTGGTCTCGGGTGTCTCCGGTCCGGCCGGCCCCGTAACCATGATCTCTTCTCAGGAGTTCCCTTCCATGACCCTTGTCTGCGGGCACGACGCGCATCCCTACGGCCCGCCCCTGTGCGCGCACCTCCGTGCTCCTGCCGCGACGGACCACTTCCTGCGCTACACGGGCGTGGGCCTGAGCAACGAGCACGTCTGCGAGGCCTGCCGGGACGGCAGCGCCGCCACCACCGAGCGGGTGTGCGAGGAATGCTTCGACGACGCGCTCGGCAGCGTTCTGGGAGTGGTCGGAGCGCCGCAGACCGTCGAGGCGCCCAGGCCGCTGGACCCGACGGTGGACAGTACGCCCCTCCCCGGAAACGCCGGCAAGGTCATGGACATGGCCCCGACGGAGCGGGGCCTGCTGCTGCTCTGCGAGGACGGACGCCTCCTGCTCTGGGACGTCCCGGGCGGCGACTGCGCGGAGGTGGGCCGCACCTCCGTCGCCCCGGACACCGACGCGGAACCCTGGTGCGGGCGCTCGCAGACCCGTCGTCTGCACGCCTCGCCCGACGGTCGTTTCGCCGCCGTGGTGATCGACTACGGGCGGCACGGCGAGGTGATCGATCTGACCCGGGGGGCGGTCACCCGCAGTCTGGAGAACGACGGCTACCACAGCGACACCGTGCCTTTCTCGCTCGCCTTCACCACCCTCGGCGAGCGCCAGGTCGTCCTGTACCGGGAGCGGTGGAACCGGATCGTGGTCTGCGATCCGGCGACCGGCGAGACCCTGACGACGACACCCGCGGACGGTGCGGACTCTCCGCTGAACAGTTCCTTCCACGGAGCGCTGCTTCCCAGCCCGAACGGCACGCGCATCGCCTCGGACGCCTGGCAGTGGCATCCTGTCGGCTCGGTGCTGGTGTGGAACCTGGGCGAAGACGCGCGGCCGGGACATGCCGGCTGGTCTCAGCTCGCCCTCTGCGACTACTACTGGGACCGGCCCCTCGCCTGGCTCGGTGAGGACCGCCTGGCGATCGGCGGCATCGGGGACGACGAGCAGACGCTGGTGAACGGTGCGACCGTCTACGAGTTCACCGGTGCGGGCGACGCGCGATGCGTCGAGACGGCGGCGTTCGCGGGGCCGTCCGGCCGGTTCTTCGCCGCGGACGGGCTGCTGTTCTCGACGGGCGAGTCCGGACTGGACGTCTGGGACCCCGCCGAGGGAGCCCGCACCGGCTCGGTACCCGGCTTCCGGCCCACCCATCAGGACCCGCGGACCGGGGAACTCCTCCAGCTCGACGCCCACGCGGGCGTCGTCCGCTGCTGGCACGTCGGCAAGGCCCGGGCGGAGACACCCGGAGCCTAGGTGCCGGCAAGGTCCGGGCTGGGACACCCGGAGCCCAGGCCCCGGCAAGGTCCGGGCTGGGACACCCGGAGCCCAGGCGCCACGGCCCTTCGCGAGGGGCCGGAACCCGCCCCGGGCGGCCGGCCCGGGCTGACCTGCCCCCGTCGCCGACAGCGGCAGGTCAGCCGTACGGCTTCAGGCTGCCCGGCCGGCGCCGAGGGCGGTGTCCTGACCGCGGCCGAGACCGGCTTCGTGAGCGGTGCCCCTGCACGGTCGCCGGATGGCGTGCGATCGAGGTATTGACGCCTCTTCCCGACGGTGTCATTGTTTCCGGCACATGGACATCAGATATCTGATGTCAGATGTGAATCGGTCAGTTGCGATCACCGAACGAAAAGGCTCCCACCATGTCGCTCGCGGACGATCTCGCCGAGCAGCTGCTCACCGCGATCATCGACGGCCAGTACCCGCCGGACGCCGCCCTCCCGCCCGAGGGAGAGCTCTCGGAACGCAGCGGTGTCAGCCGCCTGACCGTGCGCGAGGCGGTCAAGCATCTGCGGGCCCAGAACGTCGTCAGGGTAGTGCGCGGCCGGGGCACCTACGTCAACCCGCCGGACCGGTGGACCGCCCTGGAGCCGGTTGTGCGGGCGGCCTCGCGCGCCGCCAGCGGCGCCCTGTCGGAGCGGCTGATCGAGGCGCGGCGGCTCATCGAGAACGGCGCGTGCGAGCTGGCCGCCTCCCGCCGCAGCGAGGAGGACCTGGAGGAACTGCGCCGACACCTGACGGTCATGCGCGAGGCCGCCGACGCCGGCGACACGGAGCAGTTCGTGCAGGCCGACATCGACTTCCACGACACCGTGATGCGGGCCACGGGCAACCTGTTCGTCCCGCTGCTGTTCGAGCCGTTCGGCCCCTTGCTCGTCGAGGGCCGCCGGGAGACCTCGGCCGTCCCGGAGATCCGCAGCAACGCGATCGCGCACCACGAACGGGTGCTCGCCGCGCTCGAGTCCGGCAGTCCCGATGCCGCCAGGGCCGCCATGGACGGCCACATGAACCAGACCGCCGACGACCTGCGCACCCATGTGATCAAGCGCGACCTCGACTGACCAGCCCCTCGCTCGACTCTTCGTCACAGACCAGGAATTCGCCATGTCCCTACCCCTCCATGCCCAGACCGGCCCCGTCGCCGAGACCGCGGTGCTGGAAGGGCTGCCCCCGGTCCGCGCGGTGAGCGCCACCGAGGTGGCCGCCCGTATCTCCGGCGGCCCCCGTCTCGTCGTCCTCGACGACGACCCGACCGGCACCCAGACGGTCGCCGACGTGCCCGTGCTGACCTCCTGGACGGTGGAGGATCTGCGCTGGGCACTGCGTCAGGACAGCGCCGCCTTCTTCGTGCTCACCAACACCCGCAGCCTGTCGCCCGAGGACGCCGCCGCCCGCAATCGTGAGGTGGTCCGCGCCCTGCACGCGGCGTCCGAGGCGGAGGGCACCGACTACGTCCTCGCCAGCCGCAGCGACTCGACCCTGCGCGGCCACTTCCCCCTGGAGACCGACGTCCTCGCCCGGGAACTGACCGAGCTGGGCGCCAAGGCGGTGGACGGGGTGGTGCTGGTCCCCGCGTACATCGAGGCGGGCCGGCTGACCATCGGATCCCGCCACTGGATGCGGACGCCCGACGGCCTGCTGCCCGTCGGCGAAAGCGAGTTCGCCCGCGACGCCACCTTCGGCTACCGCAGCTCCGCTCTGCCCGAGTGGGTCGAGGAGAAGACGGACGGCCGCGTGTCGGCGGAAGAGGTCCTGCGCATCACCCTCGACGATCTGCGGGTGGGCGGACCGGCGCACACGGCACGGCTGCTGTCCGCACTGCGCGGCGGGCGTACGGCCGTGGTCGACGCGGTGTGTGACGACGACCTGCGGGTGCTGGCCCTGGCCCTCGCGGAGGCGGCTGAGAACGGCACACGGCTGCTGTACCGGGTCGGCCCGTCCTTCGTCAGGGCCCGCGCGGGCCAGGCCGGGCGGGCCCCGCTCACCCCCGCCGAACTGGGCCGACAGCGCCGGCAGGCGCCCCATGGCCTGATCGCCGTGGGGTCCCACGTCTCCCTGACGACACGGCAGCTCGAGCGGCTGCGGGAGCGCGGGGGGATCATCGAGTACGAACTCGACATGGCCCTGCTGCTCGACGATGAGCGGCGCGAAGCCCACCTGGCTGACGTCGCGGCCGCGGCCGCCGGCGCGCTGGACTCGGCCGACGCCGTGATCCGGACCTCGCGCACGCTGGTGACGGGTGCCGACGCGGACGAGAGTCTGGCGATCTCCCGCCGGGTCTCCGCCGCGCTGGTGGAGACCGTGCGCCGGGTCATCGCCCTGCGCCTGCCCGCCTTCGTCGTCGCCAAGGGCGGCATCACCTCCAGTGACACCGCCACCCATGGCCTTCAGATCCGCCGCGCCTGGGCCCGGGGCACGCTGCTGCCGGGCATCGTCTCCCTCTGGGAGGCCGTGGACGGCCCCGCCGCCGGCCTTCCCTACATCGTCTTCGCCGGGAACGTCGGCGGCCCCGACGCCCTCGCCGACGCGATCGACCTGCTCAGGAGCGCGTGATGCTGCTGCACGGAACCGACGCGCTCAAGCAGGCCGCGCACACCGGGCACGCCGTGCCCGGGTTCGTCGCCTACAACCTGGAGACGGTCAACGGCATCACGGCAGCGGCCGAGGCCGCCGGGCGCCCCGTTCTGGTCCAGGCAGGCTCCAGCCCGTTCAAACACGCCGGACGCCGTGCCCTGATGCGGCTGGCTCTGGACGCCGCCGAACACTCCGGCGCCCGTATCGGCGTCCACCTCGACCACAGCCGCGACCTGGACGAGATCACCGTCTGCCTGGAGGCGGGCTACACCTCCGTCATGGTCGACGGGTCCCACCTGCCGTTCGCCGAGAACATCGCTCTGACGAAGGAGGCGGTGCGGCGGGCTCGTGACCACGGCGCGTGGGTGGAAGCCGAACTCGGTGCCCTGGAGGGCGACGAGGACGTCTCCACCGACGCCGTGGCCCAGACCGCGTCGATGACCGATCCACGGCAGGCGGCCGAGTTCGTGGCGGCGACGGGCGTGGACGCGCTCGCCGTTGCCGTCGGCAACGTCCACGGCTTCACCAAGGACCCCGTCCGCCTCGACCTGGAGCGGCTGGCCGTCATCCACGAGGCTGTCCCGGTCCCGCTCGTCCTGCACGGCGCCAGCGGCCTGCCCGTCGGGCAACTGCACGGAGCCCTCGCGCGTGGCGTCGCCAAGGTCAACGTCAACGCCGAATTGCGCCGCGCCTATCTGGAAGCCGTCCGGACGGCGCTCCCGGCCGCCCTGCCCGGCTCCGACACCGTCTCCCTGTGGGCGGCAGGCCGCGACGCGGTCCGGGACGCCGCGCTGGAGGTCATCGGCCGTCTGAGTCCGTCCCCCGAGGGGAGGGCCGGATGACTCCGGCCCAGCCCCGCTGACCCGTCGTCATCCCCGCGTCCACGTTCGATCCGGACAGCACCGCCGTACGGCGCGATCCCCGTACGGCCCCGAACCCCCCGCACCCCGGTCCCGTGACCCACCGGGCGGCCCCGGGATCCCACGTCCCGTCGCGCCACCCACACGAACTGCCCCGGGCCCCCACACCTCCGTCGCGCCACCCGCGCGAGCCGCCCCGGGCCCCCACAACCCCGTCGCGCCACCCGCGCGCCGGCCCGGGAGTCGTCGGCCCTGCGCCATCCCCTCGCAGGCATCCCGACGTGCGTACTCCCTCACCTTGCCGGACCCTCCCCGCCTCCGGCAGCGAATCCGCTCCTCTCCCCTTCCACTTCAGGAGTACAAGGATGTCTCCCCACCCCCGTCCCCGAACGGCCGTCATCGGCCTGGGCGCCATGGGACTTCCCATGGCCCGCCGCCTGGTCGGCGAGCTGCCCGTCTCCGTCTACGACATCGCGGAGGACCGGCGGGCCGCCCTGGCCGCCGAGGGCGCCCGCGCCGCCGCCTCCCCGGCCGAGGCCGCGCATGACGCCGATGTCGTCGTGCTCGCCGTCCGCGACCAGACGCAGGTCGAGGGCGCGCTGTTCGGTGAGAACGGCGCAGCCGAAGCCCTCCGTCCCGGCGCGGTGGTGATCCTCACCAGCACTGTGGGTCCCGAGGCGGCACGCACCACCGCCCGAAGGCTCGCCGAGCACGACGTGCTGACCGTGGACGCGCCGGTCAGCGGTGGCCCGGTGCGAGCCGGCAACGGCGATCTGCTGATCGTCGTCGGGGCCGAGGACGTCGCGCTGAAGACGGCCCGGCCCGTTCTCGGCCTGCTCGCCTCGACACTCACCGTCGTCGGCCCCCACCCCGGCGACGGCCAGGCGATGAAGGCCGTCAACCAGCTGCTGGCCGGCGTGCACATCGCGGCCGCCGCCGAGGCGATCGCCCTCGCCCGCGGCCTCGGGCTGGACCCGGGCACGGTCGTCGACAGCCTCAAGCACGGCGCCGCCGGCTCCTTCATGTTTGCCGACCGCGGGCCGCGCATGGTCCAGACGTACGGCGACGGACCCGGTCCCGAGGTGAAGTCGCGGCTCGACATCTTCGTCAAGGACATGGGCATCGTCACCGGCATCGCGAAGGACGCCCACGTCCCCGTGCCGCTGGCCGCCGCGGCCGAACAGCTCTACCTGCTCGGTGAGCACGCCGGGCTCGGTGCCCACGACGACTCCTCCGTCGTCACCGTCCTGTCCCCCAAGTCCCCCAACGCCTCGGAAGGAGAGGGACGATGAGCCACACCGCCCTGCTCACCATCGCGGTCGCCGGTGTCGCGGCCCTCCTCCTGCTCATCCTCAGAGCCAGGGTCCAGCCCTTCGTCGCCCTCGTGGTCGTCAGCATCGGCGTCGCGCTGGCCGCGGGTGTGCCCGCCGCCGACCTGGTGAAGACGATCGAGGAGGGCATGGGCGCCACGCTGGGTCACATAGCCACCATCATCGCGCTGGGCGCGATGATCGGCCGCGTCATCGAACTCTCCGGCGGCGCGCACGCCTTCGCCCACTCCCTCATCGAGAAGTTCGGCTCCAGGCGCACCCCGCTCGCCCTGACCGTCGCCGGGTTCGTCCTCGGCATTCCGGTCTTTTTCGAGGTGGGCCTGATCATCCTGATGCCGATCGCGTACGGCGTCGCCCGTACCGCCCGCAAGCCGCTACTGGTGTACGCGCTGCCGATGGGCGCCGCGATGCTCACCGTGCACGCCTTCCTGCCGCCGCACCCGGGCGCGGTCGCCGTCGCCGAGGCCATCGGCGCCAGCCAGGGCCTGGTGCTGATGATGGGCATCCCGGTCACGGCCCTCGTCGTCCTGATCGGCTACCTCGTCTCCCGGCGCCTGACCCGCCGCGAGTACCCGATGGACCCCGCGGTGCACGCCGAGGTGTACGGCGAGCCGGAGACCGGCGGCGGCACCCGGCCGGCTCCCGCCGACACCGGCTCGGCCCCCTCCGGCGACGGCCGCGCCACCACCGTGCTGACCAGAACCGTGTCCTCGGGCAGCGAAGTGCGGCCGCCGTCCTTCGGCATGGTCCTGGCGCTGATCGTCACCCCGATCCTGCTGATCCTCGCCGGCACCGTCGGCCAGAACACCCTCGCCGAGGGCTCCGGCCTGCGCGCCGTGCTCACCGTCCTCGGCGCCCCGATGGTGGCCCTGCTCATCGACGTCGTTCTGTGCGGGTTCTTCCTGGGCGCCCGCCGCGGCTGGGACCGGTCACGCATCGCCGAGGTCATGGGCTCCGCGCTGCCGCCCGTCGCGATGGTGATCCTGGTCGCGGGCGCGGGCGGCGTCTTCGGCAAGGTCCTGGTCGCCAGCGGCATCGGCGATGCGATCGCCGACGTCCTGGAGCACACGGGGCTGCCCGTGCTCCTGCTGGCCTTCCTGACCTCCCTCGCCCTGCGGGCGGCCCAGGGATCGGCGACCGTTGCGCTCATCACCACGGCCGGAATCCTCACCCCGCTGCTGCACCGCGCCGATCTGTCCACCAGCCACCTGTCCCTGGTGGCCCTGGCGATGGGCGCGGGCGCCCTCGCCCTGTCCCACATCAACGACGCCGGATACTGGATGTTCACCAAGCTCGCCGGCCTCGATGTCGCGGCGGGCCTGCGCACCTGGACCGTCCTGACGACCGTCATGGGCTGCGCCGGTTTCGCCTTCACCGCGGCACTGTGGCCGCTGGTCTGACCACACGTACCGATGTGGGGGGGGGGGGGGGGGGGGGGGGGGGGGGGGGGGGGGGGGGGGGGGGGGGGGGGGGGGGGAGGAGGGGGGGGGGGGGGGGGGGGGGGGGGGGGAAGAAG
>NZ_JBVIIE010000056.1:0-57451 GCF_055569945.1 Streptomyces sp. NPDC031340
CCCCCCCCCCCCCCCCCCCCCCCCCCTCCCCCCCCCCCCCCCCCCCCCCCCCCCCTACCCCCCCCCCCCCCCCCCTCCCCCCTGGCCCCCCCCCCCCCCCCCCCCCCCCCCCCGCACGCCCCCGTGCGAGCCAGGGTCCCGCGCCGCGTAACGGTCGGAACACGATGCCGCTCGGCGTCGCCAAGATCCTTACTGTCTCCCGTGTGGACGGGATCGATGTAGCCAACGGAGTCGCGGGCGCCGTCATCGGCATGGTGTTCGCCGTGCTGTTCCAGCAGCCGCTGCAGGACGCCTGGTACCGCCTGCGCAGACGCTCGGTGGGCGCGATCCGCGCCCTGGCGCGTGGGGACGAGTCGGGACCTGCCTGGCGCGCGTTCTCACTCGGCCCCCTGCAGACCTCCGCCCTGATCGTCGAGGGCGACGGAACGTCTCCGATACCGTCCGAGACGATCCACGTCCATGTGCTCGACGGCGAGGTGGAGCTGCCGCCGGACATGGTCCCCTGGCGAGCGGAGATCGCGGCGGAGAGCGAGACCCTGCGAGCGGAGGGACGCGCACCCCTGTGGAACGGACCCCGTTACGCGGTCGAGTCGTTCGACGTGTCGCGTACCGCTCTGGACGAGACGCCCGAAGTCCATCTGAGACTCAGGCCGACCGACTACTACACCTTCCTGGCCGCCCAGCAACTCGACCGCCGGCTGCCGGACGGTACGACGCCCCGTTCCCGCTACCTGGACCCGGACCGGCCGCTCGAGGCACCGGACTTCCTCCAGTGCAGCTTCGCCGTCAACATCGCCGTCGTCACCGCCGACGACATGCTGGTGGTGAGCCGGCGCAGCGACCGGGTGCGCATGGCCCCGGGCGTCTGGAACTCCTCCGTCAACGAGGGCCTGTCCCGCCACATCGACTCGTCGGGCAGGAACGCGCCGGACCTGCACGCTGTGGCCCGGCGGGGGATGCGGGAAGAGCTGTCCCTGGAGCCGCACGAGTACACGCTCGATCTCCTGGCCTTCGTGCTCGACGTCGACAAGCGACACTGGAGCGGTCACTTCCACGCCAGGCTGACGCAGCTCAGGAGCGCGGACCTGCAGGCGCGCATGAGCAGGGGCGTCGCGGACCGCTGGGAGCACCAGACCATCGACTACGTGCCCTTCCGCCCGGCAACGGTGATCAAGTACTTGATGCGGGACGACCGCGTCCACCGTTGGGCGCCCCTGGCACCGGCGCTGTTCCACCTCTCTCTCGTGCATGCCTACGGTCGTACGCCGGTGGAAAGGGCCGAGGCACAGGTCATCAGGCGTCTGTAGGCGCGGCATGCGCGCCCCCGGGGTCCGGAGGGCGCAGGCTGCGTGCGTCCGCCCGGGTCACTCCGGCCGGTGTTCCGGGCCTCCGAAGTCCGGGCTGGTGTAGTCCGGGCTCGTGAAGCTCGGGCGCGGGCCGGCGGCCGGTCCGTCGTCCGGGCTGCTGAAGCCCGGCCGGTCGTAGCCGAGTTGCGGCATGCGGCCGCTCGGCGTGGGCTGTGCCGTCCGGCGCAGTACGGCAGCGGTAGCGGGATCCTCGAGCGCCTCCCGCAGAAACGGGAGGATGCCGCGTTCCAGCAGGGCCTCGCGCCAGGCTTCCCTGGCCCGGAACACCTCCGCGCCCGCCTCCCCGTAGGACCCGGCGTCGAACGACGGCCTGTTGCGCAGGGCGGTGAGCAGAAGTCCGACGGCGGCGACGAGGACGGCGACCGCGGTCATGGCCCCGAACACCCACCCGGCGGTGAGCAGGGTCCTGCCGAACGCCTTGTGCGGGGCGAGCGACTTCAGGACGTAGCCGACGAGCAGGAAGATCGCCGCTGCTGCTCCGGCGAGGACCGGAGTCAGGACCGCGGCGACGGCGACGGCGCCCGCGCCGGCCGCCTCGGCGGTCGCGCCGGTCTCGGCTGTCTCGCCGAGCGTGGTGGCGAGCCCCAGCCCGCCCGGGCCCGGCTCGTCCCGGCCGGACGCGTGGGTGGACGACGGCGTGGACGGCGCCGGCCGGCGCAGTTCCTCGCGGACCTTCACGTAGTGCTGGTACTCGGCCGCCGCGGCGGCCGTGATGAGCGCGGTGGCGTTCAGCGCCATGGTGCGCAGCTGTTCGGAGTTGAGCCGCTGTCCCACAGCGGCGAGTTCCGGGCGGTGTGGTGCCAGGCGCAGCGCCTCATCGAGGATCCGCTCGTATTCCTGGCGGTCCTCGCTCAGCAGGTGCTGCGGAATGCTGTTCATGTGCATCCCCCGATGCTCCGTAGGGCTTGGGGCTCGCATGCCAACGAGCCGTCGGGCAGAAACGGAGGGGAGCCTGCTACGGATAAGCCGATGGTAGAGCGGTGGGGGCGCGCGGTGACAGGGGGTTTCCGGAAATTGGGCCCTGGCCTGCGCTGTTGGGAGCGCTCCCGCGGAGCGGGGAGGCCTGCGCGGCGAACGCTCAGGCCTCCAGCGGAAGCTGTTGGACCAGCAGTTTTCCGGCCATGGTCACTCCGCCGTCCATGGCGATGGCCAGTCCGTCGGCGTAGACGTGCGGTCCCTCGACCACCGGACGGCTGTCCTCTCCGCCGTCCTCGGAGCCGACCTGGCCGAGCAGATACGGGATGGGGCTGTGGCCGTGAACGATACGGGTGCCGCCGTACGTATTCAGCAGGGAGCGGACATGGTCGGCGCCGCCCTCGTCGCGGAAGGAGAAGCGCCTGGTGAACTTGCGGAAGAGGTCCCAGCACTCGTCCGCGTCGTTTCGGGTGAGCGTCTCGCGGATGGTGTCGTTGACCGCCTCGATCGAGTCGCCGTAGTCGAGGTAGGCGGTGGTGTCGGAGTGGACGAGCAGGTAGCCGTCGACCTCCTCGACGGCGTCGAGGCGGGCCATCCACTGCAGGTGGTGGTCCTGGAGGCGGTCCATGTCGGTCTTCTGGCCGCCGTTGAGCAGCCAGGCCGCCTGGAAGGTGGCGGTGCCCGCACCGGAGTTGACGGGCGTGTCGCCGAACCGCTTGGCGCCCAGCAGCAGCAGTTCGTGGTTGCCCATGAGGGCCTTGCAGTAGCCGCCGGCCGCGGCGGCCTCGGCGGACAGCCGCATCACGAGGTCGATGACGCCGATGCCGTCGGGGCCGCGGTCGGTGAAGTCGCCGAGGAACCACAGCCGGGCGGTGCCCGCGCTCCACCGGCCGGCCGCGTCGATGAGGCCCTTCTCCCGCAGGGCGGCCACCAGTTCGTCGAGGTAGCCGTGCACGTCGCCGACGACGTACAGCGGTCCGGGACCGTCGGCGTGTTGCGG
Organism: Streptomyces sp. NPDC031340; assembly: GCF_055569945.1. Classification (NCBI taxonomy): domain Bacteria; kingdom Bacillati; phylum Actinomycetota; class Actinomycetes; order Kitasatosporales; family Streptomycetaceae; genus Streptomyces; species Streptomyces sp. NPDC031340. The sequence goes on from NZ_JBVIIE010000056.1 coordinate 3,283, forward strand.
CGCGGGCGCGGGGTCCGGGGCGACGGTCACCTGCAGCGTGTCACCGCGCTTGATGACGGGCAGGTCGCGCTCGGTGGGCGTGTAGCCCTCCGGATGGGCGGCCTCGTGCGGCGGGACGGCATTGCCGGGGTGCGTGCTGTGGCCGTACGGACCGGTCTCGTGGACGTACGCCGGCACCCGGAAGTCGCGCAGCGTCGCCGTCCGCTCCACCTCGGGTCCCTGACCGGCCCCCTGAGTCATCAGACCCCTCCACCATCGCGCCGCATCTGCACCGCATCGGACTGCCTGGTCGCAGCGGCCCGCGGTGTCGTGGGCCCATCATAGGAACGCGGATCGTGCCATGTGATGACCCCGGGGTGCTCAATCGGAACAAGAGTCCAGTTGGCTGTGGCTTTCGCCCCGGTTGGGCAGGGCTTCGGCCGTCTGCCGACCGTGCCTGTTCTATTCCTCCTCGGATGACCGCGGCGGGCTGACGGTCGTCCGCTGCGGGCGCCGCTGCGAGGAGGTCCGCACGATCAACTCCGTCGGTATCACCTGCTCGACCGGTTGGTCCGATTCGACCCCCTCGATCGCGTCGATGAGGAGCTGCACCACGGCCGTGCCGATCCGGCGCGGTTTCAGCGACAGCGTGGTGATGGGGGGCTCGGTGTTGGCGTACACGGTGGACTCGCTGCAGCAGACCAGAAGCAGGTCGTCCGGTACACGCAGGCCGTAACGGCGTGCGGCGGCCAGCAGATCGGTGCCGTTCGGGTCGAACAGGCCGTAGACGGCGTCGGGCCGGTCGGGGCGGGCGAGCAGCCGGTCGGCGGCGACGGCGCCCGCGCACGGGTCGTGCGCCGGGTAGGCCTCGTACACCGGGTCCTGGCCGACGCGCTCGCACCAGCGCAGGTAGGCCGTGGTCGAAAGGTGGGTGTACGTGTCCGTGGTGGTGCCCGTCAGCAGGCCGATGCGGCGGGCGCCGGCGTCGGCCAGGTGGTCGAGGATGCCGAGGACGGCGGCCTCGTGGTCGTTGTCGACCCAGGCGGTGACCGGGAGCGCGCCGGCCGGGCGGCCGTCGGAGACCACGGGTAACCCCTGCCGGACCAGTTCGCTGACGACCGGGTCCTGGTCGGAGGGGTCGATGACGACCGTGCCGTCCAGGGCGACGTTCGACCACACGTCGTGCCGCGAGGTCGCGGGCAGGATGACGAGCGCGTAGCCGCGGGCGAGCGCGGCGGAGGTGGCGGCGCGGGCCATCTCGGCGAAGTAGGCGAACTCGGTGAAGGTGAAAGGTTCATCCCCGTACGTCGTCACGGTCAGACCGATCAGACCGGACTTGCCGGTGCGGAGGGTCCGGGCGGCGGCCGAAGGGCGGTAGCCCAGCCGGTCGGCGACCTCGCGCACATGGCGCCGGGTGGCGTCCGGGAGCCTGCCCTTGCCGTTGAGGGCGTCGGAGACGGTCGTGATGGAGACTCCGGCGGCGGCGGCCACATCTCTGATGCCCGCCCGGCCCGGCCGGCTGCCTCGCCGTGAGGTTTCCGCGCGGCTCACCTGGTGCTTCCCTGCTGCTGTCATGGCGAGCCGATAGTAGGGCTCATGCGGTGGGGTAGGGCGGACGCATATGCACGCGTTGACAGGCACGTTTCTGCATGGTCATTTGTCACTAACACCCTCTGAAACGAAGACAGTTGAGCGATTCGATGGCATTACGTGACTTGTCGGCACGCATGAGCCTGCCAAGTCACCGATGTTTCGAAGAGGTCTCAACTCACCTTCACGAGCGATGCGCGCCACGGCGCGAGCCACCGGCGCGTAGATATATGTGACAGCGCCCCTGGTCTTGTGCTGATTCGTCCGGCGATGCCCGTGATGTCGTCGGAAACCACGAGGTCAGCGCGCACCTGTACGCAACGGCCTCGAATCCTCATAAGGTGAGAAGTATTGGATGCCGGTGGTCATGAGGAGGACTGCGGTGAGCGAGACGAGCCCCAAGCTGCGCGCCGAGCTGGAGGGTATCCCCACCTACAAGCCGGGCAAGCCCGCCGCGGCCGGGGGACCGGTGGCCTACAAGCTGTCCTCCAACGAGAACCCCTACCCCCCGCTGCCGGGTGTGATGGAGACCGTGGCGGCCGCCGCCTCCTCCTTCAACCGCTACCCCGACATGGCCTGCACGGGCCTGATGGAAGAGCTCGCCGAGCGCTTCGCCGTCCCGGTCTCCCACCTGGCCACCGGCACCGGCTCGGTCGGCGTCGCCCAGCAGCTCGTCCAGGCGACCTCCGGGCCCGGCGACGAGGTCGTCTACGCCTGGCGGTCCTTCGAGGCCTACCCGATCATCACGCAGATCAGCGGCGCGACGTCCGTGCGGGTGCCGCTGACGCCCGGTGACGTGCACGACCTGGACGCGATGGCGGACGCGGTCACCGACCGGACCCGTCTGATCTTCGTCTGCAACCCCAACAACCCCACCGGCACCGTCGTGCGACGGGCCGAGCTGGAGCGGTTCCTCGACCGGGTGCCCTCCGACGTGCTGGTCGTGCTGGACGAGGCCTACCGCGAGTTCATCCGCGACCCCGAAGTGCCCGACGGCGTGGCGCTCTACCGCGACCGGCCGAACGTCTGCGTCCTGCGGACCTTCTCCAAGGCCTACGGCCTCGCGGGCCTGCGCGTCGGTTTCGCGATCGCCCACGAGCCGGTGGCGGCGGCGCTGCGCAAGACCGCGGTGCCCTTCGGGGTGAGCCAGATCGCGCAGGAGGCGGCCATCGCCTCGCTGCGTGCCGAGGACGAGCTGATCGGCCGGGTCGGCTCGCTGGTGTGCGAGCGCACGCGCGTGGTCGACGCGCTGCGCGCCCAGGGCTGGACGGTGCCCGAGACCCAGGCCAACTTCGTCTGGCTGCGGCTGGGGGAGCGCACGGTCGCCTTCGCGGCGGCGTGCGAGCAGGCGGGCGTCGTCGTGCGGCCGTTCGCGGGCGAGGGCGTGCGGGTGACGATCGGGGAGACCGAGGCGAACGACATCTTCCTGAAGGTGACGGAAGGGTTCCGCAAGGAGCTGTAGCCCTCGTCGCGACACGGGCCCGTGCGGCGACGGGATACGCCGGCCGCACGGGCTTCCGCATGTGCTGCGTCGGGTGCACGGGTCTGGGTCGGGCGCACGGGCCCGCGTCGGCGGCACCGGCCATGTCGGTGCGGGCCTGCGTCGGCCGCACGGGCCATGTCGGCGCGGGTTGACGTCAGCCGCATGGGCCCACCTCGGCGCGGGCCCGAGAGGAACCTCACAGGTGAGCGCGGCGCGGCCCGCCCATCGCCCGCCGCCCCCACGGCGACCGCCCCTGAGCAGCCGTTTCGGCGCCATGGGCCGGGTGGCCCTGTCCCTGGGGGGCCGGTCGGTCGGACCTGGGGACCCCCCGCCCATCCACGTCCGAACGGGTATGCGTCATAATTCCTTGTGAATGTGAACGCGTTCACAAACGTGTCCCGGTTGCTCCGTTTCCACTCTTTTACCCCGGAGCACGCTGCCGCTTGTGACCACGGCCACGTAAGGAGACCATGACGTGGAAATGGCTTTGGCGCCGGAGACACTGGCGCGCTGGCAGTTCGGTATCACCACCGTCTACCACTTCCTCTTCGTCCCGCTGACGATCTCGCTCGCCGCCCTCACGGCCGGCCTGCAGACCGCCTGGGTGCGCACGGACAAGGAGAAGTACCTCAGAGCGACGAAGTTCTGGGGCAAGCTCTTCTTGATCAACATCGCGATGGGCGTGGTCACCGGCATCGTGCAGGAGTTCCAGTTCGGCATGAACTGGTCCGACTACTCACGCTTCGTCGGCGACATCTTCGGCGCACCTCTCGCCTTCGAGGCGCTCATCGCCTTCTTCTTCGAGTCCACCTTCATCGGTCTGTGGATCTTCGGCTGGGACAAGCTGCCGAAGAAGCTCCACCTGGCCACCATCTGGATGACCGCGATCGGCACGATCCTGTCGGCGTACTTCATCCTCGCGGCCAACTCCTGGATGCAGCACCCCGTCGGCTACAAGATCAACCAGGCGAAGGGCCGTGCCGAACTCACCGACTTCTGGCACGTGCTGACCCAGAACACCGCACTCACCCAGGTCTTCCACACGCTGTCCGCGGCCTTCCTCACCGGCGGCGCCTTCATGGTCGGCATCGCCGCCTGGCACCTGTTCCGCAAGAAGCACGTGGCCGTGATGAAGACCTCGCTGCGGCTGGGCCTGGTCACCGTCGTCATCGCGGGTCTGCTCACCGCGGTCAGCGGCGACTTCCTCGGCAAGGTCATGTTCAAGCAGCAGCCGATGAAGATGGCCGCCGCCGAGGCGCTGTGGGACGGTCAGGACTCGGCGCCGTTCTCGGTCTTCGCCGTCGGCGACGTGGACAAGGGTCACAACTCGGTGGCCATCGAGGTGCCGGGACTCCTGTCCTACCTGGCCGACAGCAACTTCACCTCGCACGTCCCCGGCATCAACGACGTCAACAAGGCCGAGCAGCAGAAGTACGGGCCGGGTGACTACCGCCCGGTCATCCCCGTCACCTACTGGGGCTTCCGCTGGATGATCGGCTTCGGCATGGCGTCCTTCGCCATCGGCCTGGCCGGCCTGTGGATGACCCGCAAGAAGTTCATGCTGCCGCAGCACCTGCGCGTCGGTGAGGACGAGGTGCCGCACCTGGTCCTGTTCAAGAACAAGGCGCTCAACCCCAAGATCGGCAGGCTGTACTGGCTCGCCGCCATCTGGACCCTGGGCTTCCCGCTGCTCGCCAACTCCTGGGGCTGGATCTTCACCGAGATGGGCCGTCAGCCGTGGGCCGTCTTCGGTGTCCTGCAGACCAGCAGCGCCGTCTCCCCCGGCGTCTCGCAGGGCGAGGTCCTCACCTCGATGATCGTCTTCACCGTGCTCTACGCCGTCCTCGCCGTCGTCGAGGTCAAGCTCCTGGCGAAGTACGTCAAGGCCGGCCCGCCCGAGCTCACCGAGGCCGACCTCAATCCGCCCACGAAGATCGGCGGCGACACCCGTGACGCCGACAAGCCGATGGCCTTCTCGTACTAGGCCGAGGAGCTGAAGTCATGCACCTTCACGACGTCTGGTTCATCCTCATCGCCGTCCTGTGGATCGGCTACTTCTTCCTCGAGGGCTTCGACTTCGGGGTCGGCATCCTCACCAAGCTGCTCGCCCGCGACCGGCCCGAGCGGCGGGTGCTCATCAACACCATCGGGCCCGTCTGGGACGGCAACGAGGTCTGGCTGCTCACGGCGGGCGGCGCTACCTTCGCCGCCTTCCCCGAGTGGTACGCCACGCTGTTCTCCGGCTTCTACCTGCCCCTGCTGATCATCCTGGTCTGCCTGATCGTGCGGGGTGTCGCCTTCGAGTACCGGGCGAAGCGGCCCGAGGAGAACTGGCAGCGCAACTGGGAGAACGCGATCTTCTGGACCTCGCTGATCCCCGCGCTGCTGTGGGGCGTGGCCTTCGGCAACATCGTGCGGGGCGTCAAGATCGACCAGAGCCGCGAGTACGTCGGCACCTTCTGGGACCTGCTCAACCCGTACGCCCTGCTCGGCGGAGTGGTGACGCTGACGCTGTTCACCTTCCACGGGGCGGTGTTCACGGCCCTCAAGACGCTCGGGGACATCCGGGAGCGGGCGCGCAAGCTGGCCCTGCGGGTCGGTCTCGCCACCGCTGTGTCGGCGCTGGTCTTCCTGCTGTGGACGCAGATCGACGGCGGGGACGGCAAGAGCCTGGTCGCGCTGGTCGTGGCGGTCGCCGCGCTGGTCGCCGCCCTCGTGGCGAACCAGGCCGGACGCGAGGGATGGTCGTTCGCCCTCTCCGGGGTCACCATCGTGGCGGCCGTGGCGATGCTCTTCCTGACGCTCTTCCCGAACGTCATGCCGTCCTCGCTCAACAGCGACTGGAGCCTCACGGTCACCAACGCCTCGTCGAGCCCGTACACCTTGAAGATCATGACCTGGTGCGCGGGGATCGCCACGCCGATCGTGCTGCTCTACCAGGGCTGGACCTACTGGGTGTTCCGCAAGCGGATCGGTACGCAGCACATCGCCGCCGACACTGCCGCCGGGGCTGTGCACTGAATCTGCCGGGGAGGGTGTTTCACGATGATCCGCCATGTTTCACGTGAAACACCCTCCCTGAACCGAAGGGCATGTTTCACGTGAAACCGATCGATCCGCGCCTCCTTCAGTACGCCCGTGCCACCCGCTTCTTCCTGATGGCGGTAGTCGGCCTGGGCGCCGTCGGCGCCGGGCTGGTCATCGCGCAGGCGATGCTCATCGCCGAGACGGTGGTGGGCGCCTTCCAGCACGGCATGTCGGTCGCCGAACTCCGTACTCCCCTGCTGTTGCTGGCGGCCGTGGCGGGCGGGCGGGCGCTGGTGTCCTGGCTCACCGAACTCGCCGCGCACCGCGCGAGCGCGGCAGTGAAGTCGGAACTGCGCGGACGGCTGCTGGAGCGCAGCGTGGAACTGGGCCCCGGCTGGCTCGGCGGGCAGCGGACCGGATCGCTCGTCGCCCTGGCCACCCGCGGGGTCGACGCCCTCGACGACTACTTCTCGCGTTACCTGCCGCAACTGGGGCTGGCGGTGGTCGTGCCGGTGGCGGTACTGGCGCGGATCGTCACCGAGGACTGGGTCTCGGCGGCCATCATCGTCGCGACGCTCCCCCTCATCCCCGTCTTCATGGTCCTGATCGGATGGGCCACGCAGTCCCGGATGGACCGTCAGTGGCGGCTGCTGTCCCGGCTCTCCGGGCACTTCCTGGACGTCGTCGCCGGCCTGCCGACGCTGAAGGTGTTCGGGCGGGCCAAGGCGCAGGCCGAGTCGATCCGGCGCATCACCGGCGAGTACCGCCAGGCCACCATGCGCACCCTGCGGATCGCCTTCCTGTCCTCCTTCGCCCTGGAACTGCTGTCGACGCTGTCGGTGGCGCTGGTCGCCGTGACGATCGGCATGCGCCTGGTGCACGGCGAGATGGACCTCTACATCGGCCTGGTCATCCTGGTCCTCGCCCCGGAGGCGTACCTCCCGTTGCGCCAGGTCGGCGTGCGGTACCACGCGGCCGCCGAGGGACTGGCCGCCGCCGAGGAGATCTTCGCGGTCCTGGAGACGCCGGTGCCCGCCTCGGGGACCGGCGTGGTGTCGGCGGGCGCCCTCGCCTTCGAGGGGGTGACCGTCCGCTATCCGGGGCGCGCCGACGACGCCGTCTCGGACGTGTCCTTCGCCGTCGCGCCCGGAGAGACGGTCGCGCTCGTGGGGCCGAGCGGCGCGGGTAAGTCGACGCTGCTGAACGTCCTCCTCGGCTTCGTGCGGCCGACCGGGGGGCGGGTGTCGGTCGGGGGAGCCGACCTCGCCGACCTCGACCTGGAGCAGTGGCGGTCACGGATCGCGTGGGTGCCCCAGCGCCCGCACCTGTTCGCGGGCACCATCGCCGAGAACGTACGGCTGGCCCGCCCCGACGCCGACGACGACGCCGTGCGGCGCGCGCTGGCGGACGCCGGGGCACTGGAGTTCGTGGACGCGCTGCCCGACGGCGCGGCCACGGTGCTCGGCGAGGACGGCGCCGGACTGTCCGCCGGGCAGCGGCAGCGGCTCGCGCTGGCCCGGGCATTCCTCGCGGACCGGCCGGTGCTGCTGCTCGACGAGCCGACGGCGGCCCTGGACGGGGCCACCGAGGCCGGGATCGTCGAGGCCGTGCGGCGGCTGGCTGTGGGGCGGACGGTGCTGCTGGTGGTGCACCGGCCGGCGCTGCTGGGCGTGGCCGACCGGGTCGTGCGGCTTCCGGAGCCGGCGCCCGCCGCCCAGGCGGAACACGCCACGACCGAGGTGCGCGGCGCCGGAGGGACGACGTCCGCCGCCCCCGCCGCCCCGCTCGAGCCCGAGACCGCGCAGGCGCCCGCGGGCAGCCGGAACGTCCTCGCCCGGGTCCGGGCCATGTCCGCGGCGCGCCGCGGCCGCCTCGCCCTCGCCCTGCTGCTCGGCAGCCTCGCCCTCGGCAGTGCCGTCGGGCTCATGGCCACCTCCGGCTGGCTCATCTCCCGGGCCTCGCAGCAGCCGCCGGTGCTGTACCTGATGGTCGCCGTCACGGCGACGCGGACCTTCGGCATCGGACGCGCCGTCTTCCGCTACGGCGAGCGGCTCGTGTCGCACGACGCCGTGCTGCGAATGCTGGCCGACACCCGGGTCGCCGTCTACCGCAGGCTGGAGCGGCTGGCGCCCGCCGGACTGCGGCGGACCCGCCGCGGTGATCTGCTCTCGCGGCTGGTCGCCGACGTGGACGCGCTGCAGGACTACTGGCTGCGCTGGCTGCTGCCCGCGGGCGCCGCGGCCGTCGTCTCCGCCGTGTCCGTCGGCTTCACCGCCTGGCTGCTGCCCGAGGCCGGCGCCGCGCTCGCCGTGGGTCTGCTCGCGGCCGGGGCCGGCGTCCCGTTGGTGACCGGCGCCGTGGCCCGGCGCGCGGAGCGCAGGCTCGCCCCCGCCCGCGGGGTGCTGGCGACGCGGGTGACCGACCTGCTCACCGGCACCGCGGAGCTGACCGTGGCCGGCGCGCTGCCCGCGCGCACCGCCGAGGCGCGGCGGGCCGACGGAACGCTCACCCGGATCGCTTCGCGCGCCGCCACCGCGACCGCGCTCGGCGACGGGCTCACCGCCCTGCTGTCCGGCCTGACGGTCACCGTCGCCGCCCTCGTGGGCGCCCGGGCGGTCGCCGACGGGCGGCTGGACGGCGTGGCCATGGCCGTCGTCGTCCTCACCCCGCTGGCCGCCTTCGAGGCCGTGCTCGGGCTGCCGCTCGCCGTGCAGTACCGGCAGCGGGTGCGCAGGAGCGCGGAGCGCGTGTACGAGGTGCTGGACACCCCCGAACCCGTACGGGAACCCGAGCAGCCGCGGCAGGCGCCCGCCTCGCCGTTCCCGCTCGTCGTCCGCGGCCTGGCCGCCCGGCACGCCGGACAGGACCGGGACGCGCTGGCCGGCGTCGACCTGACGCTGGAGCAGGGGCGCCGGATCGCCGTCGTCGGGCCCTCCGGCTCCGGCAAGACGACGCTGGCCCAGGTGCTGCTGCGCTTCCTGGACGCCGACGCCGGTTCCTACACGCTGGCCGGTGTGGACGCGTACGCGCTCGACGGCGACGACGTACGGCGGTTCGTCGGGCTGTGCGCCCAGGACGCGCACCTCTTCGACAGCTCCGTGCGCGAGAACCTGCTGCTCGCCAAGAAGGACGCCACCGAGGACGAACTGCGCGCCGCCCTGAGGCGCGCCCGGCTGCTGGAGTGGGCCGACAGCCTGCCCGACGGGCTCGACACGCTCGTCGGGGAGCACGGGGCGCGGCTGTCGGGCGGGCAGCGGCAGCGGCTGGCGCTGGCCCGCGCGCTGCTCGCCGATTTCCCGGTCCTGGTCCTCGACGAGCCCGCGGAACACCTCGACCTGCCGACGGCCGACGCGCTCACCGCCGACCTGCTGGCGGCCACCGAGGGCCGCACGACGCTGCTGATCACCCACCGGCTGGCCGGCCTGCGGGCCGTCGACGAGGTCGTCGTGCTGGACGCGGGGCGGGTCGTGCAGCGCGGAACGTACGCGGAACTGGCCGTCACGGGCGGGCCGTTGAGCGACATGCTGGAACGCGAGGAGCAGTCCGAGGCGCTGGCGGCAGCGCGGTAGCGGCCGGGGCCGGACTCGGCCGATGCTGGCCCGGCGTGGCCCGGCGTGGGCCGGCGTGGCCCGGACTGGGCCGTTCGGGGCCGGCGGTCCCCCAGGTGTACGACGTGAACAGGCGCGCGGGACCGTCGCGGGTCACGATCGCTGACATGTGCTCACCTCGCCCTCGGCCCCTGCTCGTTGTCGCGCTGCTGTGCGCGCTGACGGCGCCCTCGGCGCGGCCGGCCGCGGCGGAGGACGACGGTGGCGACGACACGACGGTCAGCGCGCGGGTGGTCCGGCTGTACCAGGACGCGGCGGTGGCGACGCAGCAGTACGAGAAAGGCCGGCAGGAGGCCGAGGCGCAGCGGGCGCGGAACCAGCGGCTGGAGACGCTGCTGAAGCGTGAGCGGCGGGAACTCGGCGTCCTGCGCGACGGCCTCGGGCGCATCGCCCGCGCCCAGTACCGCAGCGGCGGCGGGCTGCCGCTGTCGGCGCGGATCGTCCTCGCGAGGAGCCCGGACGAGCTGATGCGCGGTCAGCACCTCTTCTCCCAGGCGAGTCTGGTGCTCGACAACGCGCTGGACAGGAGCCGTCGGGCCGAGGCCCGGCTCGCCGCGGACGAGGCCAGGGCGGCGTCGGCGTGGCGGTCGCTGAGGAAGCGCACCACCGAGCTCGCCGCCATGAAGGAGGCCATCGAGCGCCTGCTCGAGGAGGCGCGGTGGCAGTTGCAGGGCCAGGCGGACGCGGCGGCCGCCGCGGGCGCCTGCCGTGGCGCGGTCCACCTCGACCAGCCACCGGCCCGGCCCGCGGGCGCGTGGGTCGCGCCCGTGGAGGACTACGTCCTGTCCGCCGGCTTCGGCAGCGGGGGCACGCGCTGGGCGAACCGGCACACCGGGCAGGACTTCGCGGTCCCCATCGGCACGCCGGTGCGGGCGGTCGGCGCCGGGCGCGTGGTCCGGGTGTCGTGCGGCGGCCCCTTCGGCATGGAGGTCGTGATCGAGCATGCGGGCGGCTACTGGACGCAGTACGCCCACCTCGCCGCCGTCGCCGTCGACCAGGGCGAACGCGTGACCACCGGGCAGTGGATCGGGCAGTCCGGCACCACGGGCAACTCCACCGGCCCGCACCTGCACCTGGAGGTGCGGGTCACGCCGGACGCGGGATCGGCGGTGGACCCGGTGCCGTGGCTGACGGCACGAGGAGTGCCCCTGGGCGGGTAGCGCGGACCCCGGCCCGTGAGGCCGGAGCGATCCGGACGGCAGGGCCAGCGTCGCCGGAGCGGTCCGGACGGCAGGGCCCGCGACGCCGGAATGATCCGGACGGCAGTGTCGGCGACAGGCCTACAACCACTCCGCCAGCATCTGCTCGATCACGATCGCCACGCCGTCGTCGTTGTTGGCGACCGTCCGGCCCGAGGCCGCGGCGACCACGTCCGGGTGCGCGTTGCCCATCGCGTACGAGCGGCCCGCCCAGGTGAGCATCTCGACGTCGTTCGGCATGTCTCCGAAGGCGACGACCTCCTCGTGCGAGATGCCCCGCTCGGCGCAGCACAGGGCCAGCGTGCTGGCCTTGGAGACGCCGGGGCCGCTGATCTCCAGCAGTGCGCTGGGGCTGGAGCGGGTGACGTTGGCGTGCTCGCCGACGGCGAGGCGGGCGGTGGTCAGGAAGCCGTCCGGGTCGAGGTGGGGATGGTAGGCGAGGATCTTCAGCACCGGCTCGGTGGCGGCCGGCCCCTCCGACGCGAGGATCTCCTCGGCGGGCAGCAGATGGTTCGGGATCTCCATGTGCAGCTTGGGATAGTCGGGCTCCTGGTGGAAGCCGTACGTCTGCTCCACCGCGTACACCGTGCCCGGCGCGGCCTCGCGCAGCAGCTGTACGACGTGCAGCGCGTTGTCCCGGGCCAGGTCGCGCACCGTGACGAACCGGTGGGCGCCGGGGCCGTCGTGCAGGTCGACCACGGCGGCGCCGTTTCCGCAGATGGCCAGGCCGTGGCCGTGGACGTGTTCGCTGACGACGTCCATCCAGCGGGCCGGGCGGCCGGTGACGAAGAAGACCTCGATGCCCGCCTCCTCGGCGGCGGCGAGGGCGGCGACCGTGCGCGGGGAGACCGACTGGTCGTCCCGCAGCAGGGTGCCGTCGAGGTCGGTGGCGATCAGCCGCGGCGGTGCGAGGGCGGCCGGGGGCTCGGGCTGGCGGGTCGCTGAGGTCACCCGCTCATTCTCCCGCATATGCGCGCACGGCCGTGCGGGAGACCGCACATGTGAGTGATTACCGCCGTCGACTACGTCGTTTTCGACCTTTTCGACCCCGCCCGGGAAGGGCCGGCGTCATCCTTCCCCGGTCAGTCCGAGCTGCGCCGGGGCCTCCGTCGCGATCCGCTCGAAGGTCTTCTCGTCCGCGGCGAAGTCCGAGTCGGGGATGGGCCAGTGGACCACGATCTCGGTGATGCCCAGCTCCCGGTGGCGGCCGGCGAAGTCCACGAACGCGTCCAGCGACGCCAGCGGACGGCCTCGGTCCGGGGTGAACCCGGTGAGCAGGATCTTGTCCATCCCGGCCGCGTCCCGCCCGATCGCGGCGCAGGCGTCGGCCAGCCTTTCGGCCTGTCCGCGAATGGCCCGAACCGACTGTTCGGGCGTGCCGTTCTCGTACAGCTTCGGGTCGCCGGTGGTCACCCACGCCTGCCCGTACCGTGCGGCCAGGCCCAGCCCGCGCGGCCCGGTCGCGGCCACCGCGAAGGGCAGCCGGGGCCGCTGCACGCAGCCGGGGATGTTGCGCGCCTCGTGCGCCGAGTAGAAGTCGCCCTCGTACGACACCGACTCCTCGGTCAGCAGCCGGTCCAGCAGTGACACGAACTCGGCGAACCGGTCGGCGCGTTCCCGCGGCGTCCAGGGCTCCTGACCCAGCACCGTGGCGTCGAAGCCCGTGCCGCCCGCCCCGATGCCGAGTGTGACGCGCCCGCCGGAGATGTCGTCGAGGGAGATCAGCTCCTTGGCGAGGGTCACCGGATGCCGGAAGTTCGGCGAGGTCACCAGGGTGCCCAGGCGCATCCGCTCGGTCACGGCCGCGGCCGCGGTGAGCGTCGGCACGGCGCCGAACCACGGTCCGTCCCGGAAGGTGCGCCAGGACAGGTGGTCGTAGGTGTACGCGGCGTGGAAGCCGAGCTGCTCCGCGCGCAGCCATGTCTCACGTGTCCCCTCGTGCCAGCGGCGGTACGGCAGGATCACGGTGCTCAGACGCAGACTCATGTCCCGAGCCTATGCGGCCCGCCCGGTTTCACGTGAAACGGTCAGTGCGACCCCGGGAAGCGGAGGTAGCGCGGCGGCACGGTCTTCGTCAGCCAGACCCCGTTGGCGCTGACGTGGAAGACATGGCCGTCGCGGTGCATGGCGGCCGCGTCCACGGACAGCACGACGGGCCTGCCCCGGCGGGCGCCCACGCGGGTCGCCGTCTCACGGTCGGGCGAGAGGTGCACATCGTGCCGGTTCATGGGCCGCAGGCCCTCGGCGCGGATCGCGTCCAGATGGCGGGCCACGGTCCCGTGGTAGAGGTACGGCGGCGGGGTCGCCGGGTCCAGGCCGAGCTCCACCTCGACGCTGTGACCCTGGCTGGCGCGGATCCGGGTGCCCTCGACCGCGAAGCGCCGCTTGTCGTTCGTGGCGACCACATGGTCCAGCTCCTCGCGGGTGAGGCGGAATCCGTGCGCGGCGGCCGCGGCGATCAGCGCGTCGATCTCGACCCAGCCGCCCTCGTCCAGCGTCAGCCCGATCCGCTCCGGCTGATGCCGCAGGTGTTTCGAGAGGTACTTCGACACCTTCACGGTGCGTCTGTCGTCCACGTCCATGCCGCCAGGGTGCCGGGAGAGACGCGGATCACGCGAAGGATTTTCCTCCCGACGTTTGATCCACAGCCGAGGGCTGTTTTCCACAGGGGAAACGGGCGCCTCTGTGGACAAAGAGCGCCGACCGCCGACGGCCACAGCCGACCACAGGCCGCCGAAGCCGACCACAGGCCGCCGAAGCCGACCACAGGCAGCCAAAGGCGGTCACAGACGGCCCTGCCGACGCGGGGCCGGCATGGCCCTCACAGCGGCGGCCTCAGCCGGGCCACGGCCCGCAGCGTCCTCGGCGTGAACCTCGACAGCGCGTACATAGTGCGGGCCTCCGGCGTCACCGGCACGACGGCCCGGTCGCGCGCCACCGCCCGCAGGATCGCGTCGGCCACCTTCTCCGGCGGGTAGTTCCGCAGCCCGTACAGTCGCGCCGACTTCTTCCGGCGCCGCTTCTCCTCCTCCGCGCCGACACCGGCCCAGCGCGCGGTGGAGGTGATGCCGGTGTTGACGAAGCCCGGGCACACGGCGGTGACCCCGATGCCCTGCCCGGCCAGCTCGGCGCGCAGGCACTGGCTGAGCATCAGCACGGCGGCCTTGGAGGTGCTGTAGGCGGGCAGCGCCCTGGAGGGCTGGTACGCCGCCGCCGACGCGACGTTGACGATGTGGCCGCCCTGCCCGCGCGCTGCCATCTGCCCGCCGAAGAGGCGGCAGCCGTGGATGACGCCCCACAGATTGACGTCGAGGACCTTCCTCCAGTCCTCGGGGGTCGTGTCCAGGAAGGAGCCCGCCAGCCCGATCCCGGCGTTGTTCACCAGGACGTCCACCACGCCGTACTCGGCGGCCACGGTGGCCGCGAGCTTGTCCATGGCCTGCTCGTCGGAGACGTCGGCCGTCTGCGCCCACGCCTCGGCGGCCCCGGCCCGCCGGGACAGCTCGGCGGTGCGCGCCGCGGCACCGGCGTCCCGGTCGACGGCCACCACACGCGCCCCGGCCCCGGCGAAGGCGATCGCGGTGGCCCGTCCGATGCCGCTGCCCGCGCCGGTGACCAGAACGAGCTGCCCGGCGAAGCGGTCGGCGTACGCGCCGGCCGCGACCGGCGCCCCGGGCGCGCCGCCCTCGACGGAGGTCGCGCCGCCCTCGACGGAGCTGACGAAGTCGTCGATCAAGGCGGCCACCCGGTCCGGCCGGGTGCGCGGGATCCAGTGCCCGGCGGGAAGGGTGCGCCGGGTCAGCCGCGGCACCCACCGCTCAAGATCGTCGTAGAGCCGCTCCGACAGGAACGGGTCGTGCAGCGGCGTGACGAGCTGCACGGGCGCGTGCGCGTGCGCGTCCGTGCGCGGCCGGCGCAGCCTGGCCCGCACGTTGTCCCGGTACAGCCACGCGCCGTGCGCCGCGTCGGAGGGCAGCGAGGAGGTGGGGTAGTCGCCGCCGGGGACCTTCTCCAGGCGCCGCAGGATGCCCGGCCAGCGCTTGCCGAGCGGGCCGCGCCAGGCCAGCTCCGGCACGGCCGGGGTGTGCAGCAGGTACACGTACCAGGACTTGGCGCCCTGGCCGAGGAGCTGGCCGATGCGGCGCGGGGTCGGCCGCCGCACGCGCCGGTCGATCCAGTGCCCGAAGTGGTCCAGCGACGGCCCGGACATCGACGTGAAGGACGCGACGCGCCCCTTCGTGCGCGCGGCGGTGACGAACTCCCAGCCCTGCACCGAGCCCCAGTCGTGTCCCACCAGGTGCACCGGGCGGTCCGGGCTGACCGCGTCGGCCACCGCCAGGAAGTCGTCCGTCAGCTTCTCCAGCGTGAACCCGCCCCGCAGCGGCCGCGGCGCCGTCGACCTGCCGTGGCCCCGGACGTCGTACAGCACGACGTGGAAACGGCCCGCCAGCCGCGGCGCGACCTCGGACCACACCTCCTTGCTGTCCGGGTAGCCGTGCACCAGGACCACCGTCGGCCGCCCCGGGTCCCCCAGTTCGGCGACGCACAGCTCGATGCCGCCGGTCCTCACCCTGCGCTCCCGTGCGCCCTCCAGCACTGTGGCCTCTCCTTCGCCGCCGTCCCGACCCCGGTGAATGTGGCAGTTGTTAGAGCGAACGTCAACAGTGCGCCCCGTGAAGTCCCGTGGGAGCGCGGACGGCGGCGGGTAGCCCTCAGGCAGGGGTTCCCTCAGGGGTCCGTACAACTCCAGACGGACGCCCAACCGGCTCTCCGGTCTGACGACCCGAGCGGTCGCGGTCACTACCGTCGGACCCGTGACTGTGATCGCGACCGAAAGCCTGAGCAAGCGGTTCCCGCGGGTGACCGCGCTCGACCGGCTCTCCATGGACGTCGGGCCCGGTGTGACCGGACTCGTCGGCGCCAACGGAGCCGGCAAGTCCACCCTGATCAAGATCCTGCTGGGGCTGTCCCCGGCGAGCGAGGGCCGAGCCGAGGTGCTCGGACTCGACGTCTGCACCAAGGGCGCCGCCATCCGCGAGCGGGTCGGCTACATGCCGGAGCACGACTGCCTGCCGCCCGACGTCTCGGCCACCGAGTTCGTCGTGCACATGGCCCGCATGTCCGGCCTGCCGCCCACCGCCGCCCGCGAACGCACCGCGGACACCCTGCGCCACGTCGGCCTGTACGAGGAGCGCTACCGCCCCATCGGCGGCTACTCCACCGGCATGAAGCAGCGCGTCAAACTCGCCCAGGCCCTGGTGCACGACCCGCAGCTGGTCTTCCTGGACGAGCCGACCAACGGCCTCGACCCGGTCGGCCGCGACGAGATGCTCGGCCTGATCCGCCGCATCCACACCGACTTCGGCATCTCGGTCCTGGTCACCTCCCACCTGCTGGGCGAGCTGGAACGCACCTGCGACCACGTCGTCGTCATCGACGGCGGCAAGCTGCTGCGCTCCAGCCGCACCACCGACTTCACGCAGACCACCACCACGCTCGCGGTCGAGGTCACCGACACCGACGAGCACCCCGACGGCACGCGCGCGCTGCGCGAGGCGCTCGCCGCGCGCGGGGTGGACGTCGAGGCCGGCAGCGGACTGCCCGGCGCCGGACACATCCTGCTGCTGACCGCGCGGGGCGAGGACACCTACGACCTGGTGCGCGACCTGGTCGCCGACCTCGGCCTCGGCCTGGTGCGCATGGAACAGCGCAGGCACCACATCTCCGAGGTCTTCACCGACCACGACACCGACCGGAAGGAGGCCGTCGGCCATGGCAACTGACCACCCCGCAGCCGCCGTACCGGGTGACCAGACCCGCATCCACAACATCGGCTACCGCTCCTACGACGGCCCCCGCCTCGGCCGCTCCTACGCCACCCGCTCGCTGTACTCGCAGTCCCTGCGCGGCGCCTACGGCCTCGGCCGCTCGGTGAAGTCCAAGGTGCTGCCGATGCTGCTGTTCGTGGTGATGTGCGTGCCCGCGGCCATCATGGTCGCCGTCGCGGTCGCCACCAAGGCCAAGGACCTGCCCGTCGACTACACCCGCTACGCGATCATCATGCAGGCCGTCATCAGCCTCTACGTCGCCTCGCAGGCGCCCCAGGCCGTCTCGCGCGACCTGCGCTTCAAGACGGTGCCGCTGTATTTCTCCCGCCCGATCGAGACCGCGGACTACGTGCGCGCCAAGTACGCCGCACTGGCCTCGGCGATGTTCGTCCTCACCGCGGCCCCGCTGCTCGTGCTCTACGTGGGCGCGCTGCTGGCCAAACTGGACTTCACCGACCAGACCAAGGGGTTCGCGCAGGGACTCGTCTCGGTGGCGTTGCTCTCGCTGCTGTTCTCCGGCATCGGCCTGGTCATCGCCTCGGTCACCCCGCGCCGCGGCTTCGGCATCGCCGCCGTGATCGCCGTCCTGACCATCTCCTACGGCGCCGTTTCCACGCTCCAGGCCATCGCCGACGCGCAGGGCAGCACCGGCGCGGTCCCGTGGATCGGTCTGTTCTCGCCGGTCACGCTCATCGACGGGCTCCAGTCCGCCTTCCTCGGCGCCGACTCGGCCTTCCCCGGCGCGGTCGGCCCCGGCAACGGCGAAGGCGCCGTGTACGTCCTCGTCGTCCTCGGTCTGATCGCCGCGTGCTACGGCCTCCTGCTGCGCCGCTACCGGAAGGTGGGCCTCTGATGACCGTCCTCTCCATCGACCACGTCTCCCGCTGGTTCGGCAACGTGGTCGCCGTCAACGACATCACCATGACCATCGGCCCCGGCGTCACCGGCCTCCTCGGCCCCAACGGCGCCGGGAAGTCCACCCTCATCAACATGATGGGCGGCTTCCTGGCCCCCTCCACCGGCTCCGTCACCCTCGACGGACAGCAGGTGTGGCGCAACGAGTCGATCTACCAGCACATCGGCGTCGTCCCCGAGCGCGAGGCGATGTACGACTTCCTCACCGGCCGCGAGTTCGTCGTCGCCAACGCCGAGCTGCACGGCCTCGGCGCCAAGGCCGCCCAGCGGGCGCTGGCCACGGTCGAGATGGAGTACGCGCAGGACCGGAAGATCTCCACCTACTCCAAGGGCATGCGCCAGCGCGTGAAGATGGCCAGCGCCCTCGTGCACGACCCCTCGCTGCTGCTCCTGGACGAGCCCTTCAACGGCATGGACCCGCGCCAGCGCATGCAGCTGATGGACCTGCTGCGGCGCATGGGCGACGAGGGCCGCACCGTGCTGTTCTCGTCCCACATTCTCGAAGAGGTCGAGCAGCTCGCCTGGCACATCGAGGTCGTCGTCGCGGGCCGGCACGCGGCCAGCGGCGACTTCCGCCGGATCCGCCGCCTGATGACCGACCGGCCGCACCGCTACCTGGTGCGCTCCAGCGACGACCGCGCCCTCGCGGCCGCGCTGATCGCCGACCCCTCGACGTCCGGCATCGAGGTCGACCACGCCGAGGGCGCGCTGCGCGTCCAGGCCGTCGACTTCGGCCGCTTCACGGCGCTGCTGCCCCGCGTGGCCAGGGACCACGGCATCCGGCTGCTGACGGTCTCGCCGTCCGACGAGTCCCTCGAGTCCGTCTTCTCGTACCTCGTCGCGGCGTAGGAGGCCCTGATGTACGACCCCACAGTCGCCCGGCTCACCTACCGGGCCCTGCTCGGCCGCCGCCGGGCCCTCATCCTGGGCGCCCTGCCCCTGCTGCTGATCGTGATCTCCGTCGCCGTCCGCGCCCTCGCGGGCGCCGACGACCAGACCGCCTCCGACCTGCTGGGCGGTCTCGCGCTCGCCACGATGGTGCCGATCATCGGCGTCATCGCCGGCACCGGCGCCATCGGACCGGAGATCGACGACGGCTCGGTGGTCTACCTGCTGTCCAAGCCGGTGAAACGCTCCACGATCATCTTCACCAAGCTGATCGTGGCGATCGCGGTGACGATGGTGTTCTCGGCGCTGCCGACCCTGATCGCGGGCTTCGTCCTGAACGGCAACGGTCAGCAGATCGCCGTCGCCTACACGGTCGCGGCCCTGGTCTCCTCGATCGCCTACGCGGCGCTGTTCCTGCTGCTGGGCACCGTCTCCCGGCACGCCGTCGTCTTCGGCCTCGTCTACGCCCTGGTCTGGGAGGCCCTGTTCGGCTCCCTGGTCGCCGGGGCGCGCACGCTGAGCGTCCAGCAGTGGTCGCTGGCGGTGGCCCACAAGGTCGCCGGCGGGGACCTGGTGACCTCGGACGTCGGACTGACCACGGCGATCGTGCTGCTGGTCGCCGTCACCGTCCTCGCCACCTGGTACGCCGGCCAGAAGCTGCGCTCGCTCACCCTCGCCGGCGAGGAGTGACAGGCCCGGTCCGGTCCTGACGGGGACTTCACCCCCGTCAGGACAGACTGGGTGAGGGACGTTCGGCGGGGGACCGGGAGGGACGACGATGGCCGACGACTGGGACGACCTGGACGACCTGGTGCTGGACGAGGACTTCGTACGGGCCGCCGGGACCACCGAGCCGTCGGCCCGGGCCCGCATGCTCGCCGCGCGCTGGCGGTCCGAGGCGCCCGAGCCGCAGCCGTGGCGCTCCGACGAGCCGCCGGCCGGCTGGTTCTTCAGCAAGGCCCGCAGGCGCCGGTGGCGGCGCCGCTGACCGCCGTTTTATTCGGTGGCGTCCGACTCGTCCCGCGGGCAGAGTGGAGATGTCCACGACGCCGGACCGAGCCGGCGCCACGCACTGGGGAGGGGTCCGGCATGTCGATGCACGACAACCCGCCGGGCTCCCCGCAGGGCAGCCCGGAGCGGGCTCCGGTGTAATCACCTCACCGTCGAGCCCGCCGCTCACGAGAGCTGCCCGGGCGGCCGCTTCGAGCACGCGATGTCGCACTCGCGTGGGCCGCCCACCCGGAGGATTGGCCGAGCGGTAAGGCACCGGCTCACTGAGCCGTGGTCGGGCCTGAGCAGCCCGCGCACGTTCGATCCGTGCATCCTCCACGAGACGTTGTCACTGGGACTGGGCGGTGTTGCGGGGTCCCCGCCCGCGTTGGGACCCGCGCCCGCGTTGCGGGGACCTGCGCCCGTCGCGGGGAGGCCGCGCCTGTGTCGCGGGGACCTGCGCCCGTCGCGGGGAGGCCGCGCCTGTGTCGCGGGGACCTGCGCCCGTCGCGGGGAGGCCGCGCCTGTGTTGCGGGGGCCGCGCCCGTCGCGGGGAGGCCGCGCCCGCCGCGGGACCCGCGCCCGTGTTGCGGGGTCCGCGTCCGTCATGGGGGGCCGGGCTTGTGTGCGGGGAGCCGCGCTCGTCATGAGGGAGCTGCCCATTCGTGTCGCCGGAGCCCCTTCCTGCCATAGGGGCCCGCGCCTGATGCGGGAGCCGGGCTTGTGTTGCGGGAGCCCGCTCCTGTCATGGGCGTCCGCGGCTGTCGCGGGGGAGGCTGTGCCCGTGGTCGCGGGGGTCCGCCCCCGTCGCAGGGAGGCCGCGCCTGTGTTGCGGGGTCCGCGCCTCTCATGCGGGAGTCGTGCCTGTGGTTGTGGGGGTCCGTGCTCGTCGCGGTTGTGGGGGTCCGTGCTCGTCGCGGCGAGCCGTGTCTGTGTTGCAGGGTCCGCGGCCGTCGCGGGGGGAGGCCGCGTCTGCGTTGTGGGGTCCGCGGCCGTCGCGGGGGGAGCCGCGCCTGTGCTGCAGGGTCCGCGCCTGTCATGGGTGCGGGCTTGTGTTTCGGGGGCCCGCGCCCGTCGCGGGGGGAGGCCGTGTCTGCCTTGCAGGGTCCGTGCCCGTAGCGGGGAGGCCGCGTCTGTGTTGCGGGGGTCCGCCCCCATCACGGGGCCCCGGGCTTGTTTCGCGGGGAGGCGCGCTCGTCACTGGGAGCCGCGCCCAGGGGGAAGACATGCCGCGCCCAGGGGGAAGACATGCCGCGTCCGCAGGGAAGACGCACCGCGTCCGCGGGTTAGGCACCCCGGGCTCATGAAGAGGACACCACGCCCCCATGGGTGAGGCGCCCGGGGCTCATGGGGAACGCCCCGCGTCCGTGGGGGAACGCCCCGCGTCCGTGGGGGAACACCCCGCGTCCATGCGGAAAGGCACCCCGCGTCCATGCGGAAAAGCACCCCGCGCCCGTGGGGCAGACGCCCGCGTCTGTCGGGCAGACGTCCGTGGGGCAGATGCCCGCGTCTGTGGGGTACCCCGGACCCGTGAGGCCTGCCCGGCACAAGCGGGGGGTCGGGCGGTGTCAGGTCAGCCAGCGTTCCAGGACCACCGCGATGCCGTCCTCCTCGTTGGACGACGTCACCTCGTCCGCGACCGCCCTCAGTTCCTGGTGGGCGTTGGCCATGGCCACACCCCGGGCCGCCCAGGCGAACATCGGGACGTCGTTGGGCATGTCGCCGAAGGCGATCGTGTCTGCGGCCTTCAGGCCCAGCCGGCGGGCGGCCAGGGACAGCCCCGTCGCCTTCGACAGCCCCAGCGGCAGCAGCTCCACGATGCCCTCGCCCGCCATCGCGACCGTGACGAAGCCGCCCGCCGCCTGGCGGGCCGCCTCGGCGAGCTCGTCGTCGGAGAGCCGCGGGTGCTGGATGTAGAGCTTGTTCAGCGGGGCTGCCCACAACTCGGACACGTCCGACAGCGGAGTGGAGGGCAGATTGCCGGTGACCGCGTAGCCGTCCCCGACCAGCACCTCGCCGTCCAGGCCGTCCCGGCTCGCCGCGAGGAACAGCGGGCCGACCTCCGCCTCGATCTTGGCCAGGGCCACCGCGGCCAGCTGCCGGTCCAGGGTGACGGACGTCAGCAGCCGGTGCTCCCCCGCGTGGTAGACCTGCGCGCCCTGGGCGCACACCGCGAGGCCTCGGTAGCCGAGGTCGTCGAGGATGTGCCGGGTCCAGGGCGCCGCGCGGCCGGTGACGACGATGTGGGCGGCGCCCACCGCCGTGGCGGCGGCGAGCGCGTCCCGGGTGCGCCGTGAGATCGACTCGTCGGACCGCAGGAGCGTGCCGTCGAGGTCGGTGGCGACGAGGGCGTAGGGGAAGGCCGCGCTCACTTGGCGACCGGCTCCAGGACCTCCCGGCCGCCCAGGTACGGGCGCAGCACCTCGGGCACCCGCACGGAGCCGTCGGCCTGCTGGTGGTTCTCCAGGATCGCCACGATGGTGCGCGGTACGGCGCACAGCGTGCCGTTCAGCGTCGCCAGCGGCCTGACCTGCTTGCCGTCGCGGAACCTGATCTGCAGGCGGCGGGACTGGAACTCGGTGCAGTCCGAGGTCGAGGTCAGCTCGCGGTACTTGCCCTGGGTCGGGATCCACGCCTCGCAGTCGAACTTCCGCGCGGCCGAGGAACCCAGGTCACCGCTGGCGACGTCGATGACGCGGAACGGCAGCTCGAGCGAGGTCAGCCACTGCTTCTCCCACTCCAGCAGACGCCGGTGCTCCTCCTGCGACTCCTCCGGCGTCACGTAGGAGAACATCTCGACCTTGTCGAACTGGTGCACGCGGAAGATGCCCCGCGTGTCCTTGCCGTGCGAACCGGCCTCGCGGCGGAAGCAGGGCGAGAAGCCCGCGTAGCGCAGCGGCAGGCGGTCCGCGTCGATGATCTCGTCCATGTGGTACGCGGCCAGCGGGACCTCGGACGTGCCGACGAGGTAGAGGTCGTCCGCGTCGAGGCGGTAGACGTCCTGCGCCGCCTGGCCGAGGAAGCCGGTGCCGGCCATCGACTGCGGGCGCACCAGCGCCGGGGTGAGCATCGGGGTGAAGCCGGCCGCCGTGGCCTGCGCGATCGCCGCGTTCACCAGCGCCAGCTCCAGCAGCGCGCCCACGCCGGTCAGGAAGTAGAAGCGGGAGCCGGAGACCTTGGCGCCGCGCTCCACGTCGATCGCGCCGAGGAGCTGGCCCAGCTCCAGGTGGTCCTTGGGCTCGAAGCCCTCGGCGCCGAAGTCGCGGATGGCGCCGTGCGTCTCCAGGGTGACGAAGTCCTCCTCGCCGCCCACGGGCACGTCCGGGTGGACGAGGTTGCCGAGCTTCTGCAGCAGTTCCTGCGTCTCGGTGTCGGCCGCGTCGCGTTCGGCGTCGGCCGTCTTGACGTCGGCGGCGAGCCGGCTCGCCTTCTTCAGCAGCTCGGCCTTCTCGTCTCCCGAGGCCTTGGGGATGAGCTTGCCGAGCGCTCTCTGTTCGGCGCGCAGTTCGTCGAAGCGGACGCCGGACGACCTGCGCCGCTCGTCGGCGGAAAGGAGCGCGTCGACGAGTGCGACGTCCTCTCCACGGGCACGCTGCGAGGCGCGCACACGGTCGGGGTCCTCACGGAGCAGGCGAAGGTCAATCACGGAGTCAAGGCTACCGGTGCGGGGGTACGGCCCACGACTCACTATCCGGGTCGCGCGGCTCTCCGGCTCGATCTCCGTCCGGCGAACGGGACTTGGCGGCCACTGGCGGCGGACGTTGTCCACAGCGGGAGTCGTTCCCCGGAAAGTTATCCACAGGGTGTGTGGAAGATCTGTGGATATCGGAATTGATCAATCCGAATGTCGCCCGCGATGCGGGCGACCCCCGGTGTAAACCTGGATTCTTCACCCTTTCGGGTGGAAATACATCGTCTCAATGGGTTGACCAAAGGAAAAGAATGGGCGAAGGGCGCCCCGGGGATCGATGAACCCGGAAGGGGTCCGCACGAAGATTTGTCGACCGAATGGCGCTTCCTTGTCGACTTGTCCCCAGGTCGAGAACCGTGCCTGTGGAAAACTTCTGTGGATAACGGAACCACGCAGGTGAGGACCTAGAAACGCCCGTCCTGGCAACGGGCCACCCAGTCGGCCGCCGCGACGAACTCCCCGTCCGACGTCCCCGGACGCGGCGGGCTCACGTCCTCCACCGTCGCGTCGGCGCGCGGGTACGACCCCAGGTACCGCACCTCCAGGCAGATCCGCTTCAGCCCCATCAGCGCCTCGGCGACCCGGCGGTCGGAGATGTGCCCCTCGGCGTCGACGCAGAAGCAGTAGTTGCCGATGCCGGCGCCGGTGGGCCGGGACTGCAGCAGCATCAGGTTGATGCCGCGGGTGGCGAACTCGCCCAGCAGGTCGCGCAGGCCGCCGGGGTGGTCGTCGCGCTGCCACAGCACCACGGACGTCTTGTCGGCGCCGGTGGGCGCGGCGGGCCGGGCCGGCCTGCCGACCAGCACGAACCGGGTCTGGGCGTTCTCGGCGTCGTGGATCCCGGTTTCCAGGGCCTCCAGACCGTACCGGGCGGCGGCGAACTCGCCGGCGAAGGCGGCGTCGTACCGGCCCTCCTGGACCAGGCGGGCGGCGTCCGCGTTGGAGGCGGCGGACTCCCAGGCGGCGTCCGGCAGGTGGCTCCGCAGCCAGTTGCGCACCTGCGGCTGGGCGGCCGGATGGGCGGAGACCGTCTTGATGTCCGACAGCTTGGTGCCCGGCCTGACCAGCAGTGCGAAGGTGATCGACAGCAGCACCTCGCGGTAGATCATCAGCGGCGTGCCCGCGACCAGTTCGTCGAGGGTGGTGGTGATGCCGCCCTCGACGGAGTTCTCGATCGGCACGAACGCGGCCTCGGCCTCACCGCCGCGGACCGCGTCGAGCGCGGACTGCACGGAGACGTACGGGACCAGCTCCCGGGTGGCCGTCTCCGGGAGGGTGCGCAGGGCGACTTCGGTGAAGGTGCCCTCGGGGCCGAGATACGCGTAGCTCGCTGGCATGACCTCACCCTAATCGCCTCGCGCGGACACCCGCGCACCCGTCCCCCGAGCGCCCCCGTGGGCGGCCCGGGCCCTCACCCCTCCAGCAGCGCCTGCCCCACGTACTGTCCCTCGGCGGCTCCGCCGGGCACCGCGAACAGCCCGCTGGCCTCGTGGCGGACGAACCTCGACAGCGCGTCGCCCCGGTCGAGCTTGCGCTGCACCGGCACGAAGCCGCGCAGCGGATCCGCCTGCCAGCAGACGAACAGCAGGCCCGCGTCGGGCGTCCCGTCCGCGTGGAAGCCGTCGTGGTAGCTGAACGGGCGCCGCAGCATCGCCGCGCCGCCGTTCTGGTCGGGGCGGCTGATGCGGGAGTGCGCGTTGACCGGGACGACGAGGGTGCCGTCCGCGCCGGTCTTCTCCAGGTCCATCGCCGTCGTCTCGGAGCCGCCCGACAGCGGCGCCCCGTCGGACTTGCGGCGCCCGATGACGTTCTCCTGGGCCTCGACGGAGAGCTTCTCCCAGTCGTCGAGGAGCATGCGGATACGGCGTACGACCGCGTAGGAGCCGTCGGCCATCCACCCGGGCGTACCGTTCGACGGCACGAAGATCCGCCGGTCGAAGTCGGTGTCGGTGGGCTTGGGGTTGCGGGTGCCGTCGATCTGGCCCATCAGGTTGCGGGCCGTCATGGGCCGGGCCGTGGCGCCCGGCGAGCGGTTGAAGCCGTTCATCTGCCACCGCAGCCGGGCCGCCCGCCCCGCGTCCTTCTGGATGGCGCGCAGCGCGTGGAAGGCGACGAGGGCGTCGTTCGCGCCGATCTGCACCCACAGGTCGCCGTCGCTGCGCTTCTTGTCGAGCTGGTCGGAGGAGAAGTCGGGCAGCGGGTCCAGGGCGACCGGGCGCTGCTTCTCCAGGCCGGTGCGGGTGAAGAAGCTGTGCCCGAAACCGAAGGTGATGGTCAGCGACGACGGCCCGGCGTCGCGTGCCACGTCCGTGTCGTCGCCGGACGCGGCCTCGCCCGCCATCAGCCGTGCCGCGGTCTCCGACCAGCGGCGCAGCAGCGCGGCCGCCTCCTTGCGGCCCGCGCCGGCGGCCAGGTCGAAGGCGGCGAGGTGGCCCCGGGCCTGGAGGCCTTCGGTGATGCCGGGCTGATGTTTCCCGTGAAACATCGCCCGGCCGCTGCCCAGCGAGGTGAGCGGGGTGGCCGCGGCGGGCGCGGCGGTGTATCCGAGGGCGCCGCCGGCCGCGCCGAGCGCGAGCCCGGTGGCGCCGGCGGTGCCGAGCAGCCTGCGGCGTGAGACGCCCTGGCGCGAGACGTTCTCGGTGGAGGGCGCCTCCGGGGCGGCGGCGCGGTCCTCGTCGGGGGCCTGGGGAAGGGACTGGTCGGGCATGGTGCGATTCAGCCGATCTGCGCGTTCTTGGAGACGGTCGCCTGGTCGATGTCGGAGGTCCGTACGGTCACGGCGACCTTCCAGTCGCCGGCCATCGGGATCTGTACTCCGCTCGCGGACCAGTGTCCGGTGGCGATGCGGTCGGGGACGACGGGCAGCGGCCCGATGTCCTTGGCGGTGAGCGTGAAGGAGACCTTCACCTCGGGGATGTCGAAGGCGCGGCCGTTGGGGCGCTGGACGTAGACGTGCATGTCGTTGCCGCCCACGCGCGCGGGGTCGAGGTCGACCGACACCACGCCCTTGCCGTCCGTGCCGCCGGTGTCGAACGGCATGGTCAGCGTCAGCGCGCCGGAGGAGGGGTCCGCCGCGGACGCGGAGGCCGCCGCGGTGGCCGTCGCGGCCTCCTGTTCGGTGCGGCCGGGTTCGGTCTGGGTCAGCACGGTGGTGACGGCGAGCAGGGCGACGGCGACGCCGGCCTCGGCGAGCACGGAGCGGCGCAGCCCGAAGCGGACGGGGTCGGCGTCGCGCTGCCGCTTCTGCCGGGCGGCGGCCATGGCGGCCCGCTGCCGGGCGAGCTGGGCGGCGCGTCCGCCGTCACCGGACGCCGCCGACTTCCCGGCCTTCCCGCTCCCCGAGTCCTTCGCGTTCCCCGCGGCCCCTGAGTCCCCCACGGACCCCGGGTCCTTCGTGCCCTGGCCGGCCTTGACACCCTTCCCGGTCTTCCCGGCCTTCTCGGTCTTCGCGGTCTTCGCGGCGCCGGTCGTGGCGGGTTCCTTCGGCCGGCGGCGCACGGCGGCCGTCGCCGGGTCCGTCAGCTGCGCCGTCCACCGCCGGGAGAACCAGGCGAGGCCGACGAGCAGCCCCACCAGTGCCAGCTTGGCGATCAGCAGCCGCCCGTAGGAGGTGCCGGTGAACGCCGACCAGGAGCCGAGCTGGCGCCACGACTGGTAGACGCCCGTGGCGACGAGCGCGCAGACGCTGCCGAAGGCGACGTTCGAGAAGCGCCGTACGGCGGCCGACTCGACCGGCGGTTCCGCGCGGTACAGGGCCACGAGGAGCGCGGTGAGGCCGCCGAGCCACCCGGCGACGGCGAGCAGGTGGACCACGTCGGCCGGCATGGCGATGCCGGGCTGCAGGCCGGTGGAGGCGTGCTCGGCCATCGCCCAGCTCGCCGCGAGCCCCGCGGCCACCACGCTCCCGCCGACCGCCAGCCCGAAGGTCAGGTCCCGCTTCTCCTCGTCCTCGCTTGAGTCGGGCTGCCGGCGCGCAGCGCCGTCGTTCGGGGTGGTGGTGGGCGACGGGCGGGCGTAGGCGCCGAAGAGGACGGCGATGAACAGGGCCGCCGCGGCGAGCAGCAGCAGCCGGGAGACCAGCGCGGCGCCGGTCTTGGTCTGCAGCACCTGGCCGAGCAGGCCCAGGTCGAACACGTCGGCGACCTCGCCGGAGCCGGTGAAGGAGCCGCGCAGGAGCAGCAGCAGGAGGGTCGCCGAGGTCAGCGCGAGCCAGCCGCCGACGACGAGCCGCTGCAGCGCGCGCACGCCGGAGCCGCGCTGCCAGCAGGCCAGCACGAAGGCGGCCCCGCCGGTCATGACGATGAAGCCGGCGTACGACACGTAGCGTCCGAGGCCGTACAGCCCGCCGACGAGCCCGCCGCCCGCCGTCTGGTCCGAGACCGACACCGTGGTCGAGGAGGGGGCGCCGATGGAGAAGGTGAAGGCGCCGGCGACCGGATGGCTGTCGGCGGACACCACCTGCCAGGACACGGTGTACGTGCCGTCGGGCAGGCCGCCGCGCAGCCGTACGGCGTAGGTGGCGCCGCCGGTCTCGGTGGGCTTGCCGGTGTCGACGCGTGCCCCCTTGGGATCGAGCACCCGCACCGAGCCGTCGGAGGTGGCGACCTTCTCGGAGAAGGTGAGGGAGACCTGGGTGGGCGCCTTGTCGACCACCACCCCCTGCGCGGGATCGCTGCCGGTCAGCGCGGCATGCGCGGATGCCGGGCCGGCGCCGGCGAGCAGCGCGCCGGCGACGGCCAGGAACAGCAGCACCAGGATCCGCACGCGGCGGGGGGTGGTGGTCTGTCTCACGGTGGTCCCTCCCTCAGTGACCGGTCGCCGGTCGGTACGTGGCCGCCTTCACCGGCATCTCGACCGTGATCGGGCCGGACACCGCGAAGTGCAGTTCGACGGTCACCTTCTCGCCCTGCTTGGGCTCGCGCTTCAGCTTTTCGAACATCAGGTGGTTGCCGCCGCTCTCCAGCACGAGACGGCCGTTCGCGGGGACGGTGAGGGAGTCGGTCTCCCGCATCGACTGCCCGACGGTCTCGTGGACGGTGACGCTGCCCGCGACGTCGCTGCTGACGGAGGTCAGCTCGTCCTTGGCGCCGCCCTCGTTGACCACGGTCAGGAAGCCCGCGGCCATGTCGGAGACCGGCTGGGGCATGTAGGGGGAGCTGACGGACAGTTGGGGCTTGCCCGCGCCCGAGCCCTCGCCGGAGCCGCCGCAGCCCGTCGTCAGGGCCATCGCGCCCGCCAGCACCGCGGCGGGCAGGGCCAGGCGCCTCACGGCTTGGCTCCCTCGATCAGGCGGGGCAGGTCCTTGGTGTAGTCGTCGACGGTGGCGTCCTCGCCGTAGAGGACGTACCCGGCGTCGGTCTTCGGGGAGAACGCGATGACCTGGGTGCCGTGCACCGAGACGGTCTTGCCGGTCTTCTTGTCCTTGTGGGCCGGTTCGATGGAGATGCCGAGGGTGCGGGCGCCGGCCTGGATGGTGGCGAAGTCGCCGGTGAGGCCGGTGAACTGGGGGTCGATGCCCTTGAGCCACTTGCCGAGTTCGGACGGGGTGTCGCGGGCCGGGTCGGTGGTGACGAACACCACCCGCAGCTTGTCCTGCTCGGCCTTGGGCAGCTGCTTCTTGGCGACGGCGAGGTTGTTCATCGTCAGCGGGCAGATGTCGGGGCAGTGGGTGTAGCCGAAGTAGACCAGCGTGGGCCTGCCCGCGGTCTCCCGGCGGAAGTCGTACTTCTTGCCGTGGGTGTCGGTGAGGACCAGGTCCGGCTTCTCGAAGGGCTTGTCGAGGATGGTCGCGGCCTTCTGCGAGGTTTCCTCGGAGACCACGGCGACGGGGGAGCCGCTGTCGTCGCCGCTGCCGCAGGCGGAGAGGGTCAGGCCGGCCGCGGCGAGCAGCGCGGCCGCGGCGAACGTCTTCTTGCGCATAGAGAAATGTCCCAGATGTGAGGAGTTCCGGTGCGCGCCGGGGGCGTCGGTACGGGGTCGTACCGGCGGCCCCGGCGCGGCACGCGGACGGTCGGGCCTCAGCCGTCGGTGCGCCGACGGCCGGCGAGGACGCCGTAGGCGACGCCCAGGGTGCCGACGGCGATGCCCACCACGCCGAGCACGCGCGCGGTGGTGTCGCTGGAGTCGGCGGAGGCGGAGGTCTCGGTCCTGGCGGAGCCGGAGGCGGAACTGGAGTCGGCGCCGGAGTCGGCGCCGTGGGAGTGGTCGTCGGCGGAGGCGTCGGAGAGGGTCAGCACCGGGGCCGGGTTCTCGGGCTCCGCCTGGCCGTCCTGCTGGACCTCGATCCAGCGCACGACTTCCTTGTCGGAGTACGTCTGGAGCGCCTTGAAGACCAGTTCGTCGGTGTCCTTCGGCAGCGCGCCGACGGAGAGCGGGAACTTCTGGAAGTAGCCGGGCTGGATGCCCTTGCCGTCGGCGGTCCAGGTGACTTTGGTGACGGCCTCGGTGATCTTCTCGCCCTCCAGTTCCACGGGCTTGGCCAGCTTCGTCCTGGTCACTTCGACGCGCCAGCCGTCCATCGGCTGCGGCATCACCGAGGCCAGCGGATGGTCGGTGGGGAAGCTGACCTCGAGCTTGGTGGTCGAGGCGTCGTCGCGCTCGTTGGGGACCTTGAAGTCGACGACCGCGTAGCCGCCCTTGGCGGCGGTGCCCTCGGGCTGCACGCTGACGTGGGCGAAGGCGGGCGAGGACAGCACGACGACGGCCGAGGCGGCGAGAGCGCCGACGGCGGCGAGCCGGGAAGCCTTCATGGCAGGGAGCACTCCACTTCGAGTGAGGTTTCCGGTGATCGGGTCGGGCGCGCGGGCGCGGGGACGCGGGTACGCGCGCGTGCCGCACGACGGCGGACCCGGCCTCCGGAGCAGAAGGAGCGGAGCGGCGGTCGCGTCGTGTCAGGCGGCCAGGACGAGCGCGGCGGCCGGCGGGCCGCGCCGGATCACGGTGTGGTGGAGTGCGGCGGTACGGGGCTTCGGCGGGGCGAGCAGGGCGGTGCGCGGCGGGCGCGGTCCCGCCCCGGGAGCGCCGGGAAGCCCGGCGCACAGGGCGCGCACCAGGGCGAGCGCCCCGCGCAGGGACCGTACGAACGCGCCCTCGGCGACGGAGTGCGCCGACAGCTCGATCAGCCGCAGCAGCGCCAGGTCCCCGCGCCGCAGCAGCCAGCCCGCGGCGAGCGCCGCGAGGACGTGGCCGAGCAGCATGGGCAGCGACGGCAGCAGCGCGGCCGGGGCGCCGGCCGCGGTGGACAGCGCGTCGGCCGGGTGGTGCATGGCGCTCATGGCCGTGCCCTGGCCGCCGGGGTCCTGGTAGACCCCGGCGCGCGCGAGGACGACACGGGCCTGGGCGGGGCTGATCGCCGCCGCGGTGGTCCCGCACACGAGCCGCGCGGCCCGCTCGACCAGGGAGGCGTCCGACACCGTCGGCGCCGAGGGCATCGCCGCCGCGCCGGCGCCGGCGGACGTCCGCTGCCCCAGCTCGAACAGCATGTGCAGGACGGTCTGCCCGGCCGCGAGCAGCGCCGCGATGCCGGGCAGCGACCGCTCGCGTCCGGCGAGCGGCACCACGACCAGGACGACCCCCAGGAAGCCCGCACCCAGGGTCCACAGCGGAACCGTGGCGCAGGAGGCCAGCGCGTGCCCGGCCGCGGCCAGCACGACGCAGACCGCGGCGAACACCGCGGCCCGCAGGACCCGGAGGTCGCCTCCGGAGCGCGCCGGGCGCCGGTGGGGGGCAGTCATGGCGGGCCCATCATCGCACTGGCGCCCTCGGCGCCACACGGCAGGTCCGCAAGGTTCCCCGCCGACCGGAAGATCGCCTTCTGGGCGAACCGCCCGCACATACACGTATTCCGGTGGGGACGCACCGTCCATATGGGCGGCATCACGTCAACTCCGCGCTTACAAACGGGTACGCGCGGCAATACGTAACGGTATGTCGAGCCGCGGCCGGGAGGCTGGAGCATGAGCATGTGGTGGTCACTCCATCTGCGGCGCGAGGCTGCGAGCGTCCCGCTCGCCAGACGCCTGTTACTCGGCGCGATGGAGACCGCCGGGGTGGATCCCGACGTCTCCTTCGACCTCTCCGTCGCCCTGAGCGAGGCCTGCGCGAACGCCGTCGAACACGGCGGGGACGGCGGGGACGCCCGCGACGGTGGGGACGGCGGGGACGGAATGCTCGGCAGCGGAGCGGAGGCGTACCACGTCACCGCCTACCTCGACGGCGAGACGTGCCGCATCGAGGTCGCCGACTCCGGCCCGGGGTTCACCGCGCCGACGCCCGTCCGGCCCGCGCGCGCCGACGCCGAGCACGGCCGCGGCCTGTGCCTGATCCAGGAACTCGCCGACCACGTCCATATCGGCAGCAAGCCGGGCCGTGGCGGCACCGTGGTGAGCTTCGACAAGATCCTCAAGTTCCGGGAGGGCGCGCCGCTGATGGCGGTGTGAGCCGGCCAGAAACCTTTCCGACGACCGGACTTGGGCTTCCGCGGCATTCACAGCCCGCTCCCAGCCGGGCCTCATCTCCCTGACGGACAGCCTTCCTACTGTCCTGAGCATGACGGGAAACCACAAGGACACATCGATCAGCCGTCGCCGCGCCCTCGCGGTGACCGGCGGGACGGTGGCGGCCGGCGGACTGGTCGTCGCGGGCTACCAGTCGGCGTTCGCCGACACGGTCTCCGAGACCTCGGCCTCCGCCGCCACGGCCACCGCCACCTCCACCGGCAGCACGTGCATGACTCTGATGTCGAGCGTCACCGAGGGCCCCTACTACCTCGACGGCGCGCTGGTGCGCAAGGACATCACCGAGGGCAAGAGCGGCGTCCCGCTGACCCTGCGCCTGACCGTCGTCGACGCCACCGACGGCTGTACCCCGGTCGCGGGCGCCGCCGTGGAGATCTGGCACTGCGACGCCTGGGGCTACTACTCCGGCTACACCACCGCCAACCCCGGCGGCTCCGCGCCCGCGGAGAGCGAGGAGGGCGACAGCGCGAACGACGACACGTACCTGCGCGGCTACCAGATCGCCAACGCCAACGGGGTGGTGAAGTTCGAGACGATCTTCCCGGGCTGGTACACCCCGCGCACCTGCCACATCCACGTGAAGGTGCACACGGGCGGCGCGAAGGAGGACGGCACCTACGAGGGCGGCAAGGTCAACTACACCGGCCAGCTCTTCTTCGACGACGACGTCGCCGAGGAGATCTTCACGCTCGACCCGTACGCGAAGCACACCGGCACCTACACCCGCCTCGCCGACGACATGGTCTACGACGGCGGCGGCGCCTCCAGCGGGCTGCTGACCCTCAAACCCGTGCACAAGGGCGACCCGTCGAAGGGCTACAAGGGCTTCCTCACCTTCGGCATCGATCCGGACGCCGAGAGCACGGGCGCCGGCAGCGGCGGCGGAGGCACCCCGCCGAGTGACGCCCCGACGGGGACACCGCCGAGCGGCGCTCCGGGCGACTCCGCCTCCCCGTCGGCGTCCTCCTCGTAGCCTGCGGTCATGAGCAGCCGCGAGGACGAGACGCTGGCACAGGCCGCCGTGGCGGCGCTGACCGGGCAACTGGCCCTGGCTCCCAAGCCCGGCCTGCCCGACCCGCGTGACCTCGGTGTGCCCGCCCGCCAGGATCACCGCACCCTGCGCTGGTCGGCCAAGGCGCTCGCGCCCGGCCTCACGGCGATGGCCGCCGCCGCCCGCCGCACCGGCGAGCCCACACCGCGGCTGCGCGCCGAACTCGGCGCCATCGGCCGCTCCACCGAGCACACGGTGGGCCTCGCGGGCGGCGGTCACCGGGGAGCCCTGTGGACACTCGGCTTCCTCGTCGCGGCGGCCGCGATCGGCCCGCGGGCCGGAGCGGCCGAAGTGACCGCCGTCGCCAAGCGGATCGCCGCCCACACCGAACGGGGCGCCCCGCGCCGCCCCTCGCGCGGTTCGTCGGTCTCGGCGAAGTACGGCGCCGCCGGGGCCCGGGGCGAGGCGAGGGCCGGGTTCCCGCACGTGCGGCGGGCGTCGGACGCCCTCGCCGCGGCCCGCTCGGCCGGTGCCACCGAGGAGCAGGCCCGGCTGGACGCCCTGCTGACCGTGATGTCCACCCTCCAGGACACGGAACTGCTGTACACCGCGGGCCCGGTGGGCCTCCGGCACGTGCAGGCGGGCGCCCGCGCGGTGCTGGAGGCGGGCGGTACGGCGACCGGGGCGGGCCGGCAGGCCCTGCACGCCCTCGACGCCGACCTGGACGCGCGCGGCTGGAGCCCGCGGGGGAGCGCGGGCCTGCTGGCGGGGACGCTGTTCCTGGACGCGCTGCCGGTCACCGCACCGCTACCGGCCGCCTGAACTCACCGCACGGGTACCGGCTGCCTGAGTCACCGCACGGGTGTCGGCTGCCTGACGTCATCGCGCAGTACTGGCTGCGCCTGACGTCACCGCGCTGGTACCGGCCGCCTGACGTCACCCCGCCGGTACCGGCTGCCTGAGCTCCCCGCCCGTCCGGCCGCTTGAACTCACCGCGCCCGTCCGGCCGCTTGAACTCACCGCGCTGGTACCGGCCGCTTGAACTCACCGCGCCGCTACCGGCCGCCTGAACTCACCGCGCCGGTACCGGCTGACTGAGCTCTCCGACCGTCCGGCCGGCGGCCCGGCGTGCCGCCGGGCCCATCGCGTAGGACGCCGCGACCGTCACGCCGCCCAGCAGCAGCCACCCCGGCGTCCCCCACCCCACCAGCAGCGAGGTCAGCACCAGCGGGCCCAGGGTCCGGGCGACCGTGACCCCGGTGCCGAAGAAGCCCTGGTACTCGCCCACCCGGCCGGCCGGGGCCAGGTCGAACGACAGCTGCCAGGAACCGGCCGACTGCCCCGTCTCCGCGACGACCTGAAGCACCGCCCCCGCGACGAGGACGCCCGCCGCGATCCAGGGCGAGACCCCCGCCGACAGCGCGAACACCGCGCACGCCGCGGACATCACCCATCCGGCCCGCCGCAGGACACGCGTCGCCGACGCGAGCCCGGTGACCGAGCGCGCCGCGCGCACCTGGAGCAGTGTCACCGCGACCGTGTTGAGGACGAACAGCGCGGAGACCAGCCAGACCGGTGCGCTGGTCCGCTCCGTGATCCACAGCGGCAGCCCCAGGCTGAGCACCGGCATCCGCAGCAGCAGCACGGAGTTGAGGAGGGCGAGCAGGGCGTACGGGCGGTCGCGCAGCACCCCGAGGCAGTCCCGCCGGCGCACCGGCGCGGGCGGCACCGACGGCAGCCGCGACAGCATTCCGGCGCACGCCGCGAAGCTCACCGCGTCCAGCGCCAGCACCGCCAGATACGCCTCCCGGGTCCCGGCCTGCAGCGCCAGCCCGCCGAGTCCCGCGCCCACCGCCAGCCCGGCGTTCAGCGTCGACTGCAGACGCGCGAGCAGCCCGGTCCGCTCCCCCGCGGGCACCAGTCCGGCCAGCAGCGCCTGCCGGGCCGCCGCGAGCCCCGACTGCGCGGTCGCATACGCGCACGCCGCCGTCACGAACGGCACGAAGCCGCGAACGACGAGGAAGGACGCCACCGCGAGCCCGGTCGCCGACGCGAGCAGCACCGCCGTGCCGCGCGGCCCGCGCCGGTCGGCGAGCCGCCCGAGCGGCACCCCGGCCGCCGAGCCGGCCGCCCACGCGAGGGTCAGCCCGAGCCCCACCCGCGCGGGAGCCAGACCGACCACCCGGGTGAAGAACAGCGCCGAGGTCACGTAATAGGCGCCGTCGCCGATCGAATGGGACAACTGGGCCAGCGCCAGCACGCGTCGCGGACCCGCGGGAGGGACGAGGCGAGGAGTCATGGAGCCGACGCTAGGCGGGGAATGGATCGCTCGGCAGATCCAATACGAACCCCTTACCGTGACCCGATCCGGGGCGGGTCAGGCTCCGGTCAGGACCTTGGCCAGCACCTCCAGCGCCTCCGGGTACACCCGCTCCCGCGGTGTCCCGTAGCCGACGACGAGCCCCTGCGGCCGTCCCTCGCCGGGCGTGTGCCAGTGGTCGCCGAGGTGCCCGAGGGCCAGCCCCTCCGCCTCGGCCCGCGCCAGGACGTCCGCCTCGTCGGCGACCTCCACCAGCGCGTGCAGCCCGGCCGCGATCCCGCGCACCGTGTGCCGGGAGCCGAGCCGGTCCAGGAGCTGGTCCCGGCGCCGCCGGTACCGCAGCCGGCCCGCGCGCACGTGCCGGTCGTAGGCGTGGCTGTCGATCAGCTCGGCGAGCGCCAACTGGCCGATCGTCTCCGTGTGGTGGTCGCTGTGCAGCTTGGCGTCGGCCACCGCGTCGACCAGGTGCGGTGGCAGCACCATCCAGCCCAGCCGCAGCGCCGGGCCGAGGGTCTTGGAGGCGGTGCCGAGGTAGACGACCTGCCCGGGCGCCATGCCCTGGAGCGCGCCGACGGGCTGACGGTCGTAGCGGAACTCCCCGTCGTAGTCGTCCTCGACGATCAGCCCGCCCCGCGCGCGTGCCCAGTCCGTCAGCGCCCGCCGCCGCTCCGGGTGCAGCGTCACCCCGGTCGGGTACTGGTGGGCGGGCGTGACGACGACCGCGCCGGCGTCCCCCAACTCCTCCGCGCACACGCCGCGTCCGTCCACCTGCACCGGCAGCACGGTCCCGCCGTTGTGCCGCACCACGTCCCGGTGGAAGGGCAGGCCGGGGTCCTCCATGGCGATCCCGGCGCCGTCCAGCACCCGGGTGAGGAGCGCGAGTCCCTGCACGTACCCGGAGGTGATCACGATCCGTTCGGGCGGCGCGATGACGCCCCGCGCCCGCCCCAGGTAGCCCGACAGCGCCGTGCGCAGCTCGACGCGGCCGCGCGGGTCCCCGTAGTCGTACGCCAGCAGGGGCGCCGTCGCGATGGCGCGGCGCAGCGCGCGCAGCCAGGCCGCCGCCGGGAACGCCCCGACGTCCGGGCTGCCGGGCCTGAGGTCGAACCGGGGCACGCGCGCGTGCGCCGCCGCCTCCGGCGCGCCGGTGTCGACCGAGGGCAGCGAGGCCACCCGGGTCCCCGAGCCCTGACGGGCGGTCAGATACCCCTCGGCGACAAGCTGGTCGTACGCCGCCTTGGCCGTGCCGCGGGAGATCCCGAGCTCGGTGGCGAGCCGCCGGGTGGCCGGCAGCCGGGTGCCCGGCGCGAGCCGGCCGTCCCGCACGGCGTCCCGCAGCGCCCGCTCCAGACCGATGCGCCGGCCGTCCCCCGCGTCGGGTTCCAGATGCAGATCGACACCGACACCGGACCAGAAGTCCTCCACGAAGACCCTCCCCCTAGGTACGTGAATCCGGGCACGCGCATCCGGGCACGTGCGTCCGGGCGCCTCACACGACCGGGCACGCGCTCCGGGCGTCTCACACGACGGCCCGGGCACGTGCGTCCGGGCACGTCAATGGCCGGGCACCCCACTGGTACCCGGCCATCCGCCGCCTATCAGTTCCTGCTGTCCTTGCTGTCCTTGCTGCCCGTCAGGCCGGCCATCCACGCCTCCACCTCGTCCGACCGGCGCGGCAGCGCGGCGCTGAGGTTCCGGTTGCCGTCCTCGGTGACCAGGATGTCGTCCTCGATGCGTACGCCGATGCCCCGGTACTCCTCGGGCACGGTCAGGTCGTCGGCCTGGAAGTACAGCCCCGGCTCGACGGTGAGCACCATGCCGGGCTCCAGCGTCCCGTCGACGTACGACTCCACGCGCGCGGCGGCGCAGTCGTGGACGTCCATGCCGAGCATGTGCCCGGTGCCGTGCAGCGTCCAGCGGCGCTGCAGCCCGAGCTCCAGCACCCGCTCCACGGGACCCTCGACCAGGCCCCACTCGACGAGCTTCTCGGTCAGCACGTGCTGCGCCGCGTCGTGGAAGTCACGGAACTTGCCGCCCGGCCGCACGGCCGCGATGCCGGCCTCCTGGGCCTCGTAGACCGCGTCGTAGATCTTCTTCTGGAGCTCGGTGAAGCGGCCGTTGACCGGCAGCGTGCGGGTGACGTCGGCCGTGTAGTAGGTGTGCGTCTCCACGCCCGCGTCCAGCAGGAGCAGCTCGCCGGAGCGCACGGGCCCGTCGTTGCGCACCCAGTGCAGGGTGCAGGCGTGCGGGCCGGCGGCGGCGATGGTGCCGTAGCCGACGTCGTTGCCCTCCACGCGCGCGCGGAGGAAGAACGTGCCCTCGATGTAGCGCTCGCTGGTGGCCTCGGCCCGGTCGAGGACCTTCACGACGTCCTCGAAGCCGCGCACCGTGGAGTCGACGGCCTTCTGCAGCTCGCCGATCTCGAACGCGTCCTTCACCAGCCGGGCCTCGGACAGGAAGACGCGCAGCTCCTCGTCGCGCTCGGCGGTGACCTTGTCGGTCAGGGCGGCCTCGATGCCGGCGTCGTACCCGCGCACCACGCGCACGGGGCCGGTGGCCTCGCGCAGCGTGTCGGCGAGTTCCCGCACGTCGGAGGCCTGGATGCCGTACAGCTTCGCCGCCTCGGTCAGCGAGTGCCGGCGGCCCACCCACAGCTCGCCGTGGCCGGAGAGCCAGAACTCGCCGTTCTCGCGGTCCGAGCGGGGCAGCAGGTACAGCGTGGCGACGTGGCCCTCCCCCTTCGGTTCCAGTACGAGTACGCCGTCCTCGGTCTGGTTGCCGGTGAGGTAGGCGTATTCGACCGACGCGCGGAAGGGGTACTCCGTGTCGTTCGACCGGGTCTTGAGGCCGCCCGCGGGGATGACCAGACGCTCGCCCGGGAACCGCGCGGACAGCGCGGCGCGGCGGGCGGCGGTCTCGGCGGCCTGGGCGATCGGCCGCAGGTCGCGCAGCTCGGTGTCGGCCCAGCCGGACTTCATGTTCTCGGCCAGCTCGTCGGAGACGCCCGGGTACAGGCCGTTCTTGCGCTGCTTGATCGGCTCTTCCCCGGACCCCTCCGGGGCCGCTGCGGCAGCAGCTCCGTCGGTCACAGCCGAGAGCTCATCAGCCACGGTCATCCTCCTCGATACGGCACAGGACCGCCTCCATCGTACGGTCGTACGGAAGGGGGCCCAGGCCCGGAGGACCTGTTACCGCGCGCTCCGGCTCACGCGGGGGCCGGTCGGGACGCGGTCAGTCGAAACGCGCCGCGAGCAGGACGACGTCGTCCGCGCTGTCGGCCGTGTCCAGCCCGTCGGGCAGCATCGTGCGCAGCACGTGGTCGGCGACCGCGTCGGGGTCGTGGCGCAGCACCCGGGGCACGCCGGCCGCCGCCGCGTGCAGCCGGGCGAAGGCGCGGTCGATCGCGTCGCCGGTGCGGTGCAGCAGCCCGTCGGTGTACAGCAGCACCGTCTCGCCGAGCCCCGCCTGCATCTCCACGCTCGGCGCCTCCCAGCAGGCGAGCATGCCGAGCGGCGCGGACACGGACGTCTCGACGAACTCGGTGCGGCCCTCGCCGAGCAGCAGCGGCGGGCAGTGCCCGGCACCGGCC
Source organism: Streptomyces sp. NPDC031340 (assembly GCF_055569945.1). NCBI lineage: Bacteria > Bacillati > Actinomycetota > Actinomycetes > Kitasatosporales > Streptomycetaceae > Streptomyces > Streptomyces sp. NPDC031340. Next base: position 41,897 of record NZ_JBVIIE010000056.1, read on the forward strand.
AGCGTGATCTTGCGCAGCGCGGGCTCGCAGTAGCCGAACAGGGCGGTGGCGGAGCGGGCGGGCTCGGTGAGTCTGAGCAGCAGCTCCAGGTCGGACAGCACGGCGACCGGGTCCTCGCCCTCCATCACCGCGTACGCCCTGAGGCTCGCCCGCAGGCGGCCCATCGCGGCGACCGCGCTGGGCCCGGAGCCCGTCACCGAGCCGACCGCGAGACCCAGCGCCGCGTCCGGCAGCGGCAGCGCGTCGTACCAGTCGCCGCCCCCGCGCGGGCCGGTGCGGTGGCGCACGGCGAGCTGGACACCGGCGACGCGGGGGAGCCGGGACGGCAGCAGTTCCTCGGCCATCGTCGCCACGCGGGTGCGGGCGCGCTCCACCTCCACCAGCCGGGCCAGGTGTTCGCCGGCATACCGGGCGTACAGGCCGACGAGGTGGCGCTGGCGCTCGGTCGGTTCGGCGGGCTCGTCGTACAGCCACACGGCGGCGCCGACGCGGCCCAGCGTGTCGCTGACCAGCGGGAGGGCGTAGCTCGCGGCGTAACCGAGGCGGGCGGCCACCTCGCGGTGGCGGGGGTCGAGCCCGTCCTCGGAGAGCAGGTCGGGCTGGGCGATCTCACGGTCGCAGCCCGGCAGTCCGTCCAGGATCCTCCCGTACGACATGGCGCTGCGCGGCACGGTCTCGATGTGACCGAGGTCCGCGTGGGCGAGGCCCAGGCCGATGGTGGTGTCCGGCCCGAGCCCGTCGCCGGGTTCGAGCACGACGAGGCCGCGCCGGGCGCCCACGAGGGCGGATCCGGCGCGCAGCAGTTCGGTCAGGGCGTCCGCGAGCGCGTCCGTGCGCGCCAGACGTTCGGTCAGTTCGTGGAGCGTGGTGAGGTCCGAGACCCAGCCGGCGAGACGGTCCTGGAGCAGGGCGCAGGGCGGGTTTGGCGGCGTGACCGGGGAGGTACCCGGGACCACGGACACGGGCGCGACAGTGTGTGCGGGTGCCGGAACCGTTGAATCGATTCCGGCCACTTTCGGAGGGTGAGGGGCGTTCATGGCAACCGGCTTTCCGACCGGTGCGTACTGCTCAAAAGCATCGCAAACCCCCATGTCGTTCTGCGCCGCTGGCAGTGTCTCCACATGTACACGCACTCGTAAGGGGATGTCCAGCATTGTCCTGCGGGGATTCCTGGTGTCCCTGAGGAGTCTGTGGACCCCTTGCTAAAAAGCAAAGTTGGCCTAAAAATGACTCGGGCAACGGGGCATTGCGGTCGACTGGGTTTGCTCCACGGAGCGTCACAGCGGTCGTGATGGGTACGTACTCGGAGAAGACCAGGGGCGGTTGGCAGTCGCCCGGAACCTGGTGACCGACCCGGGCGTCCTATCCACCGACGACCGTGCCCCATCCTCCCGTGGCGGAGGCGAAGAGAAATACGCGCGACGTAAAACGCCAGACTTCGCCACCCCCACGCCACGCCCGTGCTTTGACAGACGCAGCAAGGGCGAGGCTGCCGCGGACGCAGCCGACGCTCGGCCAAGAGGGGTTTCCCTGTGCCTCCGGCAGGGGTGTGATGCGCCAACAGGTACGCACAGTGAAGTGATCTACACATGGTGTGATGTGGCCCACGGTGTTGCCAGCGGTGCAACGGAAAGGAACGAGCGCTCATGCGCGAGATCCTCGGAAGGCGACGCAGGCTCCTGTCCCAGCGCAGCGACGGGAGGCCTGAGTCGATCAGCGCGGCCCTGACCTTCGCGGCCGGATGGCAGTGGCCCGTGCTCCCCGGCGTGACGGCGGACATGAAGGGGCGCTGCGGCTGCCCCGACCCCGAGTGCACGGTGCCCGGTGCGCATCCCTTCGACCCCGGTCTCCTCGCGGCCACCGCCGACGCCCGCATGGTGCGCTGGTGGTGGACCAACCGCCCCACCGCGCCGATCATCCTGGCCACCGGCGGCAAGGCCCCCTGCGCGGTCAGCCTGCCGGCCCTCGCCGCCGCGCACGCGCTGACCGCCCTGGACCGCGCGGGCATGCGGCTGGGCCCGGTGGTCGCCTCGCCCGGCCGCTGGGCGATCCTCGTCAAGCCGTACTCCATGGAGCAGTTGGGCGAGCTGCTGTACGCCAAGGACTTCGTCCCCGGCTCTCTCCGCTTCCACGGCGAGGGCGGCTACCTGGCCCTGCCCCCGTCCGAGACCGGCGAGGGCGAGATCCGCTGGGAGCGCGCGCCGCTGCCCGGCTCCGCCGCCCCCTGGGTGCCCGACGTCGAGGCCGTGGTGGACGCCGTCGTCGAGGCCCTCACGCGTAGGGGTGTGAGCGCGCCCGAGCTGTGACGGCGCCGGGCGCGCGAGTGCCCGGTGTGCGGGTGCCGGGCGCATGTGGGCGGGGTGCGCGGGTGCCGGGCGCATGCGGACCGGGTGCGCGCCGGTCCGGGAGCGCGGGGGCCGACGCAGCGCGGGAACACCTGGATTCGCTGTCAACTGCCTTGCGGTAGCTGCCAGTTGACAGGCGACGGCCTTCTGTGAAGAACCGTGCACATGAAAAGACCCGGTTGCTGGCGACGGGGGATGCACCAGCAACCGGGCTACTGGAACGGTAACAAGAGATCGGCGGTTCGCAAATTCCATCCGGGCTTTCCAGTCACGTATTCGCTTGCGCCGCACGCGAGTTGTGAGGGAAGTTTCCGGTCCGTACAGGGGCCGGTCCGGACCGCCGGACGGCCGTCCGGACCGGCCCCCGCACGGGTGTCAGCTGAGCGTGACCTGCCGGTTGGTCAGGCCGCCGCGTGCCCGGCGCTCGTCGGCGGTCAGCGGGGCGTCCGCGGCGAGGGCGTCGGCCAGCCGCTCCGCGAACTCTGCCGCCGGCTTCTCCACGTCCTCCGCGCCGACCTCGCTCGGCAGGTCCCAGACCGGGACGGTGAGCCCGTGAGCGCGGAAGGAGCCCACGAGACGGGTGCCCTCGCCGAGGTTCGAGCGGCCCGCCGCGTGCAGCCGCGCGAGGGCGTCCAGAAGCCGCTCCTCCTCGTGCGGCATGACCCACCGCAGATGGTTCTTCTCCGGCGTCCGGCACCAGTACGCGGCGTCCACGCCGGTCAGCCGCACCGTCGGGATGGCCGCGGCGTTGGCCCGCTCCAGGGAGGCGGCCACCTCCGGCGTGGCGTTCTCCGAGTCCGGGATCCAGAACTCGAAGCCGCTGTGCACAACTGGCTCGAAGGCGCCTTCGGGGTCGAGCAGATCCTGCAGCCGCGGACCGTCGGCGGGAGCGCGGCGGCCCTGGACCGGGGTGCCCGGCTCGGCGGTGAGTGCGCGCTGGAGGGTGTCGGCGAGGTCGCGGCTGATGTCGCCGGAGGCGGTGTCGTTCTGCAGGCCGAGCAGCACCGAGCCGTCGTCGCGGCGCAGCGCCGGCCAGGCCATCGGCAGCACCGTGGCGAGGGTGACCGACGGGACGCCCTCGGGCAGGCCGTCCTTGAGCGTCAGCTCGACCGTGGCCGCCGGGACCAGCTCGCGCAGCGCCACCCAGTCGCACTCGGCGGGCAGTCCCTCGAAGGGGCGCTGCACCAGCTCGGTCACGGCCTGCGCGGCGGCCCGGCCGTGGCAGGCCTTGTAGCGGCGGCCGCTGCCGCACGGGCAGGGCTCGCGGGCGCCGACAACCGGAACCTGTCCATCAGCGCCTGCGGCGCCGGCCCCGACGCTGGTCTGGGGGCGCTTGGCCTTCGTCTGAGGTCGCTTCTTGGCCATCGTGGGGTCTCCCGGTTACGGCTTGTCTCGTACGGGCGGGAGCCTAGCCGTTCACGCCACGGGACACGGGAGCCTGTGGACGACGCGGCGCGCGTGCCGTCCGGGGCCTGGTGGGGCCGGGCGGGACCTCCCGCGGATGCTGGCCCGGGCGATCCGGACGTCAGCCCGGGCAGGCCGTGCCCAGGAGGACCGGAGGTCGGTCCGGGCAGGCCGTCTCCGGAAGGACCCGGAGGCCGGCCCGGTCAGGCCGTCTCCGGAGGTGTCAGTCCAGGTCGTCGAACGCGTCCGCGAAGTCCAGGCCGGTCAGGCCGCGTATCGCGGAGACGGACGGCGCCGTGACGCGCGTAGCGAAGTCGTCGCGGCGGTATCCGGCGTCCGGATCATGAACGTCCTGGTGGACCACCACCCATACGGTGACCTCGCCGCGCACGTCGTCGCGTACGCCCCAGTCGTCGGCCAGCGCCGTGATGATGTTCAGCCCGCGGCCGCCGTGCGCGGTGACCGAGGGCGTGGCCGGAGCAGGGCGGGTGGGACCGCCGCCGTCCGTCACCTCCACCGTGAGCCTGCCGCACGGGTCGACCCGCCAGGCGGCCCGGACGTCACCGTCCCCGGCCAGGGCGTCGCCCAGCGGCCGGCCGTGCTTGCACGCGTTGCTCAACAGCTCCGACAGAATCAGTACGGCATCGTCGATGACCGCGTCCGAGACCCCGCCCCTGCGCAGCTGCTCGCGCATCCGGTGCCTTGCCTCGCCCACGCCCGCAGGGCCATGGGGTACGGCCATGCTCGACGACGTGGGCACCTCCTGTGCCACCACCAACGCCACCCCCGAGACCTCCTTCGCCCCACGCCACGGTGTGGATGCCCCATTGGCCTGTACCGGAAACCGGCCAATCCCGGTGCGGTGACGCATTCGAAATGACCGATCACACAGCGGACGCGCCGGAGCACTCCCCGTAGTCATGTGGCTGGATTTCTGCGATGTGGCCGAGACTGAAGATGCTGCAGGTGTGTCCTGAGGTCAAGGTTTTCTTCACAGGTCTTCACCGGGCACCCGCGGAGCGAGTGCGGCCCGGTCACCCCCGGAGCTGGTGCAACACGGCCCGCGGCCGGTTGGTGATGATGGCGTCGACGCCCAGGTCGACGCAGAGATCCACGTCCTCGGGCTCGTTCACGGTCCACACGTGCACCTGGTGGCCGGCCCGTTTCAGCCGTTCCACGTAGGCCGGGTGGTTCCGCACGATCCGCATGCCGGGGCCCGCGATCCGGACACCCGCCGGCAGTCGTCCGTCGCGCAGCCGGGGTGAGACGAACTGCATCAGGTACACCGTCGGCAGCGTCGGCGAGGCGGCACGCACGCGATGCAGCGAGCGCGCTGAGAAACTCATCACACGCACCGGCGACTCCTCGGCCGAGACCGGCGCGTCCAGCCCGAACCGTTTCAGGAGCAGCAGCAGCCGCTCCTCCACCTGCCCGGCCCAGCGGGTGGGGTGCTTGGTCTCGACCGCCAGCTCCACCCGGCGCCCCGCGTCCGCGACCAGCTCCAGCAGCCGCTCCAGGGTCAGCACGGCGGTGTGCTCGCGGTCCTCGGGCCGGTGCTCCCAGTCCGGCTCCTCGTCGCGCGTGCGCCAGGCGTCCCGCGTCTTCCAGGAGCCGAAGTCCAGGGCGGCGAGATCGGCGAGCTCCAGCGCCGAGACCGCACCGCGGCCGTTGGACGTACGGTTGACGCGGCGGTCGTGGACGCAGACGAGGTGGCCGTCCGCCGTGAGGCGTACGTCGCACTCGAGGGCGTCGGCACCGTCCTCGATCGCCTTCCGGTACGCGGCCAGGGTGTGCTCCGGGGCCTCCTCGGAGGCTCCGCGGTGGGCGACGACTTGGATGCGTTGCTGCCGTGCGAGGGTCACCGCGTCATGGTGCCACCGAGTAGGGGGTAAGCGTGCTCTCAGCGGAGTCGAGATTGCGTCCCTTTTGCCGTACATAACCTATATAAGGAATGGTCCCGTACCCACAGCCGCCGCTTATGGTGCCCTGACGGACCATGGGAAAAGCTGACCGCATACAAAAAGACGTGCACAGCTGCCGCGCGCCGGACGCCGACCAGCGCGAACCAGCGTGACCCAAGACAACAGCCGTGGATCGAGGAGAGAAGCTGTGAGCACCGAGAACGAGGGCACCGCGGTACCCCCGGCCCCGTCCGCACCTCCCGTGCCGGTGGATGCTCCCGCTCCCTCGGCGCCCGCCGCCCGCGAGGGCAGCGCACCGATGGCGCCGCTCACGCCGTCCCCCGCGGACGGCTCCCAGGGCTACGGCCCCGCCGGCCCCGCCGCCGGCACCCAGGGCTACGGCCCCGCCGGTTCCGCCGGCTCCGTCGGCCCGGTCGGCTCCGCCGCCGACTCCGCCTGGCCGGCCCCGCCCCCCGCCACCCCGTCCTACGCCGACGGCGGAGGCGACTCGGGCGGCGGCTGGGGTTCGACCTACCAGCAGCCCGCGCCGAAGTCCGGCCGGGGACGCGGTGGCCTGGTCGCCGCGGTCCTGGTGGCCGCGCTCGTTGCCGGCGGCCTGGGCGGCGGACTCGGCTACACCCTGGCCAAGAACGACGACAACACCGGCTCGACCACGGTCTCCGCCTCCGACAGCGGCGGCTCCATCAAGCGCGACCCCGGCACGGTCGCGGGCGTCGCCGCCAAGGCACTGCCCAGCACCGTCACCATCCAGGCGGAGTCCACCAGCGGCGAGGGCGGCACCGGCACCGGTTTCGTCTTCGACACGCAGGGCCACATCGTCACCAACAACCACGTCGTCGCCGACGCGGTCGACGGCGGCAAGCTCACGGCGACCTTCCCGAACGGCAAGAAGTACGACGCCCAGATCGTCGGCCACGCCCAGGGCTACGACGTGGCCGTCATCAAGCTCAAGAACGCCCCGTCCGACCTCAAGCCGCTGACGCTGGGCAACTCCGACAAGGTCGCCGTCGGCGACTCCACGATCGCCATCGGCGCCCCCTTCGGCCTGTCCAACACGGTGACGACGGGCATCATCAGCGCCAAGAACAGGCCCGTCGCCTCCAGCGACGGCACCGGCAGCAACGCCTCCTACATGAGCGCCCTGCAGACCGACGCGTCGATCAACCCGGGCAACTCCGGCGGCCCGCTCCTCGACGCCCAGGGCAACGTCATCGGCATCAACTCCGCGATCCAGTCCACCGGCAGCGGCGGCCTGGGCGGCACCAGCCAGTCCGGCTCGATCGGTCTGGGCTTCGCCATCCCGATCAACCAGGCCAAGTACGTCGCCCAGCAACTCATCAAGACCGGCAAGCCGGTGTACGCGAAGATCGGCGCGTCGGTGTCCCTGGAGGACTCCTCCAACGGCGCGAAGATCACCGACCAGGGCTCGGGCGGCTCCGCCTCGGTCGAGCCGGGCGGCCCCGCCGCCAAGGCCGGCCTCAAGCCCGGCGACGTCATCACCAAGCTCGACGACAGGGTGATCGACTCCGGTCCCACCCTGATCGGCGAGATCTGGACCCACCAGCCCGGCGACAAGGTCACGATCGCCTACGAGCGCGGCGGCCAGTCCCACACCGTCGAACTCACCCTCGGCTCCCGCGTGGGCGACAACTGACCCGCACACCCGCGTACCGACCCGTTATTCTTGTCCCCGCGCCGCCGATCACCGGCCGGCGCGGGGTGGGTTGCCCGAGCGGCCTAAGGGAACGGTCTTGAAAACCGTCGTGGCGCAAGTCACCGTGGGTTCAAATCCCACACCCACCGCAGCGTGGCGCGGCCCCTGACCTGGCTTCTCGGCCTTCGGTCGGGGGCCGTTCCCGTCCGGGGCGGCTGTGGCCCGTCCGCGGCCGGCCGAGCCGGAGACGGTCCGTGTGACCCGGGCTTCCGGTTGTGGGGCGTCACGCCTGTCCGGGGGGTGTGACGGGTCTGTCCGGTGTCTGTGACATCCGTTCTCCGGGGGCTGTGGTGCGGTGGGGGCCGTTGCTACGTTCCCGCTCCGGGGTGCGGCCGATCGGGGTCGTCCTTGATGAGGGGGGATGTCCCAGATGAACGCCGACCGTCTCAGACCCGCAGTCCTCGCGTTCACGGCCGTCGCGCTGACCGCCGTTCTCACCGCCTGCCAGGGAGGCGGCGGGCCCGGAGCGGCGGCCGACGGCACGGCCGCCTCGTCGCCCGGGGCGTCCGCGTCCGCCGCCGCGACGCCGAGCGGCACCGACGCGGCCACCCCCTCAGCCGGCACGGGCGGCGGCGGCACGTCAGCCGCGACCTCCGGCGCCAAGCCCGCCGCTTCCGTCAAGCCCGCCGCCCCGGCGAAGCCCACCGCGTCCACCGCCGGCTGCGTCGACAAGGCGCCGACCCCGGACGAGGTCGACCCCGACGAGTTCGCCGTGTACCGCGTCGAGGAACTCGACGGCAGCACCGGCAAGGTCAACCTGGTCGTCCAGCACGGCGCCTGGGGGTGCCCCGGCGGGGACGGTGACGGTGTGCCCTTCGTCGTCACCGGGGAGGACAGCCGCTGGGCGCTGGACCAGGCCGCGTACGTCACCGCCACGAACCCCATCACGGACAGCAGCGCCAACCAGCGGATCGGCGTGCAGGAACTGATCGACTGGATCGACGCGCACCCCGACTCCGGCCTGGTGTTCCGGTACCGGACCGGTGCCGACGGCTCCATCGACCGACTGGAGCAGGTCTACTCGCCCTGACGGTCACGGCCGGCGTCCCGTCATGCGGGCCGCCGAGGCGATCGTCGCTCGCGCCTCGCGTTCGGACAGGCCGGTGTCGAGGGCCGCGTCGATCAGCGGGGCGACGAGCGCGGGGCCGATGCCGTTCTCGTAGGCGCGGCAGGCGGCCCAGAACAGACGGGTGTTGCGCTGGCCCTCGTGCGCGGCGAGCACGAAGTGGATCAGGCCCTGGCCGTGGACACCGGCCGACGGGTGCGTCGCGGGATGGACGGGACGCGGCGGCGGCAGGAGCAGGCGCAGCAGGGCCGGCGGGCAGGCCGCGGGGGCGAGGTGCGCGGTGCCGGGGGCCGTCGTGTACACGCCCTGGTCGGTCCGGGAGCCGGGGCCGACGAGGTAGCCGCCCGCGCCCCGGATGTCGATGCCGGGGGCGAGGCGGCCGGCGGAGTTGGGCACGGCGACGTCGGGCGGGCCGGTCAGCCACAGGTGGCGGCCGCCGCTGGGGGTGATGACGACGACGGTGTCGGGGATCGTGAACAGGTGACGCAGCGCGAGTTCCCGCAGCGCCGCCGAGGAGTCGGTGCCCGACTTGGTGTCGAGGTCGATCCCGATGAGGTGGCGGGGCGGAAGGCCGCAGGCGATGCCGTAGCCGGTGGCCCAGGGGGCGGTGGCGAACAGTTCGCGGATACGGGCCGGATCGGTCGAGGCGTCGTACACCCCGTGGCCGAAGCGGCCGCACTCGCCGTGACAGGGGCGGGGGTCGGGGTCGTCGCGGTGAGGGGAGCGCAGGGCCGGGAGTTTCGTGCGGGTCAGGGGGATGACGGCCAGTCCGCGTTCGGCGGCTGACAGGGCGTGCGCGAGGGCCAGCGTCGTGGCCTGCCGGTCGGTGGTGGCCATGCTTCTATGTTCGTACGTACGTTCGAAAAAGGGAAGAGGGGGCAGCCGCGACACGCCGGGGAGGGGATCGTGGCGGGAACTGTGCCGGAACGCTTCACCCCTTGCGGCGCTTGGGCGGGGGTCAGCTGGTCCGTCCTGGCCCGGGAGGCGGAAGCGGCGGAAGGGGTTTATCGGCATCTCGTAGCGCTTAGGGGCGAATCACGGCTTCCGGGGTGGTTCGCCGGGGATGTGGTGGGCAACCCTGGTCTTGCGACGTCGTGCACAGCGCCGGGGCGGTCGGCCGACTGCCCTGGTGACAGTCCTACTTGACGGACCTCCGGCCAGGAAGCCGGATTCTGGAGGAAGCACATGGCAAGCATCCGTACCGCCCGCGTCATCGCCGCCGTCTCCGCCCTTCCGCTGGCAGCCGCCCTGTTCACCGGAGTCGCGGCGGCGGACAACGGCGCCCTCGCGGACGACGACTCGAACGCGGGAGTCGCGAGCGTCGTCGGAAGCGGTGTCGGGCTCGACAACTACGGCACCTCGTCCACCACGCAACAGAACGCGGTAGGCCCCGGCGCCACGAACCAGAGCAACGCCGTCCAGGTCAACGGCTCCGACCGCACGGCCGTCCAGCAGGGCAACGAGAACGTCGTCATCCACTTCGCTCCCATGCGGTGAGCCCGCGGCCCTGACCTCAGGGCCGGGGGGACGTGTGTCGCAAGGGTCGTAAGGCGTCTGCGCGGCGGTGCTCCGGTGCCGCCGCGCAGACGCCTTCGGGTGCCTCGGCGCGCATCTTGACAGCCCGCAGTATCTGACGGACAGTCAGAAATCGTTGGGTGCGGTGCTGCTGGGCCGGCGCGGTGCCGCCCGGGACGAGCGGCCACGACGAGCGGCCACGACGAGGGGTCACAACGACGGGCTACGAGGGGGCGACGGTGAGCGGTGAGCCGGCGGAGGGGAGCGACGGTCTGGGGGCGCGGCTGAAGGCGTACGAGGGCCGGGCGGCGGCCGTGGCGTGCCGGGGCAAGGACCCCGTCAACGCGCCCATGATCCGGCACTGGTGCGAGGCGCTCGGAGACACCCACCCCGCGTACGCCGGTCCCGACCCGGTCGCCCCGCCCACCATGCTCCAGGTGTGGACCATGGGCGGTCTCTCCGGCCACGGGCGGCGCGCGCGGGCGTACGACGAACTGCTCGGCCTGCTCGACGAGGCGGGCTGCACCGCGGTCGTCGCCACCGACTGCGAGCAGGAGTACGTCCGGCCCCTGCGCCCCGGCGACGAGATCACCTTCGACGCGGTGATCGAGTCGGTCTCCGGGCCCAAGACGACCCGGCTGGGGACGGGCTGGTTCGTCACGACCCGCACGGATGTGCGGGTGGGCGCCGACCTGGCGGGCACACACCGCTTCCGCATCCTCAAGTACGCCCCAGCGCGCCCGCGCACCGGCCCGCCGCGAACCGGCTCCGCCCGCACCGGCCGCCCCCAGGACACCGATTCCCCGCGCACCGGCCGCCCCCAGGACACCGGCTCCCCGCGCACCGGCCGCCCCCAGGACACCGGCTCCCCGGGCGCCGGCCGCCCCCCGCGCCCCCGCCCGGTCGTCAACCGTGACAACGCCGGTTTCTGGGAGGGTGTCGCCCGCCGCCGCCTGCTGATCCAGCGGTGCGCGGGCTGCGGCGCGCTGCGCTTCCCGTGGCTGCCGGGGTGCGGCGCCTGCGGCTGCCCCGACTGGGACACGGTCGAGGCGAGCGGCGAAGGGACCGTCTACTCGTACGTCGTCGTGCACCATCCGCCCGCCCCGGGCTTCGATCCGCCGCACGCGGTGGCGCTGGTCGAACTCGCGGAGGGCGTCCGCATGGTCAGCAACGTGGTGGGGGTGCCCTGCGACGAGGTGCGGATCGGGCTGCCGGTGCGGCTCACCTTCCACGCGGACGGCGAGGAGCCGGTGCTGCCGGTGTTCCGTCCCCGGGAGGAGGTCGCATGAGGGCCGGCGAGAAGCTCCCGCCGCTCACCATCCCGGTCACCCGCACCCTGATCGTCGCCGGGGCCGTCGCCTCGCGCGACTTCCAGGACGTGCACCACGACGCCGAACGGGCCCGCGAGAAGGGTTCCCCGGACATCTTCATGAACATCCTGACGACCAACGGCCTGGTCGGCCGCTACGTCACCGACCACTTCGGCCCGGCGGCCGTGCTGCGCAAGGTGGCCATCCGGCTCGGGGCGCCCAACCACCCGGGCGACACGATGGTGCTGACGGGCACGGTCGAGGAGGTCGACGGCGACACCGCGACGGTCCGGGTGGTCGGCTCGAACAGCGTCGGCGATCACGTCACGGGCACGGTGACGGTCACGGTCCCCGCGTCGGCCACGGTCACGGTCCCCGCCTCCGGTGGCGCGTCATGAGCCTGCGCGCGCCCGACGCCCTCGGCGGGCGGGCGGCCGTCGTCGGCATCGGGGCCACGGAGTTCTCCAAGGACTCCGGGCGCAGTGAGCTGCGGCTGGCCGCCGAGGCGGTGCGGGCCGCGCTGCGGGACGCCGGACTGCGCCCCGCGGACGTCGACGGAATGGTCACGTTCACCATGGACACCAGCCCGGAGATCACCCTGGCCCAGGCCTGCGGGATCGGCGAGCTGTCCTTCTTCTCCCGCGTCCACTACGGCGGCGGAGCGGCCTGCGCGACGGTCCAGCAGGCGGCACTGGCGGTGGCGGCGGGCGTGGCGGAGGTGGTGGTCTGCTACCGCGCCTTCAACGAGCGGTCGGGGCGCAGGTTCGGCTCCGGGGTACGGCACCGGGAACCCTCGGCGGAGGGCGCGGCACTCGGCTGGGTCCTGCCGTTCGGGCTGCTGACCCCGGCGTCCTGGGTGGCCATGGCGGCCCGGCGCTACCTGCACGCCCACGGGCTGACCGCCGAGGCGTTCGGGCACGTGGCCGTGGTGGACCGCGAGTACGCGGCGACGAACCCGGCGGCGTACTTCCACGGCCGGCCGATCACCCTCGCCGACCATGCCGCCTCGCGCTGGATCGTGGAGCCGCTCCGGCTCCTGGACTGCTGCCAGGAGACCGACGGCGGCCAGGCCGTCGTCGTCACCTCCCTGGAACGGGCCCGCGACCTGCCCCACCCGCCCGCCGTCGTTGCGGCCGCCGCGCAGGGCTCGGGCCGCGGCCAGGAGCAGATGACCAGCTTCTACCGGGACGATCTGACCGGGCTGCCGGAGATGGGCGTGGTGGCACGCCAGCTGTGGCGGACGGCGGGCCTGGCACCGGCCGACGTCGACGTGGCGATCCTGTACGACCACTTCACCCCCTTCGTGCTGATGCAGCTGGAGGAGTTCGGGTTCTGCGGGAGGGGCGAGGCGGCGGACTTCGTGGCCGCGCGCACGGTGCCGCTCAACACGCACGGAGGTCAGCTGGGCGAGGCCTACCTGCACGGCATGAACGGGATCGCGGAGGGCGTGCGGCAGGTGCGGGGCACCGCCGTCAACCAGGTGCCGGGGGCGGAGGCCGTACTGGTCACGGCGGGTACGGGAGTGCCGACGTCGGGCCTGCTGCTGACCGCCGACGGCTGAACCCTCATCGAGTCGGGGCCGACCGTCCACCTTCAGGAGGTGGGGCCGGCCCCACCCCTACAACCTGAGGCGGATTCCCCTTCGGGACCTGCGGCCGATCCGCCGGGCCCGCGCCGCTCCTAGCGTGGACGCCATGACCACACCCGTCTGCACCAGCGCCTCGACCGCCGCCGAACCGGCGACGCAGACTCTGCCGTATCCGTCGTTCTCGTCGTACGTCAGGGCGCGTCAGCCGGTGCTGCTGCGGACCGCCCGCTCGCTGACCGCGAACCCGAGCGACGCGGAGGACCTGCTGCAGACCGCGCTCGCCAAGACGTACGTCGCCTGGGAGCGGATCGAGGACCACCGCGCCCTCGACGGCTACGTGCGCCGGGCGCTGCTGAACACCCGCACCTCGCAGTGGCGCAAGCGCAAGGTCGACGAGTTCGTGTGCGAGGAGCTGCCCGAGCCGGAGCCGCTGCCCGGCGGCGACGACCCGGCCGAGCAGCAGGCACTGCACGACGCGATGTGGCGGGCGATCATGAAGCTGCCCGTCCGGCAGCGGGCGATGGTCGTCCTCAGGTACTACGAGGACCTCAGCGAGACCCAGACGGCCGCGGTCCTCGGGGTGTCGGTGGGCACGGTGAAGTCGGCGGTCTCGCGCGCCCTCGGCAAGCTGCGGGACGACCCCGAGCTGGGACTCGCGCGACGAGCCTGAGCTGACGAACCTGAGCCGGGACTTGTCCGACGAGCCTGAGTTACGGCTCGTGCGACGACCCTGAGCCGGCACTCGTGCGATGCCGCCGAGCTGGGACTTGTTCGGAAATGAACCGTCCTGATCCCATTTGGGTTGCCGACCTGGGCAGATCGATCTCCGTCGGCTAGTGACATACCGCGCGGTATGTGCGCAGAATCAGCGCACACCTTACCGCCGCGTTGGCAATGTCGCCCCGGGAGGACACCGTGCTGAGCACGATGCAGGACGTACCGCTGCTGATCTCGAGGATCCTGACCCACGGGTCCACGGTCCACGGCACATCGCAGGTGACCACCTGGACAGGCGAGGGCGAGCCGCACCGCCGTTCCTTCGCGGAGATCGGCGCCCGGGCGGCCCGGCTGGCGCACGCCCTGCGCGACGACCTCGGGGTCGTGGACGACGACCGGGTGGCCACCCTCATGTGGAACAACGCCGAGCACGTCGAGGCCTACTTCGCGGTCCCCTCCATGGGCGCCGTGCTGCACACCCTCAACCTCCGCCTCCCCGCGGAGCAGCTCACGTGGATCGTGAACCACGCGGCCGACAAGGTCGTCATCGTCAACGGCTCGCTGCTGCCGCTGCTGGCCCCGCTGCTGCCCCGCCTGACGCCGGTCGAGCACGTGGTGGTGTCCGGCCCGGGTGACCGCTCGCTGCTCGCCGGGGGCTCGGTGACCGTGCACGAGTACGAGGACCTGATCGCCGACAAGCCGGACCGCTACGACTGGCCGGAGCTGGACGAGCGCCGGGCCGCCTCCATGTGCTACACGTCCGGCACCACCGGCGACCCCAAGGGCGTGGTGTACAGCCACCGTTCGATCTACCTGCACTCGATGCAGGTCAACATGACCCAGTCGATGGGTCTGACCGACCAGGACACGTCGCTGGTGGTGGTCCCGCAGTTCCACGTCAACGCCTGGGGCCTGCCGCACGCCACCTTCATGACCGGCGTGAACATGCTGATGCCGGACCGCTTCCTCCAGCCGGCCCCCATCGCCGAGATGATCGAGTCCGAGAAGCCGACGCACGCGGCCGCCGTGCCCACCATCTGGCAGGGCCTGCTCGCCGAGCTCACCGCCAAGCCGCGCGACGTCTCCTCCCTCACCCAGGTCACCATCGGCGGCTCGGCCTGTCCGCCCTCCCTCATGGCGGCGTTCGACGACCTGGGGATGCGGGTCTGCCACGCCTGGGGCATGACGGAGACCTCGCCGCTGGGCACGATCGCCCGCCCGCCGGCCCACGCGGTCGGCACCGACGAGGAGTTCGCCTACCGGCTCACCCAGGGCCGTTTCCCGGCCGGTGTCGAGGGACGGTTGACCGGCCCCGGCGGCGAGCGGCTGCCCTGGGACGGCGAGTCGGCCGGTGAGCTGGAGGTGCGCGGCCCGTGGATCGCGGGCGCCTACTACAACGGCCCCGACGCCGAACCGCTGCGCCCCGCGGACAAGTTCAGCGAGGACGGCTGGCTGAAGACGGGCGACGTCGGCACCATCTCCCCCGACGGCTTCCTCACCCTCACCGACCGCGCCAAGGACGTCATCAAGTCCGGCGGCGAGTGGATCTCCTCCGTCGACCTGGAGAACGCCCTCATGTCCCACCCGGACGTCGCCGAGGCCGCCGTCGTCGCCGTCCCCGACGAGAAGTGGGGCGAGCGCCCGCTGGCCACCGTCGTCCTGAAGGAAGGCGCCACCGCCGACTTCGCCTCCCTGCGCGACTTCCTGGCCGCCGAGGGCAAGATCGCCAAGTGGCAGCTCCCGGAGCGCTGGACGATCATCGAGTCGGTGCCGAAGACGAGCGTGGGCAAGTTCGACAAGAAGAAGATCCGTGAAGCACACAGGCTGGGCGAGCTGGACGTGACGACGCTCAGCTGACGTGACGACGCTCAGCTGACGTGGCGGGGGGGGGGGGGGGGGGGGGGGGGGGGGGGGGGGGGGGGGGGGGGGGGGGGGGGGGGGGGGGGGGGGGGGGGGGGGGGGGGGGGGGGGGGG
>NZ_JBVIIE010000057.1:0-55913 GCF_055569945.1 Streptomyces sp. NPDC031340
TGCTCCTTTTTTTTGGTGGTTGGGTTTCCTTTCGTTTCGTGGTCGGCACGGGGGTGCGGGGGGGGGGGCCCCCCCCCCCCCCCGGGGCTCCCCCCCCCCCTCCCGGCGCTGCCCGTAGCGCGGGCGCCGAGGGGCGCTCAGTGCACGTCGCCCATGAGGGCCTTCACCTTGCGGCGGTACATCCACACCGCCGCGCCGGCCACGGCGGCGAGCGCGGCCTCCAGGGCCACGATGCCCGTCTTGTTCAGGTCGACGCCGGCGATGGAGAGCAGGCCGGTGGTGGCGTCGCCGGCGGTGACGGCCAGGAACCACACGCCCATCATCTGCGAGGCGTACTTGGCGGGCGCCATCTTCGTCGTCACCGACAGACCCACCGGCGACAGCGTCAGCTCGCCGACCGTCTGCACGAAGTAGATGCCGACCAGCCACAGCGCGGCTGCCTTGTGACCGCCGTCCGCGATCGCCAGCGGGGCGAGGAAGAGGAAGAAGGAGGCGCCGATCAGCACCAGGCCCATCGCGAACTTCACGGCGGTGCTCGGCTCCTTGCCGCGCCGGGCCAGCGCCAGCCAGGCCCAGGCGAACAGCGGCGCCAGCGCCATGATCATGACCGGGTTGACCGACTGGTACCAGGAGACCGGGAACTGCCAGCCGAAGACGGTGTTGTCCGCCGAGGACTCGGCGAACAGCGACACCGTCGAGCCGCCCTGGTCGTAGATCATCCAGAACACTGCGGCGGCGACGAAGAACCAGATGTACGCCGACATCTTCGACTGCTCGGCCCGGTCCAGCTCCCGGTCCCGCTTGATGCGGGCGATGACCAGCACCGGGATGAGCAGCCCGGCCAGGGTGATCGGCACCAGCAGCCAGTTCAGCGTGTAGTGGCCGGAGAAGCCGACGACCGCGTAGAAGACGGCCGCCACCGCGGCCCAGAACGCCGACTTGCGCAGGGTGGACGCCTTCTCCGCGGCCGACAGCGGGGTCGGCACCAGGCTCGAACGCGCGTCGAGGTGGCGGCCGCCGAGCAGGAACTGGGTGAGGCCCAGCGCCATGCCGAGCGCGGCCAGCGCGAAGCCCAGGTGCCAGTTGACGTTCTCGCCGACGGTGCCGATCACCAGCGGCGCGGCGAAGGCGCCCAGGTTGATGCCGATGTAGAAGACGGTGAAGCCGCCGTCGCGGCGCGGGTCGTCCGGGCCGTCGTAGAGGTGGCCGACCATCGTGGAGATGTTGGCCTTCAGCAGACCGGAACCGATCGCGACCAGGCCGAGCCCGGCGTAGAAGGTGCCCGCGTTCGGCAGGGCCAGGGTGAGGTGCCCGAGCATGATGACCGTGCCGGCCACCGCCACCGTCCTGCGCGGGCCGAGCACACGGTCCGCGAACCAGCCGCCGGGCAGCGCGAGCAGGTACACGAGCGACAGGTACACCGAGTAGATCGCGGTCGCCGTCGCCGCGCTCAGATGCAGGCCGCCGGGGGCCACCAGGTACAGCGGGAGCAGGGCCTTCATGCCGTAGTAGGAGAAGCGCTCCCACATCTCGGTCATGAAGAGGGTGGCCAGTCCGCGGGGGTGGCCGAAGAAGGTCCGCTCGGAACCGGGGGTGCCCGGGATCGCCGAGTCCTTCGTCAGGCTGGACGCCATGGTTGTGGTCCTTGCTGATCGTTCATTCCCAGGCCGGCGGCGGCCGGCCGCACGCAAAAGAGACCTTCAGCGACATCCTTGCCGAAGGTCCCCGCGGTGCTACAGGCGTAGATTCACCATACGGCAGGACAGAGTCGGAAATGGAAGGACTTGAGACGCGAATCACAGGTCAGGACGGAACCGCGCGCCACTATTCCAAGGCGTGCCCGGTGATCGCACCTCGCACCCACAGGTTCGTACCGGTACGCCCAAAGGTAAGAACCGGGGATGGCGATCACACCGCGGCTCCTGACCGGGGCGGTCTACCATCACCTCATGACCCGTGTACTGCTCGCCGAGGACGACGCGTCCATCTCGGAGCCGCTGGCCCGCGCCCTGCGCCGGGAAGGGTACGAGGTCGAGGTGCGTGAGGACGGACCCACCGCGCTGGACGCCGGGATGCAGGGGGGCGTCGACCTGGTCGTGCTGGACCTCGGGCTGCCCGGCATGGACGGCCTGGAGGTCGCCCGCCGGCTGCGGGCCGACGGCCACACCGTGCCCATCCTCATCCTGACCGCGCGCGCCGACGAGGTGGACACCGTCGTCGGTCTGGACGCGGGCGCCGACGACTACGTCACCAAGCCCTTCCGGCTCGCCGAACTGCTCGCCCGCGTCCGGGCGCTGCTCCGGCGCGGCGCCGCGGAGCCGCAGCAACCGCCCGCCACGCACGGCGTGCGCATCGACGTCGAGTCGCACCGTGCCTGGATGGGCGACGAGGAACTCCAGCTCACGGCCAAGGAGTTCGACCTGCTGCGGGTGCTGGTGCGGGACGCCGGCCGGGTCGTCACACGGGACCAGCTGATGCGGGAGGTCTGGGACACCACCTGGTGGTCGTCGACCAAGACGCTCGACATGCACATCTCCTGGCTGCGCAAGAAGCTCGGCGACGACGCGGCGAACCCCCGCTACATCGCGACCGTGCGGGGCGTGGGCTTCCGCTTCGAGAAGAGCTAGCGCACGGGCTGACGCAAGGGCTGGTGGAAGGGCCGTCGGAGGAGCCGGCGGAAGGGCTGAAGGGTCGGCGGCGGAGGGTGCGGCTGCGCGGGTCGCGCCCTTGGCACACTGGTCGTCGTAGAGCCACTGCTCGGAGGGCCCCTGTGCGTCGTCGTCTCATCCAGTCCACGCTCGCCGTGGTGCTGGTCGTCATCGCCGTGTTCGGCGTGTCCCTGGTCATCGTGGAGACGCGGACGATCACCAACAGCGCGCGGGAACGGGTCGGCTCCGAGGCGCAGCGGCTGGCGAGCATCGTCGACAGCCGGCTCATCGGCGACGGCACGGTCAACGCGGAGGTGCTGCGCGGCCAGGTCACCCAGGACCGCTACGCCCGCATCCGGATCCCCGGGCAGCAGGCCATCGAGGTCGGCGCCAGGCCGTCCGGCGAGGTCATCCGGGCCACGGCCAAGGGCGAGGAGGGCGAGACGGTCACCGTCGAGGAGCCCCGCTCCAGGGTGACCCGGGAGGTCGGCCGCACGCTGCTGATCATCGGCCTGGTGGCGCTGCTCGCGGTCGTCGCGGCGGTGCTGCTGGCCATCCGCCAGGCCAACCGGCTCGCCTCCCCGCTGACCGACCTTGCCGAGACCGCCGAACGCCTCGGTTCCGGCGACCCGCGCCCCCGGCACAAGCGCTACGGCGTCCCTGAGCTGGACCGGGTCGCCGACGTCCTCGACTCCTCCGCCGAGCGCATCGCCCGCATGCTGACCGCGGAACGCCGCCTCGCCGCCGACGCCTCCCACCAGCTGCGCACCCCGCTCACCGCGCTGTCGATGCGGCTGGAGGAGATCACCCTGACCGACGAGCTGGACACGGTGAAGGAGGAGGCCAACGTCGCGCTGACCCAGGTGGAGCGGCTGACGGACGTCGTCGAACGGCTGCTGACGAACTCCCGCGACCCGCGCACCGGCTCCGCGGTCTCCTTCGACCTCGACGAGGTCATCCAGCAGCAGCTCGCCGAGTGGCGCCCCGCCTACCGCAGCGCCGGCCGCGCCATCGTCAGCTCCGGCAAACGGCACCTCCAGGCGGTCGGCACGCCGGGGGCGGTCGCCCAGGTGCTGGCGGCGCTGATCGAGAACTCGCTGATGCACGGCGGCGGCACGGTGGCGCTGCGCACCCGGGTGACCGGCAACCAGGCGGTCGTCGAGGTCACCGACGAGGGCCCCGGCGTGCCGGCCGACCTCGGGGCGCGGATCTTCGAGCGCACGATCAGCGGCCGCAACTCCACGGGCATCGGCCTCGCGGTCGCCCGGGACCTCGCGGAGGCGGACGGCGGGCGGCTGGAGATGCTCCAGACGAAGCCGCCGGTGTTCGGGCTGTTCCTGTCCCGCACGCAGCCGCTGAAGAAGCCCCCGCACGAGGAGGAGCCGCCGACGGTGCGGTGACCTGCCGCCCGCCTCAAGCGCTGCCGCCGGCCTCAAGCGCTGCCGACCGGCGCATGCGCTGCCGACCGGCGCATGCGCTGCCGGTCGGCGCGAGTGCGACCGGTCAGCTCAGGCGCAGCCCGTCAGTTCGCGCGCTGCCCGGCCCTCGACCGTCGCGCGGCGGTCCCGTCCGCCCGTCCCAGCAGCGACTCCGCGTCCGCGACGGCGGCCTCCACGGCCGGCAGCGTGCGGAACACCCAGGTGCGGTACGACCAGAAGCGGAACAGAGTCGCGATGCCGATGCCGACG
Organism: Streptomyces sp. NPDC031340; assembly: GCF_055569945.1. Taxonomy (NCBI): domain Bacteria; kingdom Bacillati; phylum Actinomycetota; class Actinomycetes; order Kitasatosporales; family Streptomycetaceae; genus Streptomyces; species Streptomyces sp. NPDC031340. Next base: position 4,337 of record NZ_JBVIIE010000057.1, read on the forward strand.
ACCTTGAAGACGTTGCGCTGCAGGGAGCTGTCCCAGCCGAAGCCGTAGATGGCCGCGTACAGGATGCCGTTCTCGATGACCAGGCCCACCACGCTGAACGCCAGGAACAGCGTCAGCTCCCGGGTGCGGGCGCTCTTGTCGCGGTCCCGGTAGGTGAAGTAGCGGAAACCCACGTAGTTGCAGGCGATGGCGACGATCGTCGCGATCACGTTGGCGCGCACCGCCTGGAGGCTGGTGAGGTGCCACAGCAGGTTGGAGACGCCGAAGTTCACGACGGTGCCGAGCGCGCCGACGGCGCCGAATCTGGCAATCTCGTGGGTGAGCCTTCGCAGCCCTGAGGAACCAGGTTCCATGGTCGTGAAGGCTCCCGTCGGGTCGGTTCGGTCGACCTGGCCATGCTAACCACCCACCTGTGCGATTGCCCGCGAATGTGCCGTGAGCAGGGGAAGAAGTCCGCAAGAGCTGCGGAAAGGCCGCGGAAAGAAGGTGAAAAGAGCCGTCGGCGGGGCCCGCGAGAGGCCCTGGAGGGTGCCCTGGACGGGGCCGGGAACGACCGGAAACCGCCGACCGCGCCACGGCCGATACTCTAGGGGCGTGACGTTCCCGGTAGTCGGCATGGTCGGCGGGGGCCAGCTCGCTCGTATGACACACGAGGCGGGCATCCCGTTGGGCATCAGGTTCAAGCTCCTCAGTGACACTCCTCAGGATTCCGCGGCGCAGGTCGTCGGCGATGTCGTCGTCGGCGACTACCGCGACCTCGACACGCTGCGCGAGTTCGCGCGCGGGTGCGACGTGATCACCTTCGACCACGAGCACGTGCCCACCGAGCACCTGCGGGCCCTGGAGGCGGACGGCATCCCCGTGCGCCCGGGTCCCGACGCGCTCGTGCACGCTCAGGACAAGGGGGTGATGCGCGCCAGGCTCGACGCGATCGGCATCCCGTGCCCACGGCACCGGATCGTGACCGACCCGGCCGACGTGGCGGCGTTCGCGGCTGAGCTCGAAAGGGGTGGGCCCGAAGGGTCCTCCGACAAGGGCGGTGGCGGGCGACGGGCGGGCGGCTTTCCGGTCGTCCTGAAGACCGTCCGCGGCGGCTACGACGGCAAGGGCGTGTGGGTCGTGGACTCCGCGGAGGAGGCCGCCGACCCGTTCCGCGCGGGCGTCCCGGTCCTCGCCGAGGAGAAGGTGGACTACGTCCGCGAGCTCGCCGCCAACGTCGTGCGCTCCCCGCACGGCCAGGCCGTCGCCTACCCCGTCGTGGAGTCCCGGCAGGTGAACGGCGTCTGCGACACCGTGATCGCGCCCGCTCCCGGCCTCGACGACGACCTCGCGCTGCACGCCGAGCAGATGGCCCTGACCATCGCCAAGGAACTCGGCGTCGTCGGCCATCTCGCCGTCGAGCTGTTCCAGACCCGCGACGGCCGCGTCCTGGTCAACGAACTCGCGATGCGCCCGCACAACTCCGGCCACTGGTCGCAGGACGGCGCGATCACGTCCCAGTTCGCCAACCACGTCCGCGCGGTCCTCGACCTCCCGCTCGGCGACCCGCGCCCGCGCGCCAAGTGGACGGTCATGGTCAACGTCCTGGGCGGCGACTACCCGGACATGTACTCCGCGTACCTGCACTGCATGGCCCGCGACCCCCAGCTCAAGATCCACATGTACGGCAAGGACGTGAAGCCCGGCCGCAAGGTCGGCCACGTCAACACCTACGGCGACGACCTGGACGACGTGCTGGAGCGCGCCCGTCACGCTGCCGGCTACCTGAGAGGCACGATCACCGAATGAGTCCTGTCGTAGGCATCGTCATGGGGTCGGACTCGGACTGGCCCGTCATGGAGGCCGCCGCCCAGGCCCTGGACGAGTTCGAGATCGCGTACGAGGTCGACGTCGTCTCCGCGCACCGGATGCCGCGCGAGATGGTCGCCTACGGCGAGCAGGCGGCCGACCGGGGCCTGAAGGTGATCATCGCGGGCGCGGGCGGCGCCGCCCACCTGCCCGGCATGCTCGCCTCCGTCACCCCGCTGCCCGTCATCGGCGTCCCCGTGCCGCTGAAGTACCTCGACGGCATGGACTCGCTGCTGTCCATCGTGCAGATGCCGGCCGGCGTTCCGGTCGCCACGGTCTCCGTCGCCGGCGCCCGCAACGCAGGGCTGCTGGCGGCCCGCATCCTCGCGGCGCACGACGAGGACCTGCAGCAGAAGATGCGCGACTTCCAGCAGGAGCTGAACGACCAGGCGACCGAGAAGGGCAAGCGCCTGCGCGCCAAGGTCGAGGGCGGCGGCAACGGCTTCGGCTTCGGGAAGTGAGCGCGATGACCTCGCCCTCGCTGCCGCGGGCCCGGACCCTGCTGGGCGAGTTCCCGGTCGTCGACGGCCACAACGACCTGCCCTGGGCGCTGCGCGAGAAGGCCCGCTACGACCTCGACGCCCTCGACGTCGCCGTCCGCCAGGACGCCGACCTGCACACCGACATCCCGCGCCTGCGCGAGGGCGGCGTCGGCGCCCAGTACTGGTCGGTGTACGTGCCGTCGGACCTGCCCGACCCGGTGCCGGCCACGCTGGAGCAGATCGACTGCGTACGGCGGCTGGTGGCGCGCCACCCGAAGGACCTGGCGCCCGCGCTGACGGCGGCCGACATGGAGTCCGCGCGCGGCGAGGGCCGCATCGCCTCCCTGATGGGCGCCGAGGGCGGCCACTCCATCGCCAACTCGCTGGGCACCCTGCGCGGCCTGTACGAGCTGGGCGTGCGCTACCTGACGCTCACCCACAACGACAACGTGGACTGGGCCGACTCCGCGACGGACGAGCCCGGCGTCGGCGGCCTGTCGGCCTTCGGCCGCGAGGTCGTCCGGGAGATGAACCGCCTCGGCATGCTGGTCGACCTGTCCCACGTGGCCGCCACAACCATGCGGGACGCGCTCGACGCCACCGCCGCCCCGGTGATCTTCTCCCACTCCTCCTCCCGCGCGGTGTGCGACCACCCGCGCAACATCCCCGACGACGTCCTCGAACGCCTCCCCGCCAACGGCGGTGTGGCGATGGTGACGTTCGTGCCGAAGTTCGTGCTCCAGGCGGCCGTGGACTGGACGGCCGCGGCCGACGAGAACCTGCGCGCGCACGGCCTGCACCACCTGGACACCGGCGCCGAGGCGATGCGGCTCCACCGGGCCTTCGAGGAGCGCCACCCGCGTCCGGTCGCGACGGTCGCGACGGTCGCCGACCACCTCGACCACATGCGCGAGGTCGCCGGCGTCGACCACCTGGGCATCGGCGGCGACTACGACGGCACGGCCTTCACCCCGGACGGCCTCGGCGACGTCTCCTGCTACCCCAACCTGCTGGCCGAGCTGCTCGACCGCGGCTGGTCCACCGCCGACCTGGCCAAGCTGACCTGGCAGAACGCGGTGCGGGTACTGGGCGCGGCGGAGGACGTGGCCCGTGACCTTCAGGCGACGCGCCCGCCGTCCCACGCCACCATCGACGTGCTCGACGCGCGCGAGGACTGATCGTCGAGGGCCGGGTAGTCGGTGTAGCCGTCCGCCCCGCCGACGTACATCAGGTACCGCTCCCGGACCGGGTTGAGCGGGGCGCCCAGGCGCAGCCGCGTCACCAGGTCCGGGTTGGCGAGGAACGGGCGGCCGAGCGCCGCCAGGTCGGCCCCGGCGGCCAGCATCTCCCGGGCGGCGGCGGTGACGGCCCCGGTGGTCAGGTCCGGCAGCACGGGGTTGCCGATCAGGGCGCCCGGCCACTCGGCGCGCACGCGCCGGTACACCGGGTCGGCCGGGTCGGCGCGCACGAGGTGCAGGTAGGCCAGGCCCAGGTCCCTCAGCCGCGCCACCAGCGCGGGGTAGAGGACGTCGGTGTCGTCCTCCGCTATGCCGTTGACGACGGAGCCGGGGGAGATCCGCAGGCCGACCCGGTCTGCGCCGATCGCGTCGGCCACCGCCTCGGTCACCTCCGCCGTGAACCGGATCCGCCGCTCGGCGGGGCCGCCGTAGCCGTCCGTCCTGCGGTTGGTGTTGCCGGAGAGGAACTGGTGCAGCAGGTGCCCGTTGGCCGAGTGCACCTCCACGCCCGCGAAGCCCGCCTCGACGGCCCGGCGGGCGGCCGCGGCGAAGTCGGCGACGGTGCTGCGGATGTCGTCGGCGGTCATCTCCCGCGGGACCACGGCCGGCCGGTGCCCGTGCGGGGTGAAGATGGTCTCCGGCAGCGGGACGGGCGAGGGCGCCAGGGGCGTCAGGCCGCTGGTCGCCGGGTGGCCCACCCGCCCGCCGTGCTGGAGCTGCAGGAACATCGGGCCTCCTCCGGCGGCCCGTACCGCGTCGGTGACCCGCCGCCAGCCGGCCACGTGCCGATCGGTGTGGATGGCGGTGATGTCCGGGTAGGTCTGCCCGACCGCGTTCGGCGTCGACGCCTCGGCGACGATCAGTCCGGCCGAGGCGCGCTGCGCGTAGTAGGCGGCCATCAGCGGGGTCGGGGTGCCGTCGGCCGCCGCGCGGTTGCGGGTCAGCGGGGCCATCACCAGGTGGTTGGGGAGCGCCAGCCGCCCGAGCCGGGCGGGCGCGAGGAAGTCGGTTGTCCGCGTCATGTCCGTACGCTAGAACCTGACACAGATGTCAGATTCAAGTCCGGTTCCGGACGGGGGAGGCGGCTGCGGCATGCGGATCGGTGAACTGTCCCGGCGCACCGGCGTCAGCGAGCGCTCGCTGCGCTACTACGAGACCCAGGGGCTGCTGCGCGCCGCCCGCACCCCCGGCGGGCACCGTGACTACCCGGAGACGGCGGTCGACCGGGTCATCCGGATCCAGGAGCTGTTCGCCGCGGGCCTGCACAGCAGCCGGATCGCCCGGTTGCTGCCCTGCATGCGCGACAGCGACGGCGGTCCCTCCGCCGTCGCCACCCCGAAGCTGGTCGAGGACCTGACCGCGGAACGTGACCGCATCGACCGCCTGATCGCCGACCTCGTCCGCTCCCGGGAGACCCTGGACGAGGTGATCGAGGCGGCCCGCGAGCCCTGACCCCGCCATCCGGGCGACGGGCCCGGCAGGGACCGCCCGCGGCCGGGGTTACCCCCGAACGCACCGTCCACCAGGAAGCCCCGCGGGGGCCGTGGGACGGTGGCCGTACGGACACCGATCACGTACGGAGACCGCCATGGCAGACCTCCAGCCCCAACTGCACAACAGGACAGAGGTCGGACGGCTCGGCGATCTGCCCGGGCCGCCGTTCCCCGCGGAGCCCTACGACGGCGAGACCGAGACCGAGACCGAGGACGTGCCGTACGACGCCGACGACGTGCCGTACGACGCCGACGACGTGTCGTACGAGGGCGAGGCAGACAGCGGTGGCGAGGCGGGCGGCGGGCGCGGGGCCGCGACGGATCTCCTCGGGCGGGCCCACGCCCTGCTCGCCGACCACCCCGTCGCAGACGGCTACAGCGGCCTGCCCTGGGCGCTGCGGCACCTGTCCTGGTACGACCTGGAGGCCGGGGAGAGCACCGTCGACACGGACGTGCCCCGGATGCGCGAAGGCCACGTCGGCGCGCTGTTCTGGTCGCTGCACCTGCCCGACGGGCTGACCGGGGACGGCGCGATCGGCGCCACCCTGGAGCAGCTGGACCTGATCGAGAACGTCACGCGGGCGCATCCCGAGGGGCTGCGCCTGGCCCGCACCGCCGGTGAGCTCACCGACGCCCGCCTGTGCGGCCGGGTCGCCGTCGTGCCCGGCCCGGCCGGCGCCGCCAGCCTCGGCGACTCCCTCGGCATCCTGCGCGCCCTGCACTCCCTGGGCCTGCGCGTGCTGACCCTGTCCGGCGCGTCGTGGGCGAGCGAGGCCGGGCTGACGCGGTTCGGCGAGGAGGTGGTGCGGGAGATGAACCGGCTCGGCGTGCTCGCCGACCTCTCCGGCGCCTCCCCGGAGACCGTCCGCCGTGTCCTCGTGGTCTCCAGGGCGCCCGTGGTGTTCACTCGCTCCGCCGCCCGCTCCCTGCGCCCCCACCCGGCCAACCTCACCGACGACCTGCTGGCCGAGCTGGGCGCGGCCGAGGGCGTGTGCATGGTGCCGCTGACGGCCGAGCAGACCGGCCCGACCGTCCGGGACGTCGCCGATCACCTCGACCACGTCCGCGCGGTCGCCGGACCGGCCTGCGTCGCCCTGTCCGGCACGTACGACGCGGGCACCGCCCACCCGCAGGAGCTCGGCGACGCGTCCTGCTACCCGCACCTGATCGCGGAGCTGCTGCGCCGTGACTGGCCGGAGACCGACATCGCCTTGCTGACCTGGGGCAACGTCCAGCGCCTGCTGCGCAGCGCCGACTTCACCGCCCGCGCCGCCCAGCAGCGCCGTGAGCCGTCCACGGCGACGATCGCGGAACTGGACGGCTGACGGCCCGGTTCAACCGGCTCACCCGGTTGCCCGGCACGCCCGGCTCGCCCGGCTCAAGCGTGCTCGATCCGGCAGAGGCAGAACGGATGCCCGGCCGGATCGGCGTACACCAGGAAGTCCTTCGTCTCCCGGTCCTCCAGGTCCAGCGGGCGCGCTCCCAGCGACAGCACCCGCTCGTGGGCCGCGTCGATCTCCTCCCACGTCGACCCGGCGTCGAAGTCGAGGTGGAACTGCTGGGAGTCGCGGTCCGCGCGCGGCCACTGCGGCGGGGCGTGCCCCTCCGCCCGCTGGAAGGCCAGCCGCGGCCCGCCGGGGACCTGCAGGACGACCCAGTCCGGGTCCTCCTCCACGGGCGTACCGCCCACCACGCCCGCGTAGAAGCGGGCGAGTGCGCGCGGGTCGGGGCAGTCGAGGACGACGGAACGGAAACGTGCCACGGTCACGGGGGACCTCCCGGTCAGCAGGCGCAGAGACAGAACGGGTGCCCGGCCGGGTCCGCGTACACACGGTAGGTCCGCGAACGGTCCTCGGCGTCCAGCACCTTCGCGCCGAGCTCCAGCACGCCCTTCTCGGCGGCGTCCAGATCCGGGACGCTCAGGTCGAGGTGGAACTGCTGCGAACGGTCCGATGCGGGCCACTCGGGCGCCACGTGGCCGGGCGCGGCCTGGAAGGCCAGCGTCTGACCACTGGGCGTCCGCAGGTCCACCCAGTCGTCGTCGCCCTCCACGGTGCCGCCCAGCAGCTCGGCGTAGAAACCGGCGAGGGCACGGGGGTCGGGACAGTCCAGTACGACGGCGCCCAGTTCGGCGAGAGCCATGACTTCCTCCTCGAGACGGTGTCACCAGCGGGTCACCGGCCCGGCGATCCGGGCTGCGTTACCCGCAATGACGGGTAACCGGTAACCGTTACTGCATGCTTCCCTATAGGGGGTAACCTCGCAAGTGCTTTACCGGGAGGTAGCGTGCAGACATGAGTGCGAGATCGGCCGCCCCGGGGAGCCTCGCCCTGGTCGAGTCCCTGGTGAACACGCTGGACATCGAATCGGGCGCCGACGCGCTCGACACGGCGGACGGCCGCGCGCGCTTCTCGCTCACCGAGGACGACGTCTCCGCGGCGCGCGAACTGCGTGAGTCGCTGCGGGCCACGCTGCTCGCCCACGCGGGACACCCGGCGCACGCCCCGGTCACGCCGCTGGGCGACCTGCTGGCGTCGGCCCCGCTGCGCGTGACGGTCGACGCCGCCGACGGCTCGGCCGCCCTCGCCCCGGCCGACGGCACCGCTCTGCTCTCCCGGGTCGCCGCCGCCGTCGCCGAGGCCCTGGTCGCGGGCACCTGGCAGCGGCTGAAGGCATGCGAGGCCGCCGACTGCCACTGGGCGTACTACGACCGCAGCCCGGCGGGGCGCGGGCGCTGGTGCTCGATGCAGGTGTGCGGGGCCCGCGCGAAGATGCGCCGGTACCGGGCCAAGTAGGCCCGCCGGGCCGTTCCCCGGCCGCGGGGCGGGGCGGTGGTGCAGAATGCAGCAGGACGCCGGTTCGGCCGACTGAGCCTCGGCCGAACCGGCGTCCGTCTCTTGCCCGCTACGCGGTGGGCCGGCCCATCGCGCGGTACGTCCACCCGGCCTTGCGCCACAGCACCGGGTCGAGCGCGTTGCGCCCGTCGAGGATCAGCCGGGCCGCCGCCACCTCGCCCAGCTCCGCCGGGTCCAGCTCGCGGAACTCCTGCCACTCCGTCAGGTGCAGAACCACGTCGGCGCCTCGCACGGCCTGCAGCGCGCTGTCGGCGTACCCCAGCGTCGGGAAGAGCCGGCGGGCGTTGTCCATGCCCTTCGGGTCGTACACCGTCACCTGGCCGCCCTGCAGGTGGATCTGACCGGCCACGTTCAGCGCGGGGGAGTCCCGCACGTCGTCGGAGTCGGGCTTGAAGGTGGCGCCGAGCACCGCGACCCGCTTGCCCAGGAACGGGCCGCCCCCGAGCTCCTGCCGCGTCAGTTCCACCATCCGCCCGCGCTGGCGCATGTTGATGGAGTCGATCTCGCGCAGGAACGTCAGCGCCTGGTCGGCGCCCAGCTCACCGGCCCGCGCCATGAACGCCCGGATGTCCTTCGGCAGGCACCCGCCGCCGAACCCGATCCCGGCCCGCAGGAACTTCTTGCCGATCCGGTCGTCGTACCCGATCGCCTCGGCGAGCTTGGCCACGTCGCCGTCCGCGGCCTCGCACACCTCGGCCATGGCGTTGATGAAGGAGATCTTGGTGGCGAGGAAGGAGTTGGCGGAGGTCTTCACCAGCTCCGCGGTGGGGAAGTCGGTGACGACGAACGGCGTGCCCTCGCCGATCGGCGTCGCGTACACCTCGCGCAGCAGCCGCTCCGCCCGCTCGCTGCGCACGCCGGCCACGATCCGGTCGGGGTGCAGCGTGTCCTGCACCGCGAACCCCTCGCGCAGGAACTCCGGGTTCCAGGCCAGCTCGGCGTCCTTCCCGGCGGGCGCGTGCTCGGCGAGGTAGGCGGCGAGCCGGTCGGCGGACCCCACCGGCACCGTGGACTTGCCGACCACCAGGGCGGGAGCGGTCAGGTGCGGGGCGAGGGAGGCGAACGCGGCCTCGACGTACGCCATGTCGGCGGCGTACTCGCCGTGCCGCTGCGGGGTGTTGACGCACACGAAGTGCACGTCGCCGAACGCGCCGATCTCCGCCCAGTCCTGGGTGAACCGCAGCCGTCCCGAGGAACCCTCGAAGCCGGCCACGTGCTGCTTCAGCAGCTCCTCCAGGCCCGGCTCGTACATCGGCGTCTCGCCGCGCTGCAGCATCGCGATCTTCTCGGCGTCGATGTCCAGCCCCAGCACCTCGAACCCCAGCTCGGCCATGGCCGCGGCGTGCGTGGCGCCGAGATAGCCGGTACCGATCACGGTGATCTTGAGGGCCATGGGGTGCTCCAGGAGGCGACGGCGGTGGGACGGCGGTGATCCGGGCCTGAGCATAGTCGGGGGAGCCGACGGGCAGTTTTCCCGCTGTCGCCAAGCTCACGTATCCCTGACGTCCGCGGACCCCTAAAATTTGTGTTACTTAACGGTAATTAGCGTCGGCAACGCAGCTTCTTTGGAGCGTGAGACACCTTGGCCGGATCGGCTGACTTCGACCTGTACCGCCCGTCCGAGGAGCACGACATGCTCCGCGACGCCGTCCGCTCGCTGGCCGAGGCGAAGATCGCGCCGTACGCCGCCGCGGTGGACGAGGAGGCCCGCTTCCCGCAGGAGGCCCTCGAGGCCCTGGTGGCGAACGACCTGCACGCCGTGCACGTGCCCGAGGAGTACGGCGGCGCGGGCGCCGACGCCCTCGCCACGGTCATCGTGATCGAGGAGGTGGCCCGCGTCTGCGCGTCCTCCTCCCTCATCCCCGCGGTGAACAAGCTCGGTTCACTGCCCGTCATGATCTCCGGCTCCGAGGAGCTGAAGAAGAAGTACATGAGCGCGCTCGCCAAGGGCGAGGGCGGGTTCTCGTACTGCCTCTCCGAGCCGGACGCCGGCTCGGACGCGGCCGGCATGAAGACCAAGGCGGTCCGCGACGGCGACCACTGGGTCCTCAACGGCGTCAAGCGCTGGATCACCAACGCGGGCGTTTCCGAGTTCTACACGGTGATGGCGGTCACCGACCCCACCAAGCGCTCCAAGGGCATATCGGCGTTCGTCGTCGAGAAGTCCGACGAGGGCGTCTCCTTCGGCGCTCCGGAGAAGAAGCTCGGCATCAAGGGCTCGCCGACCCGCGAGGTCTACCTCGACAACGTGCGCATCCCCGCCGACCGCATGATCGGCGAGGAGGGCACCGGCTTCGCCACGGCGATGAAGACCCTCGACCACACCCGCATCACCATCGCCGCCCAGGCCCTCGGCATCGCCCAGGGCGCCCTCGACTACGCCAAGGGCTACGTCCAGGAGCGCAAGCAGTTCGGCAAGCCGATCGGCGACTTCCAGGGCATCCAGTTCATGCTCGCCGACATGGCCATGAAGATCTCGGCCGCCCGCGCCCTCACCTACCAGGCCGCGGCGGCCTCCGAGCGCGGCGACGCCGACCTGACCTACCTGGGCGCCGCGGCCAAGTGCTTCGCCTCCGACGTCGCCATGGAGGTCACCACGGACGCCGTCCAACTCCTCGGCGGCTACGGCTACACCCGCGACTACCCGGTCGAGCGCATGATGCGCGACGCCAAGATCACGCAGATTTATGAGGGCACGAACCAAGTGCAGCGGATCGTCATGGCCCGCAACCTCCCCTGACAGGTTTTCGGCCCCGGTCGGCAGGACCGCAGTACAGCCCCCGGCACCGTGCCGGGGGCTGTGTCGTGCGGGGAGGGTGGTCAGCCGGTCGTCAGCGTGGTGTCGTCGACGACGAAGCTGGTCTGGAGGCTGGAGTCCTCCGTCGCGGTGAAGGTGAGGGTGATCTGCTGGCCGAGGTACTGGCTCAGGTCGAGGGTGCGCTCGGTGTAGCCGGTGCCCGCGTCGGCGTTGGAGTACGTCTGCTTGGTGGTCCCGTTGACCTGGACCTTGAAGGTGTCGTACGCCGTCGTGCCGGACTCCGCGGTGTCGATGTGCAGCCAGTACTTCAGGGTCGCCTTGGCGCAGCCGGCCGGGACGGTCACGGTCTGGCTGACGGTGTCGGTGGCGGCGTAGCCGTAACCGGCCAGCCAGGCGTACCGGGTGCCGGTGTGCGCGGACTGGCCGCTGAACGAGCCGATCGCGCCGGTGTTCCCGGTCCAGGGTGAAGTGCCGTTCTCGAAGCCGCCGTTGGAGACCACCTGGGAGACGGTGCAGCCGCCCGTGCCGTTGACGGTCAGCGTGTACTGCGCGGTGTGCGCGGTGGAACCGGTGCCGGTGAGGGCGATGGTGTACGTGCCGGGGGCCACGGAGGAGCCGACGCCGATCGTCGCGGTGGAGGAGGCGCCGGAGGTCACCGAGGCCGGAGCGAAGGAGACGGTGACGCCGGACGGGGCGCCCGAGGCGGACAGGTTCACCGTCTGCGCGGAGCCGTTGGTGGTGGCCGTGGAGACGGTGGTGGTCAGCGAGGTGCCCGGGCCGGCGCTGCCGGAGGCGGGGCTCGCCGCGACCGAGAAGTCGTCGGCCGGGACGGCGGCCGAGACCGCCTGCGCCCACAGCGTGTAGGCGACGCCGTCGGCGCTGCGGTTCAGGCCGGTGGCGTTGATGTTGCCGGTGGTGTCGCAGGAGGAGTGGTAGCAGCTGTCGTACGCGGCGCCCGCCGTGCCGCCCCACTTGGCCGCCTGCGCGGAGGTCTTGCGGGCGCTGGCGCCCATGGCGTACCCGGAGGTGGGGATGGAGTAGTTCTCGAAGGAGTAGTCGTCGCTGCGGCCCGCGCCCTCGGTGTTCTCCTCGGGCTGGAGGTTCAGCGAGTCCCAGTACGCCTTCATCGGCGCGGCGGCGGTGGACGTGATGTGGTTGATGAAGTAGCCGCCGTTGGGCGAGGCGATCATGTCGAAGTTGTAGTACGCCTTGATCGCCGAGCGCTGCGCGGAGGTCAGCGAACGGACGTAGAAGTCGGAGCCGTTGAGGCCCTGCTCCTCGTCCGTCCACCAGCCGAAGCGGACGCGTGCCGCCATCGTGGGATTGGTCTCGGCGAGTTTCAGCGCGACCTCCAGGAGGGTCGCGCTGCCGGAGCCGTTGTCGTTGATGCCGGGCCCGGCGGAGACGCTGTCCAGGTGCGAGCCGAACATGTACACCTTCGACGAGTCGCCTTGGGGCCACTCGGCGATCAGGTTGGGTCCGGCGCCGCTGGCGCAGCCGGAGGTGCAGGGCTGCTCGGTGACCGTGTAACCGGCCGCCTGGAGTTTGCCCTTCACGTAGGCGACCGAGTCGAGGTAGCCCTGTCCGGTCGACTTGCGGTTGCCGCCGTTGCGGCCGGCGATGGCGTTCAGTTCGGTCAGGTGTGCCTGGATGTGGCTGACGTCGATGTCGGGGGCGGTCGCGGCGAGGGCGGCCGGGGCCGAGAGCGTCGCGGTGCGATGCCCCTCGGGGGCCGGCGCGGCACTCGCGGGGAGCGCGGCGAGACCCAGTGCCGCGGCCAGCGTGAGCGCGGTCAGGGTCAGGCCGGCCGGGGAGAGGCGCGGGGAGATTCTTCGAAGCACCGTGTGTCCTTTGTGAGGTGGCAGAAAGCGGGAGACGGGGCGTGGTGGTGCCCCTCCTCCCGCCCGATGCGGAGTCAGCTGTGGTGCGGCGTCCTACAAGCATGCACATGTCAAGCGAAACGCCAAGCCCTGGGCGGTGGGTACTGCCGGATCCGGGGTGTGGAAGGTGTCGCTTCTGGGCGGGGAAGCGCCGGTTCGGTTGCTGTGTGCGTTTACGGTGCGGAATGTTGGGGTCCGCCCGGTGGCGTGTCGCGTTCGGCGGGCGTAGGACAGAAGGGCGCGGGACCCGTCCGGGGTCCCTTCGTCCTCCAGGAGGAGCCATGACCCAGCCCGGCACCCGGCCCGGAACCGCCGGCACCATGAGCAAGGAGATGCAGGACTGCGTCGAGGCCTGCATGGCCTGCCACAGCATGTGCGAGGAGACCATGAGTTCCTGCATGCAAATGGGCGGCCAGGCTCAGATGCAGATCATGCGGGCCCTGATCGACTGCTCCGAGATGACCCGTATGTGCGCCGACATGATGATGCGTCGCTCGCCCATGGCGGCCGAGATGTGCGCGATGTGCGCCAAGGCGTGCGACATGTGCGCCGAGGCGTGTACGACCATGCCGGACGACGCCCAGATGATGCGCTGCGCCGAGGCGTGCCGCCGCTGCGCGCAGATGTGCCGGACGATGGCGGGCGCCACGATGTGACGACCGCGCGACCGCGCTTCCGCGAGCCGGCGTCACCCGAAGAGCGGCTCCAGGGCCCTTTCCAGGTCTGCCGGTTCGCGGAAGTGGAGGGAGTGCATGCCGAGCGCGGCGGCCGTCGCCGCGTTCTGCTCGTCGTCGTCCACGAACAGGCAGCGGCCGGGGCGGACGCCGGCCAGGGACGCGGCCAGGCGGTAGATGCGGGCGTCCGGCTTGGCGAGCCCGACGCGGGCGCTGTTGACGACGTGGTCCGCGAGGTCGGTCAGGCCCAGGGCGGCGAGGTCGTCCTCCAGCCGCAGCGTCGCGTTGCTGACCAGCACCAGCGGCACGCGGGTGCGCGCCCGGCGCAGCAGGGACACCACGGCCGCGTCGGCCGCGAACGGCGACTCCAGCAGGGCCGCGCCCAGTTCCCACGCCGTCGCCTCGGGCGCCAGTCCCGTCAGGCCCTCGGCGATCGACCGCGCCCACTCCTGGAGGTCGGTGTGGCCCAGCAGCACCGGCTGCACGGTCTCCGGCGCGAAGGCCACCTTCATGGTGGTGCCCTCGGCCAGTCCGGCGGCGCGCTCCAGGGCGTGCAGCGCGGAGGAGTCGTAGGACCGGATCACGTTGTCGACGTCGCAGAGCACCGCGTCGAACGGTGCTCTGCCAGGCAGGTCACTCACTCGATACCGTGACCTTCTCGTCGTTGTTCAGCTGGTTCACGAGCGTCTTCACCTTGGCCTTGTCCCAGACGAGGTTGCCGCCGACCGAACCGGAGATCGGCATGTTCATCGAGGTGCCGTCGCCACCGCTGACGCCCTTCATCGCCCAGAACATGGACGCCAGGTCCCACAGGCTCATGTCCTTGTCGACGATGAGGGAGTCCAGGCCCGCGCCCATCGTCGGGTACAGCTTGAAGGGGTTCAGGACCGTCGAGGGGGTCGCCACCTGGTGGGCCAGCGCCGACAGGAACTTCTGCTGGTTCTTGGTGCGCTGCAGGTCCGAGGCGGCGAAGGCGTGCCGGGTCCGCACGAAGGCCAGGGCCTGCTCGCCGTTCAGGGTCTGCTTGCCGGCCTTGAAGTCGGCGCCGGAGTACTTGTCCTTGAAGCCCTTGTCGATGTCTATCGTCACGCCGCCGACGGAGTCCACGATGTTCGCGAAGCCGGCGAAGCCGATCTCCACGTAGTGGTCGATGTGCAGGCCGGTGTTGTACTCGATCGTGCGCACCAGGAGCGTCGGGCCGTCGAACGCGTAGGCCGCGTTGAGCTTGTTGGCGCCCAGCGGACCCTTGATCTTGCCGGACTCGGACCCGCGGAACGTCGGGATCGTGACGTTGGAGTCGCGGGGCAGCGAGATGAGCGTGTCGCCGTTGTCGCCGACGTGCAGGATCATCATCGAGTCGGTCCGCTTGCCCTCCGCGGAGCCGGTGTGCAGCTTCTTCTTGTCCTCGGAGGTCAGCCCGGCGCGGCTGTCGGAACCGACGATGAGGTAGTTGGTGCCCGCGCCGGCCTCGGGGCGGTCGATGACCTTGGACAGGTCGACCTCGCGGTTGAGCTTGGAGTCGGCCCAGAAGTAGGTGCCGACGGTCGTCACCACCAGCACCACGGAGAGGGTGACCGCCGTCCACTTGATACGGCGGCGCCAGTCGGGGCGGGGACGCGCACCGCCGGGACCGCCGGGACCGCGACCGCCCGGCCCGCCGTAGACGTGGCCGGTGTTGTAGCCGCTGTCGTATCCGCCGCCGTCATAGCCGCCGTCCTGGGCGCCGCCGTACCCCTGGCCGTCGATGTACGTCGGCTGCTGCGGCACCCCTCCGTAGGGCGGGGCGGCGGGGCCGGAGCCCTGATGCGGGCCCGAGGCGGTACGGCGGACCTGCCGCATCACACGGGCGCTCTCGGGCTGTGCGCTCGCGCTGCCGCGACCGTACCGGTCGCCGCGGTTCTCGTCGGACCATCCCTCGGGCCAATCGTTCATGGGCCCAAGTGTGCAGGGCGGGGCAGTGGTCCTTACAAGGGTCGTCGGAAAATCAGGGCCCCGCTGTTGCCAACCCGACACAAAGTCCGCGGATGGCACGGCGGCATAAGGTGGAGGCCATGACAGATCAGGCCACCGCCCCGGAAGCGGATAACCAGGACATACCGGGCAAGCCGACCTCCGCTTCCCGTACCACCCTCAGCCACATCATGACCCACAACGACACCAACCTCCTGGGCACGGTGCACGGCGGTGTGATCATGAAACTGGTCGACGACGCGGCCGGCGCCGTCGCCGGCCGGCACAGCGGCGGGCCCGCCGTCACCGCGTCCATGGACGAGATGGCGTTCCTCGAACCGGTGCGCGTCGGCGACCTCGTCCATGTGAAGGCGCAGGTCAACTGGACCGGCCGGACCTCGATGGAGGTCGGGGTGCGGGTGCTGGCCGAGCGCTGGAACGAGTCCGCCCCGCCGACCCAGGTGGGCTCCGCCTACCTCGTCTTCGCGGCCGTCGACGCCGACGGCAGGCCGCGCCGCGTGCCGCCGGTGCTGCCGGAGACGGAGCGGGACCGGCGCCGCTACCAGGAGGCCCAGATCCGCCGCACCCACCGTCTGGCCAGGCGCCGCGCCATCCTGGAACTCCGCGAGAGGCGGGCGGCGGAGGGCTTCGCCGACTGAGCCCCTCCGGGGCGGGGCGGGCCCTCCGGTCACGCGTACACGTCACGGGCGCACGGCACCGGCGCATGTCACGGACGCTGCGTCACGGTCGCGCGTCACGGACCCGCGTCACGGGCACACCACCTCGTCGCCCGTGACCACCGCGCCCTGCTGCTGCGGGCCGTCCTCGCCGCGGACCTCCCGGACCTCGTGGGAGTCGGTGCCCGCGATGACCTTCAGCGTCGGTCCGAGGCCCTTCGTGGGGCGCAGCCGGCTGCCGGGCAGGGCGGCGGCCAGCGACCGGGCGGAGCGGTCCCAGCGGGGGTCGAAGGCGACGACCGTGCGCCGCAGCGAGCGCTCGGCCGCGTTGGCCGGCGCCCCGGTGGTCCGGAACCCCGTCCGTGCCAGCGCCGCGTCGACGCGCCGGCCCAGGCCCGCCGTGCCGGTGCCGTTCTCCACCTGGACATGGATCTCCTGCGGGGCCACCTCGACCCGCGCCGCCCGGCTGGGCGGCCGGTGCACGGTGAGCGGCCGGTCGTCGCGGAGCCGGGCGAAGAGCGCGTCGGCCTTGGCGGTGTCCCACTTCAGGGTCGAGCCGTAGCCCTTGACGAGGTATCCCATCCGGCCGATGGGCACGGTCGTGAACTCCGAGGAGGCGGGGGAGAAGTCGCGCATGGCCCGGCCGAGCTCCAGCAGTTCGTCGGTGCCGAAGCCCTTGTCGGCCCGCACCGAGCCCAGCACCGCCCGGGTCACGTCCCGGAACTTCATCGGGTTCAGCAGCACCCCCGAGGACGTCGCCCGGTCCACCAGCGCCGCCAGGAACCGCTGCTGGCGCTTCATGCGGCCCAGGTCGGAGGCGCCGTCGACGTGCCGCGAGCGGACGTACTGCAGCGCCTGCCCTCCTCCCAGGGTGTGCGTGCCGGCGGGCAGGTCCAGGCCGGTGTAGGAGTCCTTCAGGGGCCCGGCGGTGCAGATCTTCACCCCACCCACCACGTCCACCGTCTTCATGAAGCTGGTGAAGTCGACCTCCAGGTAGTGGTCGATCTTCACGCGCGTCATCCGCTCCACCGTGCGCACGGTCAGGTTCGGCCCGCCCTCCGCGTACGCCGCGTTGATCTTGATGGGGCGCGGGGGGCGCCCCCCGGCGGACGGCAGCTCGGCGTAGGAGTCGCGCGGCAGGCTCACCACGCTGGCCCGCTCCCGGTCCTCCGAGATGTGCACGATCATCAGCGTGTCGGTGCAGTGACAGGGGGCGCCGCCCAGGTGGTACCGGCGCCGCTCCTGCTCGCTGATCCGGTCGCGGCCGTCGGTGCCGACCAGCAGGACGTTCATGCCGTGACCGGCCGGCGGACGGTTCTTCATGTCCTTGAAGGGGTCGACGCGGGCGATGTCCTCGTCGAGGCTGGTGACCATCGCGTGTCCGATGCCGGCGGAGGCGAGCAGGACGACGGACAGGGTCGTCACCGCCCGCATGGTCCAGCGCGGCTTCTTCCGCCGTACGGGCGGAAGCGGTGCGCGCGACCGCGGGGGGCGCCGCGGCGGGCGCGGGAGCGGCGGCTGCGGGCGGCGCTGCGGGCGGACCGGGGCGGCGGACCGAGGCGGCGTGGGCAAGGGGACACCTCCGGGCGGCGGCCGTGCGTGGGATGTGAGTTCTCAGCACCGTAGGCCGATACGATCTTCTGCCCACGGCGGCGCGCAACCGTGTCCCCCGTTCGCGGTAACGTAACGGGCGATGAACGCCAACCCCGACGTGCGGCTGCCCGCCGTTTCTGTGATCATGCCCGTCCTCAACGAGGAGCGGCATCTGCGCGGAGCCGTCCAAGCGATCCTCGCGCAGGAGTACGCCGGCGAGATGGAGGTCGTGATCGCCCTCGGTCCGTCCACGGACCGCACGGACGAGATCGCCGCCGAGCTCGTCCGCGAGGACCCGCGCGTCCACACCGTCCCGAACCCCACCGGCCGCACGCCGGCCGCCCTGAACGCCGCGATCAAGGCCTCCCGCCACCCGGTCGTCGTCCGCGTCGACGGGCACGGCATGCTCTCGCCGGACTACATCGCGACGGCCGTGCGGCTGCTGGAGGAGACGGGCGCGATGAACGTCGGCGGCATCATGCACGCCGAGGGCGAGAACGACTGGGAGCACGCGGTCGCCGCCGCGATGACGTCGAAGATCGGCGTCGGCAACGCCGCCTTCCACACGGGCGGCCAGGCAGGCCCGGCCGAGACCGTCTACCTGGGCGTCTTCCGGCGCGAGGCGCTGGAGCGACAGGGCGGCTACAACGAGGAGTTCATCCGCGCCCAGGACTGGGAGCTGAACTTCCGCATCCGCGAGGCCGGCGGGCTGATCTGGTTCTCGCCTGAGCTGAGGGTGTCCTACCGGCCGCGGCCGAGCGTCAGGGCGCTGGCCAAGCAGTACAAGGACTACGGGCGTTGGCGGCACGTCGTCGCCCGGTACCACGAGGGCTCCATCAACCTGCGCTACCTCGCCCCGCCCACGGCGGTCCTGGCGATAGCGGCCGGTCTGGTGACCGGGGCGGTCCTCACCCCCTGGGGCTTCGTCGTCCCCGGCGGCTACCTCGCGGCGATACTGCTCGGGTCCGTCCCGGCCGGCAAGGGGCTGCCGCTGAAGGCGCGGGCCCAGATACCCGTGGCCCTCGCGACGATGCACATGTCGTGGGGGTGGGGCTTCCTGACCAGCCCCAGGTCACTGGCGAAGAAGGTCATCGCCTCCCGGCGCCCCGCGGTGCTCGCCGCCGACTGAGCGCGGCGCCCTGCGGTGCTCGGTCTCCGACCGGGCACCGCGGACGCTCACCGGCAGCAGCCCGGACTACCAGGTGTAGTCCGGGTTGACGTGCATGCACTGCTTCTTGTCGGACCCGTTGATGGCCTGCGCCGAGTCCGGGATCGAGTCGTCCTCCTGCTCGGCGGTGTACTTCGTGCCCGAGCGCCAGTCCGCGCCGACGACCAGGGTGACCCCGGAGACGTCCGTGGACTTCTCCACCGACGACAGCGGGACGCCGAGCGCCTTGGCGACCCGCTGGGCGTCGCCCTCCAGGTCCGCGCTCGGGTAGCGGATCACCGTAGTGGCCTCGCTGGGGGCCACCGAGGTGTCCGCCGCCGCCTGCGTGAAGCCCTTGCCCACCAGCAGCCCTGCGACGTCGGACGCCCGTCCGCCGACCGGCGCCTCGGTGTCGGTGCGGGTGCCGTTCTGCACCCGCACCGCGATCTCGCCGTCCGCGGCGGCCGGGTCCGAGGACGTCTCGTCCTTCGAGGACTTCTTCTTGTCCTTGCCGTCGAGCGCGATGTCCTCGCGGATCAGCCGGAACAGCTTCGCCGCGTCACCGGGTCTGGGCACCACCCGGCCGCTGTTGCTCGCCGAGTACTGCCACGGCATCGTCGTCATGGTGATGCGCTTGGTGGGGACCTTCTTGAGCTCCTTGCTCAGGTCGTACAGCTTGGCCACCGTGCCGAGGCCGTCGTCGACGGTCAGCGCCTCGGTGGCCGTCTCGGCGAGCTTGCGCAGCTTGTTCGGACTGCTGAGGGTGGCGTTCTCGCGCAGCTCGCGGACCATCGCGTTCATGTACTGGTGCTGGGCACGGGCGCGGGCGATGTCGGTGTTGTCCTCGAAGCCGTACCGGGTGCGCAGCCACTGCAGGGCCTGCTCGCCCTTGATGTACGTCGTGTCCTTCTTCAGTTTCAGGCCCGAACCGTGGCCGGTGGAGGTGTGGGAGTAGATGTTGGCGTCCACGCACACCGGCACGCCGCCGATCGCGTCCGCCATCGACACCACGCCCGCGAAGTCGATCATCATGAAGTGGTCGATGTGGATGTCGGTGAGCTTCTCCCAGGTGGCGACCGTGCACCCCGGCCCGCCACGGCCCAGCGAGTCGTTCGTCATCGCCTGGGTGAGCGCCCCGTAGACCTTGCCGCTGTCCGGATCGGTGCACTCGGGGATGTCGACGAGCGTGTCGCGGGGCATGCTCACCACCGACATGTTGGTGCGGTCCGCGGACAGGTGCAGCAGCATCTGGACGTCCGCGCGCGGGGCGGTGTTGTAGGTGTCCTTGGCGCCGCCGAGTTTCTGGTTCTCCTTGCTGTTCCGCGCGTCCGAGCCGAGCAGCAGGATGTTCAGCTGGGTCTGCCCGGCCGCGTTGGCCTTGGGCTTCGCCGCCCGCTCCTTCTCGTCGCCGATGTTGAGGTCGTCCCTCTTTATGTTGCCGTTGAGGTGCTGGTAGTAGAGATATCCGGCACCCGCGGTGCCCAGTATCGCCACCGCCAGGACCATCGCCGACCAGCGCAGGACGCGCCGTCTGCGGCGCGGCCGGGCACCGCCGGGGCCCGCTTCGCGCGGCCCGCCGCCATCCCCGCCGTGCCCGGCCGACGTGTCCTGGTCCTGGACCTGGCCCCGTTCCTGGTCCCGTTCCTGTTCCTGGTCCCGCGGTGCGAGGGACATGGTGTCCTCGACCGTGGGGACCTCTCCGCGCACACTGCTACGCGTCAACTCCCTGTCCTTTCCACCCCTGCGCCGGCATCGCGCCGTGGATCACCGAGACCGCTCGGTCGGGAGCGTGTGCGGGCCTCGTTTCCACCGTGGGACGTGGGACTGCCCGGGGCTCTCGGACGTGAGCGCGCCTCATCATTCTGCAACCGGTTAGGAGTTCCCTGTGGGTCACCGGGCGAAGGCCGGATCCCCGTGCGTACCGGCCTCGACTCGAGCACGCGTCGTCGCACGCGTCTTCTGCACCGATCTACCCTGCTTTCAGCCCGGTTGGGCACCCCAGAACGCCACGGCACAGGTCCGCCGTACGTCCTGGAGACACACGACGGGCCCGTGAGGTTGCGCTGCTGCCGGAGGTTGCGTCGTTACCAGCGGTAGGGTGCGTACACGTCCATGCACGGGCTCTTGTCCGAGCCGTTGATGGCGTCGGTGCCGCTGGGCAGGTCGCCCGCCCGGGGCGTGGACTGCTTCGGGTACGCGGTGCCCGCACGCCAGTCGGCGCCGACGACGACCGTGACCCGGGAGACGTCGGTCGACCGCTTCACCGAACTCAGCGGGATCCCCAGCGACGTGGCGACCCGCTGGGCGTCGCCCTCCAGGTCGGCGCTCGGGTAGCGGACCACCGTACGGTCCTCGGACAGGCCCGCCGTGGCGTCCTTCGAGGCCTGCGTGAAGCCCTTCCCCACCAACTCCTGGGCGATCGCGCCCGCGCGCCCGGAGACCGGGCCGAGCGTGGCGGTCGCGGTGGCGTTCTGCACCGTGACGCCGATCTCGCCGTCGGGCACCGAAGGGGCCTTGGTGGCCTTGTCCTTCGAGGTCTTCTTCTTCGAGTCCGACTTCTTGCCCTTGTCGTCGAGGGGCACGTCGTCGCGCAGCATCTGCCACAGCTGTTCGGCGCTCGCGCCGTCCGGCACGACGTGGTCGGCGTTGCGCGGGTCCGGGACGTTCGGCATCGTCACCGAGGTGATGCGGTCCGTGGGCACCGACTTCAGCTGCGTGCCCAGGTCGTAGAGCTTCTTGACGGTGCCGATCTCCTCGGAGACCGACAGCGACTTCGTGGCCGCCTCGGCGAGGTCGGTCAGCCGGCCGGTGTCGGTGAAGACGTTCTGCTCCTTGAGCTTGCGGATCATCGAGTTGAGGTACATGTGCTGGGCGCGGGCCCGCATCAGATCGCTGCCCCAGGCGTGCCGGGTGCGCAGCCACTGCAGGGCCTGCTTGCCCTTGACCTCGTGGGTGCCATGCGTCAGCTTCAGGCCGGAGCCGCCGGGCACCGCGGCCGTCGGGTGGTCCCACACGTTCTGCTTCACACACACGTCGACGCCGCCGACGGCGTCGGCCATCCGCACCACGCCCGCGAAGTCGATCGTCATCCAGTGGTCGATGTAGACCCCGGTGAGGTTCTCCCAGGTGGCCAGCGTGCAGCCGGCGCCACCGCGGGCCAGCGAGGTGTTGATGATGTCGGTGACCGCCGGGTACACCTTGCCGCTGTCGGGATCGGTGCACCTGGGGATGTCGACCCGGGTGTCACGCGGGATGCTCACCATCGCGGCGCTCTTGCGGTCCGCGGACAGGTGGATGAGCATCTGCACGTCGCCCAGCGGCGGGCTGCCGCGGTCGTACTTGGCGCCGCCCAGTTTCACGTTCTCGTCGGAGTTACGGCTGTCCGAGCCGATCAGCAGGATGTTGAGCGGCGTCTGCCCGGCCGCGTTGGCCCCGGGCTTGTGCGCCCTGGAGTCGCCGCTGCTGCGCTGGCCCTTGTGGAGGTTGTCGTTGAGGTGCTGGTAGTACAGGTATCCGGCGCCGGCCGTGCCGAGTATCAGCACCGCCAGAGTGGTCGCCGACCATCTCAGCGCCCGCCGCGCCCGCTTCGGCGCGCCCCGGCGGCGTCCACCGTGCCCCGCGGCCCCGGTACCGGACATGCCCGGTCTGCCGGAGCCGTCCGCCTCCCGCGTGTTCCCCTCGTAGGTGTCCCCCCGGCCGTCCGAAGCCCGCGGAACGCCCCCTCGCGTCCCCTCCCCACGCACACCGCTCTGCGTCATTCCCCCGCCTTCCCCAGCCGCACCCCGCCGAACGGGCCTGTCGTACGTCCTGTTAGACGCACGACAGGCCCGTCAGGTCACTTGGCGCACTCGACCTTGTCGGCCGTCAGCTTGTTGTCGACCTTCGGCGCCTTGGCCGCCGCGGAGTACGACTGCCCCGCTCCCGGGAAGTCCTTGCCCAGGGTCAGCGTCATCGCCGGCAGCCCCTGGTCGTTGGTCACGCTCTTGCCCGGCTTCATCTGCGCGCCGGACAGGCCGAGGATCGCGGCCAGCCGCCGGGCCTGGTCCGCCTGGTCGGGGGCGTACTCGAGGGTGGTCTTCGCCTGCTCGCCGTCCGCGTTGCCCGCGTTCTCGGACTTCAGCACGCCCGCGTCGTTCTGCAGGTAGCTGAGCTCGGCCTGCGCGCTGCCGGCCACGGCACCGCCGTTGAGGATCCGCACCCGCACCTCGGAGGCGGCGGACTTGGTGCCCTTGAGGCGGGCGGCGACGGCGGCGGCCTCCTTCTTCTTCTTGGCCTTGACCGCGGTGAAGGAGACGTCGTTCTTGATCGCGTCGAACACCTGCTGCGCCGCGCCCGGCCTCGGCACGACGGTCACCTTCACCGTCTCGGCCGGGTTGTCGTCCACCGGCACGGTGGTGAACGTCAGGTTCTTCGGATTGAGCTTGCCCAGTTCCAGGCCGAGGTCCTTCAGCTTGCCGATGCTGTCGAGGTTGGAGTCGACGGTCAGCGCCTTGGTGCCCGCCTCGGCGACCTTCATCATCTTCGTCGGGCTGGTGAGCGTGTCGTTCGACTTCAGCTTGCGCATCAGCGCGCTGAGGAACTGCTGCTGCAGCGTGATCCGGCTCAGGTCGCCGCCGGTGCCGACCGCGTGCCGGGTGCGCACGAAGGCGAGCGCGGTCTCGCCCTCGATGTGCCGCGTGCCCTCCTTCAGGTTCAGGTGCGAGTCCGGGTCGTTGATGTCCTTGCCGATGCAGACGTCCACCCCGCCCACCGCGGTGGTCAGCGTCTTGATCGCGTTGAAGTCGGCGACCATGAAGTTGTCCGGCTTGATGCCGGTCAGCTCGGTGACGGTCCGGGCGACGCAGCTCGGCGTGCGGTCGTCCTGGCCGAGGCTGGTGTTGAAGCGGACGCCGGTCGTGCCCGCGATGACCTTCTCGGTGCCGTCGGCCAGCTTGGTCGGGCAGTCCGGGATGTCGGTGATCAGGTCGCGGGGGATGCTCAGCGCCGTCGCGTTCGAGCGGTCCTTGGAGAGGTGCAGCAGGATCGTGGTGTCGGCGTGGCCGACGCTGTCCTTGTCGCCGTACTTGTCGTTGCCCTTGCCGGTGCGCTTGTCGGTGCCGATCAGCAGGATGTTGATCGCCTTGCCCTTGCTGAAGCCACCGGTGCTCGCGCCGTCGTCGGAGACGGACGTGATGTTGTCGTTGAGGTGTTTGATGTACAGGTAGGCGCTGCCCGCCGCGGCGAGCAGCACGAAGGCCATGGTGCCGCCGGTCCACAGCACCACGCGCTTCGCCTTGTTCTTCTTCTTCGCCGGCCGGCGGCCGCGCCGGCCCGGCAGCGGCTCCTCCGGCTCGCCCCGCCGCCTGCGCGGAGCGGGGACGTCCCGTCCGGGCGCGCGCTCGGGAGCGACCGTACGGCCCTCGGCTCCGCGTCCGTCGGCTCCGCGACCTTCGGCGCCTCGGGCGCGCGTGCCACGACCGCCCGCGTCGGCCGGAGCCGATCTGCGGGGGCCGGGAACCGATTGCGCTCCGGAAGGGGTCAGTCGCAATTCGTATTCGCCGGTGTCCGGATTGAGCACCCACTGGTCTGCGGGGTCAATGTTGTCCGCCCGCCCACGGCTTTGCGCGTCCACGGTTGTCCAAATCCTCCGTCAGGGCCACGCGGCGCCTTCCCCCTCAAAGGCGCTCGGGTCTCGGTCACGCAGTGCCAGGCCCCGGGGATGTCCTCGCGGCCGGATGATGCACCGGATCGCTCACACTATCCGCCCAGTTCGTCATGGAGCGACGACGGTGACAAATTCCACGTCCCTACAACTGGGCAATCCGCCCATTTCCGTGGACTTTCTTGACACGGCTGTTCGCTGCCTTGGGGTCCGCTTTACTCGCGGGCGTGCCCGGCGGCGGTGTTCCGCGGAACGCGGGTGGGGGAGAACTGCCGTCCTCGGGGTAATCGTTCGAGAGGGGTATGCGCGTCCGCACCCGAATCGACCTACGGGTGCACGGAGGAACGGGTGGCCGAATTAGGTATTTTCGTGGCCTAATGCTGCGAATTTTCCTGGCCGGTCGTCATCAGCGCGTCGTTGCCCGGTCGTTCGAACGGTTCTTCCGCCCCGGGGTTCCACCGGCCGGCCGCGCCCGCGCCGTGGGCGTACGACCTCCGCGGCGCGGTCGGGGACCGCATCTGTCGTGGGGAGATGTCGTGCAGGCCCCGCGCGGGGGCGTACCGGCCGCGCGGGCTCGCCGGGCCCGGCCGGCGGTGAACGACGGCGTGGCCGAGCGCCCGCCCGCTCGGCGTCGAGGGGCATCCGCCCCGGGCAGCGCCGCTCCGGCGGCCTCGCCGCGGGTCCGGCCCCCTGCAGGCGTGCAGGCGTGCGGGCGTGCGGGCGTGCTGGTCCCGCGACCATGCCCCCGGGCGTGCGCCGACGCGGCCGGTGCTGCCCCGGACGGGTGACCGCGCCGGCCGGCGGCCCCGGTCAGCGGCGTACGACCGTCACCCGCTCGCTCTCCACCCGCTTCGCCAGCGCCTCTTCCCCCAGCCGGTCCAGGTTCCGGCACAGCACCACCGACCCCCCGGTGGCGAGCGGCGCGTACAGCCCCGCGTTCAGCCCCTCCCAGGTGTCGTACGGCAGCCCCGACAGCAGTCGCGAGCCCGGCCCGGTCAGCCCCAGCCCCGGCGCCTCGGCCGCCGCCCGCTCGACCACCTCGGCCGCGCTGAACTCCCGCCCGGCCACGATCAGCGCGGGCTCCTCGGGAGCGACCGGGGCGAACGGCATGAACCGGTCGCCCTGCCCCGGCGCCTCGACGGCGTAGTCGGCGAAGCCGGCCGGCGGCTGCGGGAACCGCCCGCCCAGCGGCCGCAGCGCCAGCGCGATGCGCTCCCCGCCGCACGCCCGCGCCCGCTCCAGCATGTCCGGCCCGCTCACCACGACATCGGCCGCCGCCGGGTCCCCGGCCACGTCCGCGACCACGCCCACCGAGGCGCACGCCAGCAGCCACACCGCCGCCTGCCAGTGCGCGGGCAGCAGCAGCGCGACCCGGTCGCCGGGCGCGGCGGCGAGGTCGCCCTGGAGGAGGTTGGCGGTCTTGGCCACCCAATTGGCGAAGGTGGCCACGGACAGTTCGACCCGTTCCCCCGTGGCGTCGTCGTAGAACGTCACCAGGGGGCGTCCGGGGTCCGCGGCGAGCGCGGAAGACAGCAGGTCGGCGGGGGTGCGGTCGCTGGCGTTCACCCGGGCAAGCGTACGCGGGCGCCGGGCCCGGCACCGGGCGGCGGGGCCACCGGTTCGGAGGAACGGCAGCCGACGGCCCGTCAAGTCCCGGATGGACAGGTATGGGTGGGTATGTTCAATATCCGGAACATGCGTGGATTCCTTGTTTCCTCCATCGGCGTCACCTGTGCGGCCGCCCTCGCCCTTCCGCTCACCCCGCCCGCGGCTGCGGCGCCGGCCGGCCCGGCGCCGGGCGGCGCGGCGTCCGTCCCGGCCACCGCCCGGTCCGGCGCCTCCGCGACGTCCGCCGGGTCCGGCGCCTCCCCGGCCTCCGCCCGGTCCGGCGCCTCCGAGACCTCCGCCCTCCCCGGCAGCACCGAGTCCCTGCGGCTGGCCCCCCTGGCCCGCAGCCGCGGCTCGGCCACCTCCACCCCCGCCACCGAACAGGGGCTCCGCCGCCGTGAAGTACGGCACTTCTCCCTGGTCGGCGTCGTCTGGGACGACCCGGACACCGACCTGCACGGCCGGGTCCAGGTCCGCACCCGCGCCGCCCGCACCGGCGCCTGGTCCGGCTGGCAGGCCCTGCAGACGCACAACGACGACGCGGCCGACCCCGGCGCCGCCGACCGCGCCTCCGGCCACGTCCGCGGCTCCACCGCGCCGCTGTGGGTGGGCGACTCGGACGGCGTGGAGGTGCGCGTCAGGGCGGAGGGCGCGCCGCATGCCGGGGAGAGCGTCCGCGGCTCCCACGCCGAGCCGGGCGCCTCCCCGCTGCCCTCGGGCCTGCGCCTGGAACTCGTCGACCCGGGCGACGCGTCCCCCGCGCGCGGCGCCGCCCCGACCGTGCCCCGCGGCGCCCCGGCCGCTGTCCGCCCGCTCACCGGACCGGCCGTCGCCGCCTCCGCCGCCAACGCCGGACTCGCCCCGCTCGGCGCCACCGTGATCCCCGCGCTGGACAGGGCCGCCACCGTACGGGAGCTGTCGGCGCTCCGGGCGGGCGCGCTGACGTCGAGTCAGCGGGCGAAGCCGTACATCGGGCCGCGTCCGAGGATCGTCACCCGGCGCGGCTGGGGCGCGGACGAGGGGCTGCGCCAAGGCGGGTTCGTCTTCACGGACAAGGTGAAGGCGGCCTTCGTGCACCACACGGCCACCGGCAACGGGTACCAATGCTCCCAGGCGGCCTCCGTCATCCGCGGCATCTACCGCTACCACGTCCGCAGCATGGGCTGGCGCGACATCGGCTACAACTTCCTCGTCGACAAGTGCGGAAACATCTACGAGGGCCGTGCCGGGGGCGTCGCGAAGCCGGTCATGGGCGCCCACACCCTCGGCTTCAACAGCGACAGCATGGGGATCGCCGTCCTCGGCACCTTCGGCTCGCACAAGCCGCCCGCGGCCGCGCTGCGGGCCATCGCCCGGCTGACGGCGTGGAAGCTCGGCCTGTGGGGCGGCAATCCGCGCGGCAAGACATATCTGAAGTCCGCCGGTGGCAATCTCTACCGAAAGGGAAGGAACGTACGACTGAATGTGATCTCCGGCCACCGTGACGGTTTCCTGACGGAGTGTCCGGGCCGGCAGCTGTACCGCAAGCTCGGCACGGCCCGCTCGACCGCGGCGCGCTACCAGGGGCGCTAGGGCCTGTTGCGAAAGTCCTGCCTGCCCCGCCCTTCGGGTGGACGACGGGACTTTCGCAACAGGCCCTGGTCGACCGGGTCCGGGCGGTGCGCCGGAACCGCGGCAGGCCGTACGACCGTCGAAGGCGTCGCACGACGGTCTGCACACACTGGCCGGCCGAAGGACAGTTCGGCCGGTCCCGGCAGGAAGCTGAGACGACAGGTGACAGAAGCGATCCTCCTGGTCGGCGGCAAGGGCACGCGGCTTCGGCCGCTGACGGTGCACACGCCGAAGCCCATGGTCCGGGCGGCCGGGGTCCCCTTCCTCACACACCAGCTGGCGAGAGCGAGAGCCGCCGGCGTCGAGCACATCGTCCTGGCCACCTCCTACCTGGCCGAGGTCTTCGAGCCGTACTTCGGCGACGGCTCGTCCCTCGGCCTCCACCTCGAGTACGTGACCGAGGAGGAGCCCCTCGGCACCGGCGGAGCCATCCGCAACGTCGCCTCCCGCCTCCACTCCGGCCCCGACGACCCGGTCCTGGTCTTCAACGGCGACATCCTCACCGGCCTCGACATCCGCAGGCTGGTCGCCACCCACGAGACGACCGGCGCGGACGTCTCCCTGCACCTGACGAAGGTCACCGACCCGCGCGCCTACGGCCTGGTCCCCACCGACGACACCGGCCGCGTCCTGGCGTTCCTGGAGAAGCCGCAGACCCCCGAGGAGATCGTCACCGACCAGATCAACGCGGGGGCGTACGTCTTCCGCCGCTCGGTCATCGACACCATCCCGTCCGGCCGCCCGGTCTCGGTGGAGCGCGAGACGTTCCCCGACCTGCTGTCGGCCGGGGCCCACCTGCAGGGCATGGTCGACTCCACGTACTGGCTGGACCTGGGCACCCCGGCCGCCTTCGTGCGCGGCTCGGCGGACCTGGTCCTCGGCCGCGCCCCGTCGCCCGCGGTCCCCGGCCGCTGCGGCGACCGCCTGATCCTGCCGACGGCCAGGGTCGCCCCCGACGCGAAGCTGACGGGCGGCACGGTGGTGGGCGAGGGCGCGTTCGTCGCGGAGGGCGCCCGCGTCTTCGGCTCGACGATCCTGCCCGGCGCCGTGATCGAGCCCGGAGCCGTCGTCACCGACTCCCTCATCGGCACCCGCGCCCGCGTCGGCGAGCGCTCCGTGCTCACCGGCACGGTCATCGGCGACGGCGCGGTCGTCGGCGCCGACAACGAACTGCGTGACGGCGTGCGGGTGTGGTGCGACGCGCGGATCCCGGCGGGGGCGCTGCGCTTCTCCTCGGACCAGTAGGCGCGGCAGCCTCGGCGCCGGCGGGTGAAGCAGCCCGTCCGGCGATCGGGGACGGGGCCGAGACCGTTCAGGCCGATGCGGGGGTCCGGGGGTGCAGCCCCCACGCAGGCTGTGACACGGACGCCGGCCCGCGTCACAGCCTCCCGATGTCCCCGCGCGGCATCCGCGGCGCCCGCCGCGGCGGCGTCCGCCCGCTCAGCAGGATCAGCCGGGCCGCCCGGTGCCGCTGCCCCGCGTACGGCTCGAGGAGCTCCAGCATCACGGCGTCGTCCGCGTCCCGGTTCCCGGCCAGCGCCCACCCCACGATCCCCGGCAGGTGCAGGTCCCCCACGGTCACCGCGTCCGGCGCCCCGTGGCTGCGCTGCACGGTCTCCGCCGACGTCCACTGCCCGATCCCCGGCACGACCTCCAGCCGGGCCCGCGCGGCCTCCGGCGCCATCCCGGCCGCCTCCTCCAGCCGCGCGGCGACCCGCACGGCCCGCAGGATCGTCGACGCCCGCTTGTTGTCGACCCCGGCGCGGTGCCACTCCCAGGACGGGATCAGCGCCCACGTCCGCGGCGCGGGCATCACCCACAGCCGGCCGCCCGCCGCGGGCCCCGGCGCCGGTTCGCCGTACTTGCGCACCAGCAGCCGCCAGGCCCGGTACGCCTCGTCGGTGGTGACCTTCTGCTCCAGGACCGACGGGATCAGCGACTCCAGCACCAGCCCGGTCCGGGTCAGCCGCAGCCCCGGCCGCCGGTGCCGCGCCAGGGCCACCACGCGGTGCCGGGGCGCGAAGGCGTCCGGGTCGTCCGCTGCCCCGAGCAGCTGCGGCAACCGCTCCAGCAGCCACTCGGCCCCCGGCCCCCACGCCTCCCCGCGCACCTCGCCGACGTGCGCGGTCACCCGCAGCGTCCCGGGCCCGGCCGGGGTCAGACTGGCCCGCCACACCGACCCGTCGGGCATCGCCCGGAACGTCGGATCGGCCGGCCCACGCCGCAGCGGCCCCAGCACCAGCCCGAGGTCCAGCGGCCCGTCCGGCACCACCGTCCGCACCCGCCCCGCCGCGGCGGCGGGGCGCGGCGGTACGGCGGGCGCGGGCACGGCGGCATGCCCGCCGCGCACCGTGGTACGCGTGGGCCGGCCGGCGAAGCGTCCTGCCACGAATGAAGTCCCGGAATGTCGGAGGTGCCCTGTCGGAGGGGCCCTACGAGGGTAGACGCACCCGGGCGGCCCTCACCGCACCCCTCACCGCACCTGGATGAACGCCTCCGCGTCCCGCTCCGGCCGGGGCCGCGGCTCCTCGGCCGGATGCCCGACGGCCACCGCCCCCATCGGGTCCCAGTCACCGGGCAGGTCCAGCACCTCGCGCACGACGTCCCGGCAGAACATCGTCGACGACACCCACGCCGACCCCAGCCGCTCCCCGGCCAGCGCGACCAGCAGGTTCTGCACGCCCGCGCCGGCCGCGACGACGAACATCTCCCGCTCGGCGCCGTCCCGCCGCGCGTCGCCGTAGCTGTGCGCCCCGTCCGCCACCAGGCACGGCACCACCAGGTACGGCGCGTTGCGCAGCACGTCCCCGCGGCGGACCCGCTTGGCGATGGACTCCTCGGTCTTGCCGTCGCGCCGCAGGTCGGCGATCCAGGCGTCGCGCATCGCGTCCAGCAGCCGGGTCCGCGACTCCTCGGACTCCAGCAGCACGAACCGCCACGGCGTGGTGTGGTGCGGCGCCGGCGCGGTCACCGCCGCGGCCACCGCCCGCCGCACGGCGCCGGGGTCGACCGGCTCGTCGGTGAAGGCCCGCACGGTACGACGCTGGGTGACCGCCAGCCGTACCGCCTCGGAGGTGCCCAGCCGGAACATGTCGTCGCGAGCGCCGCGCACCATGGCCCGCGCCCCCTCCCCGTGCTCCCCGCCGGCCTCGGTGGCCCCGGTGATCACGTGTGCCAGCCCGCGCACGACGGCCACGGGCCGCCCGGCGTCCTTGCCCTTGACCAGGTCGCCGGCGGCGGCCAGTTCGTCGGCCGTGGCGACAACGGTGGCGCTCAGCGGATTGCCGTGCGCGTCCGTGCCGCCGCGCAGGTCGTCCAGCACGCGCACGCCGGCCGCGCCGATGGCGACGTCCGTCAGTCCCGAACGCCAGGGCCGCCCGAAGGTGTCGGTGATCAGGACGCCGACGTCGACGCCGAGGGCGGCGCGCAGCCCCGCGCGGATCGCCCGCGCGGAGGCGTCCGGGTCCTCGGGCAGCAACAGCACCGTCCCGGCGGGGGTGTTGGAGGCGTCGACACCGGCGGCGGCCATGACCAGGCCCTGCCGGTTCTCCACGATGCGCAGCGGCCCGCGCCGCGCCACCACCCGGACCGTCTCGGCGTCGATGGCGGCCTCCCGGTCGGCTGCTTGGACGACGCGGCCCTCCGCCTTGGACACGATCTTCGAGGTGACGAGCAGTATGTCGCCGTCGGCCAGGCCGGGCTCGGCGGCGGCGATCAGCTTGGCGAGGTCGTCGCCGGGGGCGACCTCGGGCAGTCCGGGTACCGCCCAGACCCGGTAACCGTCGGCGGGTGTCTCGCTCACGCCCCCCGCACCTCCTCCGCCAGGGCGAGCGCCTCGCGGGCCATCCGCGCGCTCGCGTCGAGGTCGGTCATCATCAGCGGCACCGCCCGGCACCGGATGCCGGCCGCCGCCACCCGCTCCACCGCGCCGGCGTCCACGGTGTCGACGAGCCAGCCGTCCAGCATCCCGGAGCCGTAGTGCTCGGCCACCGCGGCGGCCGTGGACTCCACGCCCACCGCGGCGAGGACCTTGTCGGCCATGCCGCGCACGGGCGCGTCCCCGACGATGGGGGAGAGGCCGACCACGGGCACCCCCGCGTCGGCGATCGCCTCGCGGATGCCGGGCACGGCGAGGATCGTGCCGATCGAGACGACCGGGTTCGACGGCGGGAACAGTACGACGTCCGCCTCCGCGATCGCCTCCAGGACGCCCGGCGCGGGCTTGGCCTGCTCGGCGCCGACCGGCACGACCGCCTCCGCCGGGACCGAGGCCCGCAGCCGCACCCAGTACTCCTGGAAGTGGATCGCCTTGCGTTCGCCGTCGAGCTCCACGGCGACGTGCGTCTCGACGCGGTCGTCGGTCATCGGGATCAGCCGCACGCCCGGCTGCCACCGGTCGCACAGCGCCTCGGTCACCGCGCTCAGCGGATATCCGGCGCCGAGCATCTGCGTCCGCACGATGTGCGTGGCGAAGTCCCGGTCGCCGAGCCCGAACCACTCCGGCCCCACGCCGTACGCCGCGAGGTCCTCCTTGAGGTGGAAGGTCTCGTCGGCCCGCCCCCAGCCCTGCTCCTCGTTGATGCCGCCGCCGAGCGTGTACATCACCGTGTCGAGGTCCGGGCAGACCTTCAGCCCGAAGAGGTGGATGTCGTCCCCGGTGTTGCCGATGACGGTGATGTCCGCGTCCGGTGCGGCCTTCTTCAGGCCGCGCAGGAACCGGGCACCGCCGATGCCGCCTGCCAGAACCACAATGCGCATGAAAACAGTGTCTCAGCCGCCGGGCCGGCTCGTTGCCGGGTGGCCGGACCTGGTGGCCGGACCTGGTGGCCGGACCCGGGCGGCTGGGCCCGGGCGGTTGGGAAGGCCGGTCCCGGGGGCGGGTGCGACGACGGGTCAGGCGGTCACCGGACGCGCCTCGCAGGCGGCGGAGGTGTGCATGGGCATCTCGGTCAGGCCGGGGTAGTACACGTGCAGGCTGACCGCGGGCTCCAGCGCGTCGTTGACGACCTCGTGCACGTAGCCCGGGGCGAACACGCGCTGGGCGCCGGCCCGCAGCGCGCGCGTGCCGCGCTCGGTCCGTTCGGTCAGCGTGCCCTCCAGCAGCGTCAGCACGCCGGAGGAGCGGCCGTGGTCGTGCGGCCCGCTGCCCTGCCCCGGCACCCAGGACAGCAGCCACACCTCGTAGCCCGGTCCGGTGCGCAGCCGGTGGTACCAGCGCGTGGTGGCGTCGTACTGGACGAGGTGCTCCCACTGGGAGCGGTCGGCGGCGATGGAGCGGGCCAGGCCGGCGAACTCGGCGACGGTGGCCGGGTGCTCGCGCGGGGGCTGGAGCAGGTGGGGGACTTCGAGGATGTCGCCGGCGATCTGGAGGTCGCTGTCGCTGTTCATAGGAGTGCGGTGGTTCCTCAGTGGAAGAAGGCCAGAGGGCCGGAAAGACAGAGGGCCAGGGGGCCGGAAGGAACGAGAGCCGGATCGCGGACGACACGGCCGACAGCCGGAGCGAGTGGGCTCAACAGCCGGAACAGCGACAGCTACAGCGAGAGCGGGCAGCACCGTGGGACCCGGCGGTGCGGGTCGAGGTGAGTGCCGGATTCGCGAGCATGCCCACAAGCACATCGGTTCACACCTTCGCTGTCAACCCGAAGCCCGGTTTGTGGGACCTGTTTCACCTCATCCGGTTCATGCGCGAGGCGAAAGGTTTGTCCGGAAGCCGCCCGGGCACATGGGCACCGCCGGGTGCCCGGGCCTCGTTGTGATCCTGTGATCCGAACGTGATCCGGTTTGCTTCGCGGCGCGCGTGGAACGAGATCGAAGCTCTGGGCGTCCTTCCTCGTACAGGCCCGTGTGTGGGGTCGGGGGCCCGTGGGGCCTCGCCTGCATGTCAAGGTTTATGCCTATTTGAACACTTTCCGCATGGCCTTGGTTCCGCAGAGTGAATAAGGGGCCCAATAGCAGATCTCGGCTTGACTCGCCCGGAGCAGCACACTTGTAATTTCACTCGTGTCGTTCAGCCGAAATCGGTTACGGCTACATCACGGGGACGCGAAAAAGACAGAGGGGCGCACATGACCGAGCTGGTGCAGCAACTGCTGGTCGACGACGCGGACGAGGAACTCGGCTGGCAGGAGCGCGCGCTGTGCGCCCAGACCGACCCCGAGTCGTTCTTCCCCGAGAAGGGCGGCTCCACCCGCGAGGCCAAGAAGGTCTGCCTCGCCTGCGAGGTCCGCTCCGAGTGCCTCGAGTACGCCCTCGCCAACGACGAGCGGTTCGGCATCTGGGGCGGCCTGTCGGAGCGGGAGCGCCGCAGGCTGAAGAAGGCCGCCGTCTGATCCGGACGGCTCGCACCCGCACCCGAACCGAACGGCCCGTCGCCGGTTGTCCACAGGCGGCGGGCTGCTTCCATGCACAGCCGATAGTGTGGTCGCTCGTCCGAGACGCCTCACCGCCCCCACCGGCCGCAGGCGTCCACCGCAGTCCATCGAACCGGGGCCCGTACCTCGATGTCCGTGCACAGCCACACGGCAGCTCACGACCACGCTGCCACACCTGAGTTCCCGCGTCATGTGGTGACCGCGGTGCTCGTCTCCCACGACGGCGCCCGCTGGCTCCCCGACGCACTCGCCGGGCTGCTCGGCCAGGAGCGCCCCGTCCAGTGCGTCATGGCGGCCGACACCGGCAGCGCCGACGACTCGGCCCAGCTCCTCACCGACGCCCTCGGCGACGACCGCGTGCTCCATCTCGCCCGGCGCACCGGCTTCGGCCAGGCCGTCGAGGAGGCGAGCCGCACCGCGCCCGTCCTCACCCCCGACGAGCTGCCGTACCTGAAACGGCCGAGCGGCTGGGACCCCGTCACCCGCACCTGGCGCGACGACGCCTACGACATGCCGGAACTGCCCTACGGCGAACCGGTCCAGTGGCTGTGGCTGCTGCACGACGATTGCGCCCCCGAACCCGACGCCCTGGCCCAGCTGCTGCGCGTCGTGGACAACGAACTGGAGCTCGGCCGCGACGACGTGGCCGTCGTCGGCCCCAAACTGCGCGGCTGGTACGACAAGCGGCAACTGCTGGAGGTCGGCGTCACCATCGCCAACTCCGGTCGCCGCTGGACCGGCCTGGACCGCCGCGAACAGGACCAGGGCCAGCACGACCACGTGCGGTCCGTGCTGTCGGTGTCCACCGCCGGCATGCTGGTGCGCCGCGACGTCTTCGAACGGCTCGGCGGCTTCGACAAGCGGCTGCCCCTGATGCGTGACGACGTCGACCTGTGCTGGCGCGCCACCGCCGCCGGCCACCGCGTCCTGGTCGCCCCCGACGCCGTCGTACGGCACGCCGAGGCCGCCTCCCGCGAGCGCCGCACCGTCGACTGCGTGGGCCGCACCGCCGCCTCCCCGCACAAGGTCGACAAGGCGGGCGCCGTCTACACCCTCCTCGTCAACGCCCGCACCGCCGCGCTGCCGTGGGTGCTGCTGCGCCTGGTGCTCGGCACCCTCGTGCGCACCGTCGCCTACCTCGTCGGCAAGGTCCCCGGACAGGCCCTCGACGAGATCCGCGGCCTGCTGGGCACCCTGCTGCGGCCCGAGCGGATCATCGCCGGACGGCGCAGACGCGGTGCCCCGCAGATCGACAAGGGCGAACTGCGGGCGCTGTTCCCGCCGCCCGGCGCCACGGTGCGCGCCACCGTCGAACAGGTCGCGGGCGACCTCGTCGGCCGCTCCGACCCCGAGGTCACCTCCGGCGCGGGACGCCACGGCGGCGGCATCGAGTCCGGTCCCGGCGGCGACGACGCCGAGTTCCTGGAGATCGAGCAGTTCGCCCGGCTCAAGCGCATCGCCCGCAAGCCCGGCCCGATGCTCTTCCTGGTGCTGCTGCTCGTCTCCCTGGCCGCCTGCCGCGCGCTCCTCGGCGGCGGCGCGCTCGCCGGCGGCGCCCTGCTGCCCGCCCCGGCCGACGCAGGCGAACTGTGGTCGCGCTACCTCGACGCCTGGCACCCGGTGGGCGCCGGCGGCACCGCGTCCGCGCCGCCCTACCTCGCGATCGTCGCGCTGCTCGCCTCCGCGCTGTTCGGCTCGACCGGGCTCGCGGTCACCGTCCTGCTCGTCGGCTCGGTGCCGCTGGCCGGCTGCACCGCGTACTTCGCCTCCCGCCCGCTCGTCGAGTCGCGCCTGCTGCGCGCCTGGGCGGCCGTCTTCTACGCCTTCCTGCCCGCCGCCACCGGCGCGCTCGCGGGCGGCCGCATCGGCACCGCCGTGCTGGCCGTGCTGCTGCCGCTGCTCGCCCGGGCGGGCGTCGCAGCCGCCGGCCTGGCCAACGCCTCCGGCGCGCGCGGCAGTTGGCGCGCCACCTGGGCGTACGCGCTGCTGCTGACGATCACCACCGCGTTCACGCCGATCGTGTGGCCCGTCGCGCTGGTCCTCGGCATCGCCGTGCTGGCCGTGCGCCGCGCCGACATCACCCCCTACGCCCTGCGCTTCCTGGCCCAGCTCGGCACCCCGCTGCTGGTCCTCGCGCCCTGGTCGCTGTCCCTGCTGCCGTTCGGCTTCTTCCAGGAGGCCGGCCTCGCGTACGGCGCCTCGGCGGCCTCCGCGCTCGACCTGCTCGGCACGAGCCCCGGCGGTCCGGGCACGGTCGGCGGGCTCACGCTCATCGGGATCGTGGCGGCGGCGCTGGCCGCACTGCTGCGCTCCGAGCGGCAGTTCGGCATCTGGACGGCCTGGGCGGTCGCCCTGGTGGGCCTCGTCTTCGCCGCGCTGTCCAACGGCTCGGCCTGGGCCGGCCCCGCCACCCTGGTCTACGGCCTGGCCGTGCTGTCCGCCGCCCTGCTGGGCGCCGACGGGGCACGCGCCCGGGTGGCCGAGCAGAGCTTCGGCTGGCGCCAGCCGGTGGCCGCGCTGATCGCGCTCGCCTGCGCCGTGGGCCCGCTGGTGGCCGCCGCCGGCTGGATGATCCGCGGCG
Source organism: Streptomyces sp. NPDC031340 (assembly GCF_055569945.1). Taxonomy (NCBI): domain Bacteria; kingdom Bacillati; phylum Actinomycetota; class Actinomycetes; order Kitasatosporales; family Streptomycetaceae; genus Streptomyces; species Streptomyces sp. NPDC031340. The sequence goes on from NZ_JBVIIE010000057.1 coordinate 40,744, forward strand.
CCGGCGACCCCCTCGAACGACGCGACCCGGTGCAGGTGCCCGCGTTCGTCGCCGAGGAGGGCGGCACCCGCGACCAGCCCCGCACGCTCGTGCTGGACAGCGACTCCGCGGCCCACGTCGCCTACACCCTCGTCCGCGGCTCCGGCGCCCGTCTCGGCGATGCCGAACTCGCCGCGGCCGGCGGCGGCAACGGCAGGCTCGACAAGGTCGTCGCCAACCTCGTCGCCGGCTCCGGCGCCGACCAGGCCGACCAGCTCGGCAAGTTCGCCGTCCGCTACGTCCTGGTCCACAAGGGCGCGCCCCGCGAGGTCACCCGGATCCTGGACGCCACGCCCGGCCTCTCGCGCCTGAGCCAGCAGGACGGCGGCGCCCTGTGGCGGGTCGACCAGGAGGTCGCGCGCGCCACGATCGTCGGCGCGTCCGGCTCCGGCACCCCGCAGCCCGTCGCCGCCGGGCCCGTCGAGATCCACACCACCGTCCCGGCCGGTTCCGACGGGCGCGTCCTGCGCCTCGCCGACACCGCCGCCGAGGGCTGGACGGCCACCCTGGACGGCAAGCCGCTCACCCGCACCACGGTCGACGGCTGGGCCCAGGGCTTCGAACTCCCCGCCTCCGGCGGCAAGCTGGACGTCACCTTCGACGACCCGGTCGGTCACACCGCCTGGCTGTGGGCGCAGGGCTCGCTCGCCGTCGTCCTCGTCGTCCTCGCCCTGCCCGGCCGGCGCCGCGACGTCGACGACGACCTCCCCGAGGAGGAGGTCGCCGTCCCCGCCCAGGCCGTCGAGGGCGAGGGCCGCCGCGCCCGCCGCCTGCGCGCCCAGGCCGAAGCCGAGGCCGAGGTCGATGCCGAGGCCGATGAGACGGGCGGCGAACGGGAGCCGGCGGTCCCGACGGCGGAGGAGACTCCGGCGCCGGTCCCGCAGCAGCAGTCCTACGGAGACTGGGACGAGGCCGCCTACGCGGGCGCCGGATACGGCGAGTACGGCGAGCAGTACCAGGGCGCCCAGCAGTACCCGGCCGGCACGTACGACCAGACCTACCCGGCCGACCAGACGTACCCGGCGGACCCGTACCAGGGCGGCCAGGGTGGCCAAGGCGGCCAGGGTGGCCAAGGCGGTCAGTACGACCAGTACGGCCAGTACGACCAGTACGGGTACGGCGACGCGGCACCGGACCAGTACGCGGGGCAGCCGGCGTACGACCCGGCGTACGACCCGTCCTACCAGCAGGGCTACGACCCCGCCTACGACCCGGCGCAGCAGCACCCGCACGCCCCTGAGCGCCCCGACGGGAGTCAGCAGTGAACCGCACCACCCTGTCCCTGATCGCCGGCGCGGCCGCGCTGGCCGCCGTCACCGGATTCGCCTCGCTCACCGCGCCCGGCGCCTCCGGCACGACGGGCGCTGACACCGCCAAGGCGGCCGCCGAGCTGCCCGTGGAGCGCACCAGCCTGGTGTGCCCGGCGCCCAGCTCCTCCGACCTCGCCGACACGGCGTACACGTCGTTCACGCCCGTCACCAAGGGCACCGGCAGCACCGGGAAGGCCGAACTGGAGTCCGCCACCGAACAGTCGGCCGACGGGACGGGCGACACGGGCGGCAAGACCGGCAGCGGGAAGGGATCCGGCAGCGAAAAGGGCTCGGGCAGCGGCAAGAAGAAGGCCGACAAGCCGGTCCTCGCCCCCGAGAAGCCGGGCACGCCGGCCACCGGGGAGACCTCGGGCGGCGACGCACCGGCCCTGCTGGGCACCGCCGAGGGCAAGTTCGCGCCCGGCTGGACCGTGCAGGAGACCACGGAGGTCGCCGCGGGCGCCGGCCGCGGCCTGCAGGGCCTCAACTGCACCGCGCCGGACACGGAGTTCTGGTTCCCGGGCACGAGCACGGACGCCGCCCGCACCGACTACGTGCACCTGACCAACCCCGACGACTCCGCCGCCGTCGTCGACCTCGAGCTCTACGGCAAGGACGGCGCCCTGAAGTCGACGGTGGGCGAGGGCCTCACGGTCCAGCCGCACTCCAGCGAGCCGATCCTGCTGTCCACGCTCACCGACGAGAAGCAGACCAACCTCACCCTGCACGTCAACGTGCGCAGCGGACGCGTCGGCGCCGCCGTGCAGGCCCTGGACGACACGCTCGGCGGCGACTGGCTGGCCGCCGCCACGGACCCGGCGGGCAGCCTCGTCCTGCCCGGTATCCCGAAGGACGCCACGGCCGTGCGCCTGATCGCCTTCGCACCGGGTGACGCGGACGCCGACCTGAAGGTACGGCTCGCCTCCCCGTCCGGGCTGATCACGCCCGCGGGGAACGAGACACTGCACGTGAAGGCGGGCATGACGACCGCCGTCGACCTCGGCGACGTCACCCGCGGCGAGGCCGGGTCGCTGGTGCTGACGCCCACCGGGCAGTCGGCGCCGGTCGTCGCGGCGCTGCGGGTGGTGCGCGGCAAGGGCACCAAGCAGGAGACGGCGTTCATCCCGGCCACCGGCGAGGTCGGCGGGCGCTCGACGGCCGCCGACAACAGCGGCAAGGGCTCGACCCTCTCCCTCACGGCGCCGAACCGCACCGCGCGCGTGAAGGTCACCGCGTCGGCGGGCAGCGAGGGCGGCACGGCGGTGTCACGGACGTTCACGATCAAGGCCGGCACGACGCAGGACGTCGACGCCCCGGTCCCCGACGGCCTGAAGGGCACGTACGCGCTGACGGTGGAGCCGCTGTCCGGCGGCCCGGTGTACGCGGCGCGCACGCTGGCGGCGACGGAGGAGGGGGTGCCCGGCTTCACCGTGCAGACCCTGCCCGACGACCGGGGCACCGTCGCGGTGCCGGAGGCCGAGGAGGACCTGTCGGTGCTCCAGCGGTAGGTGCGAGGCGGCGGGCGGAACGGGAACCGGGGGCGGCGAGCGGGAGGAGAGCAGCCCCCGCCGTAGCCCGGTTCTCAGTCCTTGCCGCAGCGCGGGTTCTCGGTCCTCAGTCCTCGCCGTAGCGCGGATCCACCGTCTCCGGCGTCAGGCCGAGCAGGTCGGCGACCTGCTCGACCACGACCTCGTGCACCAGCGCGGCCCGCTCGTCCCGGCCCTTCGTGCGGATCTCGACCGGCCGCCGGTAGACGATCACCCGCGCCGGCCGCCCCTGCCGGGAGGGGACCGTGCCGCCGAGCGGGACCGCCTCGTCGCTGTAGGGCTGCCCCGGCCCGTCCAGGCGGGGCACCTCGAGAACCAGGAAGTCGATGTCGGCCAGCTGCGGCCACCGCCGTTCCAGACGCTCCACGGAGTCCTGCACCAGGTCCGCGAACGCGTCGGCGCGGCTCGCGGCGAGCGGCACCTGGGGCGGCGCGATCGGGCCGCGCATGCCCCGGCCGTGGCGGTCACGACGGCGGGGCCCGGGGCCGGCGGCACGGGGCGTTACGGGGTTGTCCATCACTGGTGAAGGGTAGTCCCCGCCGGGATTCCGCGCCCGGCTCCACGCGGCGTCCGGCCGCCTCGCACGGCATGTCGCAGGATGACCATTCCAGCCAAGGTTGGGCTCGATTCCGTATCTCTCCGGTATCTCTCCGAGACCGTCGCCCTCAAGGCAAATGACAGGGTTTGTCCCGAGTGGCGACCGGGCGCGACCCCTCCGCGCACCGCGCGGACGGCCGTCCACGCAGGTCAGTGGGGCGGCTCGAGCGACAGTGTGGGGCGTTTCACAGCACGACACGGGGGAGTGACCTGATGGAGAGTCGTCGCGGCCCGCTCAAGAGTGCGGTACCGTCCAACGTCGTGAGCCCTGTACGTCGCTGTTCGCGCACCGCTTGCGGCCGTCCCGCCGTCGCGACGCTGACGTACGTCTACGCCGACTCGACCGCGGTCCTCGGCCCGCTCGCCACCTACGCCGAACCCCACTGCTACGACCTGTGCGCCGAGCACTCCGAGCGCCTCACCGCGCCGCGCGGCTGGGAGGTCGTGCGGCTCCTCGACGGTTCCGCGCCGGCCCGCCCGAGCGGCGACGACCTGGAGGCGCTCGCCAACGCGGTGCGCGAGGCGGCCCGCCCGCAGGAGCGGGCGGCCGGAGCCGGCGGCGGGGCACGCGGGGCGGACCCGATGGAGGTCGCCCGGCGCGGCCATCTGCGGGTGCTGCGCTCGCCGGACAACTGATCGGCCCCCGCCACGACGTCTCGCGAAACGTTCCGCTGGGTTCCGCCGGGTGACGTGCCCCGCGCGACACGCGCCGCGTGCCCAACCGTCCCGCGGCCGAGCCGCGCTGACCTGACGTTACGACTGTGGGTCCCGTGCGCCACCGCGCGAAAGACCGTCGCCCGCTCCGGGTAGTTTTGGGGCGACCGACATCACTTCCTGGAGGGCCGGCCGTGACTGCTGATCTGACGCAGATCGTGAAGGCGTACGACGTACGCGGAGTGGTCCCGGACCAGTGGGACGAGTCGCTCGCCGAACTCCTCGGCGCGGCCTTCGTCCAGGTGACCGGGGCCGAGGCGATCGTCACCGGACACGACATGCGCCCCTCCTCGCCCGGCCTGTCGGGCGCCTTCGCACGCGGGGCGGCCGCGCGCGGCGCCGACGTGACCGAGATCGGCCTCTGCTCCACGGACCAGCTGTACTACGCGTCGGGCGCGCTGGGCCTGCCGGGCGCGATGTTCACGGCCTCGCACAACCCGGCCCGCTACAACGGCATCAAGATGTGCCGCGCGGGCGCCGCGCCCGTCGGCCAGGACACCGGCCTGACGCAGATCCGCGAGCTGGTCGAGGAATGGACGCGGTCGGGCGCACCCGAGCCGGTTCCCACGCCGGGAACGGTCACCCGGCGCGACACGCTGCGGAACTACGCGGCCCACCTGCGCTCCCTCGTCGACCTGACCTCCATCCGCCCGCTGAAGGTCGTCGTCGACGCCGGCAACGGCATGGGCGGGCACACCGTGCCCACGGTCCTCGCGGGGCTGCCGCTCACGGTCGTCCCGATGTACTTCGAACTGGACGGCACCTTCCCCAACCACGAGGCCAATCCCCTCGATCCGGCCAACCTGGTGGACCTGCGGAAGCGGGTGCGCGAGGAGGCCGCCGACCTCGGGCTCGCCTTCGACGGCGACGCCGACCGCTGCTTCGTCGTCGACCAGAACGGCGATCCGGTGTCGCCGTCCGCGATCACCGCCCTGGTGGCCGCCCGGGAACTCGCCAGGAACGGCGGCAACGGCGCGATCATCCACAACCTGATCACCTCCTGGTCGGTCCCGGAGGTGGTGCGGGAGAACGGCGGCACCCCGATCCGCACCCGCGTCGGCCACTCCTTCATCAAGGCCGAGATGGCGAGGACGGGCGCGATCTTCGGCGGCGAGCACTCCGCGCACTACTACTTCAAGGACTTCTGGAACGCCGACACGGGCATGCTGGCCGCCCTGCACGTCCTCGCGGCCCTCGGCGGCCAGGAAGGTCCCCTCTCCGACCTCGTCGCCCAGTACGACCGCTACGCCGACTCCGGCGAGATCAACTCGACGGTCGACGACCAGGCCGCCCGCCTGGCCGCGGTGCGCGCTGCGTACGAAGGCGCCGACGACGTCGAACTGGACGACCTCGACGGCCTGACCGTCTCCTCGGCCGACTGGTGGTTCAACGTCCGCCCGTCCAACACCGAGCCGCTGCTGCGCCTGAACGCGGAGGCGCGCGACGAGGAGACGATGGCGAAGCTCCGGGACGAGGTACTGGCCATCATCCGCGCCTGACACCGACCCCACCGGCCTGCCTGGCCTGCGCCGGTCTGGCGTGCGCGGCCCGTCCGGCCGGTCTGGCGTGCCCGGCCTGTGCGGCCTGTCCAGGCCGGTTTGCCGGTCCGGCCCGCCGGCTCCGCCTGACCCTGCCCGCCGGTCTGGCGTGCGCCGCCCGTCCGGCCGGTCCGGCGTGCCCGCCCGTCGGCTCCGCCTGGCGTGCTGGACCTGCCCGGTCCGTCGGGCCTGCCTGGTCTGTCCGGCCGTCCGGCCTGCCCGCCGGTCCGGCCTGTGCATTCCGGTCTGTCTGCGCGCCCTGTCCGGCCTGTCGGGCTGGTCGGCTGCTGGGCCCGCCCGCCCCCGCCCGGCCTGCGCTCTGTCTGCTCTGCGCGCCCCCGGAGTCCGCGTAGGCGGCGGTGCGGGAGCCTTCCGGAAACCGATACACCGCCCAACGCCGCCCGACGCCGCCACCGTCCGTCCACCGGCGGTACCCTGACCAGGCACATCCGTACGGCACACGCACGCGGCGGGCAACCGCACGCGCCCCGGCCCCGAAGGGACACCCCATGCCGCTCGAAGCCGGCCTCCTGGAGATCCTCGCCTGCCCGGCCTGCCACGCTCCCCTCAAGGAGCAGGACAACGAGCTGATCTGCACCGGCCAGGACTGCGGTCTGGCGTACCCCGTCCGCGACGGCATCCCCGTCCTGCTCGTCGACGAAGCGCGCCGTCCCGCGTAAACCCCCCGGCGATCGGAGGCTGCCGCCATGCTCGACGAATCGCTGCTCGACGCCCCCGAGGGACTCTCGGAGGCCGATCACCGCGGTCTGCTCCGCGGCGCCGCCGAAGCCGGCGCCCGCGTCCGCACCGCCGCCCGGCACGCCGCCGAGGCCGGCGTCAACGAGCTCAAACCGGACGGCCGCCCCCGCGCCGTGATCATCGCGGGCCCCGGCGCCGCCGCCACCACCGTCGCCGACCTCCTCGGCACCCTTGTCGGCCCCGGCAGCCCCGTCACCCGCCTGACGCCCACCGGCGTCGCCCCCGCCGCGGGCGCCCTGCGCTGGGAACTGCCCGGCTGGGTCGGCTCCGTCGACCTGCTCCTGATCGCCACCCCGGACGGCACCGAACCGGGTCTCGCCCTGCTCGCCGAGTCGGCCTACCGCCGTGGCTGCACGGTCGCGGCGGTCGCCCCCGCCGGCACCCCGCTCGCGGAGGCGGTCGCGGGCGCCCACGGCCTGTTCGTACCGCTGGCCGTGGCCCCGTACGAGCAGGACGAACCCCTCGCCGCGTCCGCCCCCGGCGTGCTGTGGGCACTGCTCACCCCGCTGCTGGCGCTCCTGGACCGCATCGGCCTGCTGCTCGCCCCGCCGGACGCCCTGGAGAAGGTCGCCGACCGCCTCGACCAGGTCGCCGAACGCTGCGGCCCGGCCATCGCGACCTACAGCAACCCCGCCAAGACGCTCGCCGCCGAACTCGCCGACGCGCTGCCGCTGGTGTGGACCGAGGGAGTCTCGGCCGGACCCGCCGGCCGCCGGTTCGCCGCCGCCCTGGCTGAGTTGTCCGGCATCCCCGCGGTCGTCGCCGAACTGCCCGAGGCGCTCGCCGCGCACAGCGCCCTGCTCGCCGGTCCGCTCGCGGCCAGCGCCGACCCCGACGACTTCTTCCGCGACCGCGTGGAGGAACCGCCCGCGCTCCACGCACGCGTGGTGCTGCTGCGCGACCGCCCGATCGGCGGCCTCACCGCCGCCCCGGGCGCCCGCGACCTGGCCCTCAGCCACGACACGCCGATCAGCGAACTGGAGCCGGAACCCGGGGCCGAACTGGAGACCCTGTCCGAACTGATCGCCATCACGGATTTCGCCGCCGTTTACCTGGCGCTCGCCACCAGGGCCTGACCTGGACCCGCGCCTTCCGGCCGGCGCCCGCTGGCCAGCGCCCGCTGGGCTGCGTACGTATGGAGACTAGAGACACAGCATGGACCGCCTGGACAACACCATCCGCCCCTACGCCTGGGGTTCGACGACCGCCATCCCCCAACTGCTCGGCGTCGAGCCCAGCGGCGAGCCGCAGGCCGAGATGTGGATGGGCGCCCACCCCGGCGCACCCTCGCGCACCGGACGCGGCACGCTCGCCGAGGTGATCGCCGCGGACCCCGAGCGGGAACTCGGCCCGGCGGCCACGGCCAGGTTCGGCCCCCGCCTGCCCTTCCTGCTCAAGCTCCTCGCCGCCGGTGCCCCGCTCTCCCTCCAGGTTCACCCCGACCTCGACCAGGCCAGGCAGGGGTACGAGGACGAGGAGCGCCGCGGAGTCCCGGCCGACGCCCCGCACCGCAACTACAAGGACGCCAACCACAAGCCCGAACTCATCTGCGCGCTCACCGAGTTCCACGGCCTGTGCGGTTTCCGCGACCCGCTGGAGGCCGCCGGTCTGCTCGACGGCCTCGGCGTCGGCGCCCTCAAGCCGTACGTCGACCTGCTGCACGCCAGCCCGGCGGACGCGGCCCTGCGCGAAGTGCTCACCGCCGTCCTCTCCGCCGACCCCGAGGAGATGCGCCGCACCGTGGCCGAGGCCACGACGGCCTGCACCCGCCTCGGCGGCGCGTACGCGCCCTACGCGGACATCGCCCACCACTACCCGGGCGACCCGGGCGTGATCGCCGCCATGCTGCTCAACCACGTCCGCCTGCAGCCCGGTGAGGCCCTGTTCCTCGGCGCGGGCATCCCGCACTCCTACCTCGACGGCCTCGGCGTCGAGATCATGGCCAACTCCGACAACGTCCTGCGCTGCGGCCTGACCCCCAAACACGTCGACGTGCCGGAACTGCTGCGCATCGTCCGCTTCGAACCGAGCGACCCCGGCATCCTGCGCCCGGAAGCCTCCCCCGACGGCGAGGAGGTCTACGAGACCCCCATCGACGAGTTCCGCCTGTCGAGATACGTGCTGCCCGAGGGCGGCGCCGCCCACGACCTCACCCGCGCGACCCCGCAGATCCTGCTGTGCACGGCGGGCCGTGTGCGCGCCGGCGAACACGAACTCGGCCCCGGCCAGTCGGTCTTCGTCCCCGCGGGCGAGACGGCGGAGGTGTCCGGAACGGGCACGCTCTTCCGGGCCACCGTGATCGTATGACCGCGATTGTGGATACCTGACGAGCCGTCCACCGGCCGGGCTGCAAGAATGGCCCACCGGCAAAGGACGGGCAAAGGCCTGACGAGCCGAACTGGCCCAAAGGGCTGGACGGGCTGAGCGGGCTGAGCGGGTCAGACGGGCAAAGGCGAAGGGACAACGCGGACATATGAGCGCGTCAGGCGGCACCAGGGCGATCGTGGCGGCACTCGGCGCCAACCTCGCGATCGCGGCATCGAAGTTCGTGGCGTTCGCCTTCAGCGGCTCCTCGTCCATGCTCGCCGAGGGCGTGCATTCGCTCGCCGACTCCGGCAACCAGTTCCTGCTCCTCGTCGGCGGCAAGAAGGCCGAGCGCCAGGCCACTCCGCAACACCCCTTCGGCTACGGCCGCGATCGGTACATCTACGCCTTCCTCGTCTCCATCGTCCTGTTCTCCGTCGGCGGCATGTTTGCCATCTACGAGGGCTACGAGAAGATCAGCCACCCGCACCAACTGGAGCACTGGTACTGGCCGGTGGGCGTCCTCCTCTTCGCGATAATCGCCGAGGGCTTCTCCTTCCGCACGGCCATCAAGGAGTCGAACGAACTGCGCGGCAGCCTGTCCTGGTCGCAGTTCATCCGCCGCGCCAAGGCGCCCGAGCTGCCCGTCGTCCTCCTGGAGGACTTCGGCGCGCTCATCGGCCTGGTCCTCGCCCTCGGCGGCGTCGGCCTGGCCCTGCTCACCGGCGACGGCGTCTGGGACGGCATCGGCACCGTCTGTATCGGCGTCCTGCTCGTCCTGATCGCCCTCGTCCTGGCCGGCGAGACCAAGTCGCTGCTGCTCGGCGAGGCAGCGGGCCTGGAAGAGGTCAAGAAGATCGAGCAGGCGATCGTCGACGGCGACACGGTCACCGGCATCATCCACATGCGCACGCTCCACCTCGGCCCCGAGGAACTCCTGATCGCCGCGAAGATCGCCGTCCAGCACGACGACACGGCCGCCGAGGTCGCCGCCGCCATCAACGCCGCCGAGGACCGCATCCGCGCGGCGGTCCCGATCGCCCGCGTCATCTACCTCGAACCGGACATCTACAGCGAGGCCGAGGCCGCCAAGGGGCCGGACCGCGAGGCCACCCCCGGAGGCCCGGCGACCCACCCCGCCGGACACTGACATCCCACGCCGTACGACGCCCTACGACGACGGGGCCCGCCGGACACCCGGCGGGCCCCGTCGTCCGTCCTGCCGCCCGCACGGTCCGCCCGCCCGGACGCTCGCCGCGTCCTGATCGGCGTGATGTGTTCGCGTGGACTGGGGGCCCGCGGGCCCACCGGTGTAGCTTGGATCCGAGCCAGACGTCGCTGCTGATGGCGGTCGGGCGGTCCCGACACGGACCGGCCGAGGGAGAGAGGGCCTCCGACGGACTGCGCTGCGCGCACGCGGGCATGCCTGTGTCCTCTTTCGGGCACCCCTGTGTCCGCCGCCGCGCAGACCAGACGTACCCACCTCGCCCCAACCCCGAGGAGCAGCTCGTAATGACGACTGTCGACAACCGACAGGACTTCAAGGTCGCCGACCTGTCCCTGGCCGAGTTCGGCCGCAAGGAGATCACCCTCGCCGAACACGAGATGCCGGGCCTGATGGCGATCCGCGCGGAGTACGCCGACGCGCAGCCCCTCGCCGGCGCCCGCGTCACCGGCTCCCTGCACATGACCGTGCAGACCGCCGTCCTTATCGAGACCCTGGTCGCCCTGGGCGCGCAGGTCCGCTGGGCCTCCTGCAACATCTTCTCCACCCAGGACCACGCGGCCGCCGCCATCGCCGTCGGCCCCAACGGCACGCCGGACAACCCGCAGGGCATCCCGGTCTTCGCCTGGAAGGGCGAGACCCTGGAGGAGTACTGGTGGTGCACGGAGCAGGCGCTGACCTGGCCCGGCACCCCCACCGGCGGCCCGAACATGATCCTGGACGACGGTGGCGACGCCACCCTCCTCGTCCACAAGGGCGTCGAGTACGAGAAGGACGGCAAGGTCCCCGCCGTCGACACCGCCGAGTCGGACGAGCACCGCGTCATCCTCGAGCTCCTGCACCGCACCATCAGCGACGGCTCGCAGAAGTGGACCCAGCTCGCCTCGGAGATCCGCGGCGTGACCGAGGAGACCACCACCGGCGTCCACCGCCTGTACGAGATGCAGCGCGACGGCACCCTCCTGTTCCCGGCGATCAACGTCAACGACGCCGTCACCAAGTCGAAGTTCGACAACAAGTACGGCTGCCGCCACTCCCTGATCGACGGCATCAACCGCGCCACCGACGTCCTGATCGGCGGCAAGACCGCGGTCGTCTGCGGCTACGGCGACGTGGGCAAGGGCTGCGCGGAGTCCCTGCGCGGACAGGGCGCCCGCGTGATCGTCACCGAGATCGACCCGATCTGCGCGCTCCAGGCGGCCATGGACGGCTACCAGGTCACGACCCTCGACGAGGTCATCGACAAGGCCGACATCTTCATCACCACGACCGGCAACAAGGACATCATCATGGCCTCGGACATGGCCAAGATGAAGCACCAGGCGATCGTGGGCAACATCGGCCACTTCGACAACGAGATCGACATGGCCGGCCTCGCGAAGGTCCCGGGCATCGTCAAGGACGAGGTCAAGCCGCAGGTCCACACCTGGACCTTCCCGGACGGCAAGAAGATCATCGTGCTGTCCGAGGGCCGTCTGCTGAACCTGGGCAACGCGACCGGCCACCCGTCCTTCGTGATGTCCAACTCGTTCGCGGACCAGACGCTGGCCCAGATCGAACTGTTCACCAAGCAGTCCGAGTACCCGATCGGCGTCTACACGCTGCCCAAGCACCTCGACGAGAAGGTCGCCCGCCTGCACCTGGACGCGCTCGGCGTGAAGCTGACCAAGCTGCGTCCCGAGCAGGCCTCCTACATCGGCGTCGACGTCGACGGGCCGTACAAGCCGGACCACTACCGCTACTGAGCGGCTCGCCGTCCGGGCGACGGGCGGCGACACCTGCGGTCACCGGGGGCGTGTCGGTGCGCTGACACGCCCCCCGGCCGCGGCAACTCCACCGAGGCAGGCCCCCGCACCCCCGTGTCGGGGGCCTGCCCCTGCGGCCGTCCGTGACCGGACCAGCCCGTCAAGACCCAGGACCCCCATGCCCCGCGGCCGATATTCGCTCCACGATCCGCACGATCACACCCCCCTCGCAGAAGAACACTTCCAGTGCGCCCCCGGCCCGTCCGGCTGGCGCTATGTCTCGCGGCTGGTCACCCCGGCGGGCGACCACTACGGCTCCGTCGACCTCGCCATCGACGAACTCGGCCGCCCCCTCCGCCTGGAACTCCACGCCGCCGACTGGCAGGTCCGCGGCGCCGCCCTCGACGGCGTCACCTGGGTCCGCACGGACCCCACCGGAACCCGGGCCACCGAAGGCAACGTCCGCGCCCACGCCTTCACCGGCACCTCCCCGGCATTCCTCGTCGCGACCACTCGTCTCCTGCGCCTCACCCCCTCCGCCTCCGTAACCCGCGTACGCCTCGTCGCCTTCACGGACCCCGTCCTCGCCCCGCGCACCGTGGACCAGTCCTGGGCCTTGGTGAGAAGAGAAGCACACGCCACTGACAACGGCCCCCTGACGGTGGACGAATACCAGGTCACAGCCCTGGACACCGGCGAACAACACGCTGTCCACATCGCCGGGGACGTGGTCCTTGCGGCCCCCGGCGTCGAGCTGGAGGACCTCGAATCGCCCCCGTCCGTCTTCACCTGACCAGTCCCCGACCGTGGCCCGGAGCCGCGCCCGGGATCACGCGGGCGGCACGAACCCGGTGCTGGGGCGGTCGCCCGGCGCAGCGTCCCGCGTAACGGCCGGCGGACATCCGTGTTCCGGCCCCTCCGACGGAACCGCAGGCGGAGGCGGAGCGGACGTCGCCCACGGTCCGGGTGCCGAGATTCCGGGTCCTGAGGTTCCGGGCTCCGGCGATCCGGGCTCTGTGGCTCCGGGGCCCGACGGTATGGACCACGGCCCGGCGGCCGTCTGGTACCCGGTCGGCGAACCGTGGGCGGCCTGCGCGGTGCCGGGAGCGGGCCAGGCCGCTGCGACGGTTCCGTCGGCAGCCGGCCGGCCCACGCCCGCAGGACCGTTGGTGAAGGTCCGTCGCACCTCCCGCGCCTGCCGCTCCTGCAGCACCGCGGCCAGATACGCCGCCGCCGGCACCCCCTGCGGCACCGGCGCCCCCGTGCGGGCCGAGAGGTCGGAGGCTAGCCGTTCCGCCATGGTCCAGCCCACCTGCGGGTCCAGCTGGTGCATCCGGGTCAGGTACTGGCGGACGGCCAGCCACAGGCCGTCGGGAACGGCCGACAGATCCAGCTCCGCGAACCGCCCGGCCAGCCAGGGTGGCGGTGGAGGCACGAAACCCGTCCGCGCGGAAGGCACCCGCTCCCGCACGACGAGGGTCCCGGCGAAGACGTCCCCGAGCCGCCGTCCCCGAGCCGACACCAGGGAGGCGATACAGGCCACGACCCCGAACGTCATCAGGATCTCGAACACTCCGATCCCGCCCCGGACCAGCGCGTGCCGGAACCGGATCGGACCGCCGTCGTCCCGGACCACCCGCAGTCCGCACGCCATCTTGCCGAGCGAACGACCATGACTGAGCGTCTCGACCGCGATCGGCCCGCCCACCAGCACCAGGACGAAGGCCGCGATCGACACCGCGGTCTGCGCAGCCTCGTCCAGCGAAGCGGTGGCGGCGACCAGGACGATGGTCACGACGAGGTAGACCACCACGTACACGGCCACGTCGAGGAGTATCGCCAGCACCCTGCTGGGCAGCCTCGCGGGGCGCAGTTCCAGCGCCACCGCCTCACCCGTCACCAGCTCACTCACGCCCGCCGTCCTTCCCCTGACCTGCCCCGTGAATGGCCAGTCTGCCAAGCTGAGCGCACATCGCGCGTCCGTACGACAAGCTGATCCCACGACCACCGCCGAACAGCCGACAGCTGAGGAGAAGGCAGACCGATGGACCTCGACGTCTTCGTCAGCGCCCACCGGGCGGAGTGGGACCGCCTGGAGAGCCTGCTCAGGCGCCAGCGTCGGCTCAGCGGCGCCGAGGTCGACGAACTCGTCTCCCTGTATCAGCGCACGGCCACCCACCTCTCCCTGATCCAGTCCAGCGCTCCCGACCCGCAGCTGAGCAGCCGGCTCAGCCAGCTCGTGGCACGCGCGCGCAGTGCCGTGACAGGCACCCGACGGGCCTCCTGGCGCGATGTCACGCGTTTCCTGGCCTACGGCTTTCCCGCCGCGGTCTACCGTTCACGCCGCTGGTGGGTCCCCACCGCGCTCCTGTCCACCGTGATCGCCGCCCTCCTGGGGTGGTGGATCGGCACACACCCCGAGGTGCAGTCCTCCATCGCGGCCCCCGACGAGCTGCGGGATCTCACCCGGCCCGGCGGCCAGTACGAGACCTACTACTCCAGCCACCCCGCGGCCTCCTTCGCGGCGCAGGTATGGACGAACAACGCCTGGGCCGCCGCCCAGTGCCTGATCCTCGGCGTCTTCCTCGGCCTGCCGGTCCTCTGGATCCTCTTCCAGAACATGCTGAACCTCGGCGTCGGCTTCGGCCTGATGTCCTCGGCGGGCCGGCTCGACACCTTCCTCGGCCTCGTCCTCCCGCACGGCCTGCTGGAACTGACGGCCGTCTTCGTCGCCGCCGGCACCGGACTCCGTCTCGGCTGGAGCCTCATCGACCCGGGCCCGCGTTCCCGGCGCACGGCCCTAGCGGAGGAAGGGCGAGCCGCGGTGGGCATGGCGATAGGCCTCGCGCTCGTCCTCTTCGTCTCCGGAGCCATCGAAGGCTTCGTCACCCCCTCCGGCCTGCCCACATGGGCCCGCATCGGCATCGGAATCGCCGCCGAGCTGGTCTTCCTCGCGTACGTCTTCGTCCTGGGCGGCCGGGCGGCACGCGCCGGCGAGACGGGCGACGTCGAGGAGGCGGAGCGGAGCGCGGTGGTGCCCACGGCCGCCTGATGTGCGGAGGGGCTCGCCGAGCTGGTACTCTCTTCTCCGCCCCACGAAGATCCGTTGACACGGAGCGAGCGGGGAGGTAGATTTGACCAGTTGCCTGGACTGGACCTGGTTCGGTCGGCAGCAGTGAACATCTGTCTGCTTCACGCATCGGCGATCATCGATCACCGATCCGGGAGAAGCACCCCCGATGAATCGGAAAAGAGTGGCCGGTAAGTCCGGCGCGAAACTTCTGATAAAGTCGGAACCGCCGGAAAGGGAAACGCGAGAGCGGGAACCTGGAAAGCACCGAGGAAATCGGATCGAGAAAAGATCTGATAGAGTCGGAAACGCAAGACCGAAG